>JAZBPO010000195.1:0-12540 GCA_036351675.1 Pseudomonadales bacterium
CCCGCCTCTGCTACGCCGGAACGGTGCTGAGGACACGTCCCGAGGGATTGCTCGGGACGCGTACGCCGCTGCGCATCGGCGCGGAACTCTACGGCGTCGACGGGCCTTCGGGAGACGCGGAGATCCTCGCGCTCATGGTGCGTACGCTGCAGGCTGCGGGCGTCTGCGATGGTGACGGTCAGGTGCAGGTGGAACTCGGTCACGTGGCCATCTATCGCAGCCTCGCGGCGCTCGCCGGACTCGACGCGGAAGCGGCCGGGCGCCTGTTCGACGCCGTGCAGCGCAAGGCGGGCTCCGACATCGACCTCGTGCTCACGGAGACCGATTGCGGTGCCGAGGCGGCGGAGCTGATCCGCGTCCTGCCGTCGCTCTACGGCGACCTGGGCACGCTCGCCCGCGCCCGCGAAGCGCTGGCCGGCGCACCGGCCGCGGTCGGCGCCGCGCTCGAGGAGCTCGAGCGGATCGCCGAGCTCGCGGAGCGCCGCGCGGCCGGCCTCGAACTTCGTTTCGATCTGGCGGAACTGCGCGGCTACAACTATCACAGCGGTACCGTGTTCACCGCCTATGCGGCGGATCATGGCCGCATCGTCGCCGGCGGTGGCCGCTATGACGGCGTCGGCGGCGCCTTCGGTCGCGCGCGGCCCGCGACGGGTTTCGACGCCGATCTCAAGGTGCTGGCCGAGCTCGGCGTGGAGCCGCCGGCTGCGCGCGGCACCGTGCTTGCGCCGGACGACGAGGGCCTCGACCCGGAGCGTCAGCGAGCGCTCTGGCGCCGCGCCGAGGCGCTTCGCGACGAGGGGTTGCGCGTGGTCGCCTCACCGTCGGCGGCGTGCGCGGAGGAGCGGCTCGAATGGCGGGACGGGGACTGGGTCCGCGTTCCGCTCGACGGCGAACCGACAGGACACTGAGACCGGGGCCTGAACATGGGCAGGAACGTCGTGGTGATCGGCACCCAGTGGGGTGACGAGGGCAAGGGCAAGATCGTCGATCTGCTCACGGAGAACGTGGCGGCCGTGGTGCGCTTCCAGGGAGGGCACAACGCCGGGCACACGCTCGTCATCGACGGCGCGAAGACCGTGCTGCACCTGATTCCTTCGGGGATCCTCCGCGACGACGTCATGTGCGTGATCGGCAACGGGGTGGTGCTCGCGCCGGAAGCGCTGCTGACGGAGCTGCGCGAACTCGAGGCCCGGGGCGTCCCGGCCCGTGAGCGCCTGCGCGTCTCGCCGGCGTGCCCGCTGATCCTGCCCTATCACGTCGCCCTCGATCAGGCGCGCGAGGCGCGGCGCGGCAACAAGAAGATCGGCACCACGGGGCGCGGCATCGGTCCCGCCTACGAGGACAAGGTCGCGCGCCGCGGGCTGCGCATCGGCGATCTCTTCGACGCCGAGCGCTTCGCCTTCCAGCTCGAGGAAGTGATGGACTACCACAACTTCGTGCTCGAGAAGTACTACGGTGCCGCGCCCCTCGACCATCGTGCTGTGCTCGATGGGACGCTCGCCGCCGGGGAGGAGATCAAGCCGCTGGTGACGGACGTGGTCGAGTTGCTGCACGGCTATCGGATCGCCGGGCGCGACATCCTCTTCGAGGGCGCTCAGGGCGCGCTGCTCGACATCGACCTCGGGACCTATCCTTTCGTGACCTCGTCGAACACCACGGCCGGAGGTACGGCGGTGGGGTCCGGTTTCGGCCCCCTCTATCTCGACAACATCCTCGGTATCACCAAGGCCTATGCGACGCGCGTGGGTTCGGGGCCCTTTCCCACGGAACTCTTCGACGACACCGGGCGTCGTCTCGCCGAGCGCGGGCACGAGTTCGGTGCGACGACGGGGCGGCCGCGGCGCTGCGGCTGGTTCGACGCGGTCGCACTGCGCCAGTCCATCCGCATCAACAGCATCTCCGGTCTGTGCCTGACGAAGCTCGACGTCCTCGACGGGCTCGACACGATCCGCATCTGCACGGCCTATCGGGACGCCGACGGCTCCGAGTGCCGTGCGCCCCTCGCATCCGACGACTACGAACGTATCGTGCCCGTGTACGAGGAGCTTCCCGGCTGGAGCGAGTCGACGGCGGGCGCCCGCAGCCTCGACGCCCTGCCGGTCAACGCACGCCGCTACATCGAGCACATCGAGGAAGCCGTCGGGGCCCCCATCGACATCATCTCCACGGGCCCGGACCGGGCCGAGACGATCGTGCTGCGGAATCCCTTCACGGCTGGCTGACGGCCCCCACCGTACCCGGTCCGCGGGCGCTCGAAGTCGCCGCAGGCCGCTGTTCAGTCGCCGGCTTCGATGGTCTCGATGCGCAGCGTGTTCGTGGTGCCACGCGCGCCGAAGGGCAGACCTGCGGTCAGCACGACGTGGTCGCCGGGCCGAACGAAGCCGAGCTCGAGCAGGCGCCGGGTGATGGTGCGTACGGCCGCTTCCCCGTCCTCTCCGAAGTCGCCGACGGGAAGGGCGTGCACACCCCAGACCAGCGCCAGGCGCCGCCGGGTCACGTCGTCGTGGGTGAGCGCGACGAGCGGCGTCAGCGGCCGGAAGCGGGCGACGGTCCGCGCCGTGGAGCCGCTGCCCGTGAGGCAGACGATGGCTGCGGCGCGGGTCATCTCCGCTGCATGGCAGGCCGAGTAGCCGACGGCCAGCTTCGGTGCGTAGGCCTGTGTCCGGTCCCTGCGCAGCAGATCCCAGCGCGGCTCGAGGTCGCGCTCCGTGAGCGCGACGATGCGCGCCATCATGCGCACGGCCTCGACGGGGTGGGCCCCGCTCGCCGTTTCCCCGGAGAGCATCACGGCGTCCGTCGCATCGAGGACGGCGTTCGCCACGTCCGAGGCCTCGGCACGGGTCGGACGTGGCGAGCCGATCATGGATTCGAGCATCTGCGTCGCCGTGATCACCGGCACGCCGCTCTGGACGGCGCGGCGGATGAGGCGTTTCTGGATCCGGGGGACCTCTTCCGGGGGCAGTTCCACGCCGAGATCGCCGCGTGCGATCATGATCGCGTCGGCGACTTCCAGGATCTCGTCGATGCGCTCGACCGCCTGGGGCTTCTCGATCTTCGCGATCACCGGCACGTCGTGGCCGGCCGCGGCGATGCGTGCCTTCACCTCCGCCACGTCGGAGGCTCGCTGAACGAAGGACAGCGCCACGAAGTCGACCCCCTGGGCGAGGCCGAACTCCAGATCGGCCGCATCCTTCGGCGTCAGGGCCGGCACCGTGAGCACCGCGCCGGGCAGGTTGACGCCCTTGCGAGGCTTGAGCAGGCCGCCGTGCACGACTTCGCAGCGGACGCGGCCCTGCGTGACTTCGGCGACGCGCACGGCAAGGTGGCCGTCGTCGAGGAGCACGTCCATGCCCGGCGCCACGTCGTCGTGAAAGGCCGCGTAGGACACGGTGAGCAGCGGTGCGTCCCGGGCGGGCCGCGCACCGGAGCCGCTGCCGGTAAGGTCGATCGCGGCGCCCGTGACCAGCTCGATACCCTCGGCTCCGAGACCCTCGATGCGGATCTTCGGCCCCTGCAGGTCCTGAAGCAGGGCGAGGGGGCGATCGAGCTCCGCGGCAGCGCGGCGCAGGTCGGCGATGCGCCGTGCATGCTGGGCGTGATCGCCGTGGGAGAAGTTCAGGCGCGCGACGTCCATGCCCGACTCGAGCATGGCGCGGAGCGTGGCGACGTCGTCACTCGCCGGCCCGATCGTGCAGACGATGCGCGTCCTGCGTTGTATCCACGCCGTTTCCTCCACCCGCTTCCTCCGATCGATCCGGTTACACTTGCGCCGTGTCCCGGAGTCTACGCGTGCTCCGCGGTGCCCTCTTCACGCCCCTTCGGAGCCCTGCCGTGATCGATCGCGAACTCCTCGCCATCCTCGTCTGCCCGGTCAGCAAGGCGCGCCTCGTGCCGTCGGAAGCAGAGGACGAGCTGCTCTGCGCCGCGAGCGGGCTGGCCTATCCGGTGCGGGACGGCATTCCCGTCCTGCTCGCCGACGAGGCGCGTGAGCTGGCGCCGGAGGAGCTGGAGGCGCTCAGGAGTAGTTGATCGAAGCGCTAGGTCTTGTCCATGTTTTGTATAGATAGAGTTGCAATGCGGAGGCGCTTCTTCGTATAGTCGGATCCGTTGTCCGGGTTCTGTCCGGGCGGTACCTGTCGGCCCAAGTCGACTCACTCCGGGCCGGACGGCCCTGCGCACGGGAACCTCGAGATGAGCACTGCTTCCGTCGTCACCTTCACGGGCGGCATGCCCGACATCGCCAATCACGCCCACCAGCAGCCGCAGGGCACGCTCGACTGGGTCGGCATGTCCGGGATCCACCAGCCCTTCACGATCCTCGATGCCGGTCGGGCCAGCCCCGTACACGGTGAGGCCCAGGTCTACGTCGACCTCGCGGACGCGCAGGCGAAGGGCATCCACATGTCGCGCCTCTACCTGCAGCTCGAAGCCATGGCGAGCGGCGAGGCGCTGACGCCGCGCACGCTCCACGCCCTCCTCGCCGGTCTTCTCGAGTCGCACGACGACCTGTCGACGCGCGCCTTCGTCGAGATCCGCTTCCAGCACTTCGTGCGCCGCCAGGCGCTCAAGAGCGACAACTCGGGCTGGGCGAGCTACCCGGTGCGCATCCGGGCACAGCTCAAGGACGGCAAGTCCTTCGTGGAGCTCGGTGTCGACGTCACCTACTCGTCGACCTGCCCCTGCTCGGCGGCGCTCGCGCGCCAGCTGATCCAGCAGCAGTTCGAGGAGGACTTCGCGACGTCCGGCAAGGTCGACGCCGAAGCGGTCCGCGCCTGGCTCGGGACCGAGCAGGGCGTCGTCGCCACGCCGCACAGCCAGCGCAGCGTCGCCGAGGTGCTGACGACGCTCGCTGACGACCTGGACGAATTCCCGATCACGGCACTCGTCGACCTCCTCGAGGGCACGCTCAAGACGCCCGTGCAGGCCGCCGTGAAGCGCGAGGACGAGCAGGAATTCGCACGCCTGAACGGTCAGAACCTCATGTTCTGCGAGGACGCCGGCCGCAAGATCAAGGGTGCCCTGCTCGAGGACGATCGCGTCGAGGACTTCTGGGTCCGCATCAATCACTACGAGAGCCTGCACGGCCACGATGCGGTCGCCGTCGTCACGGCGGGCAGGGCAGACGGCTACGCGCCGATTCCCTGACGGCCACGCGTGCCCGGGCGCAGTGCGGCCTTCGCGCTGCGCCCGATTGACAAGGTCGGGCGCGGTTCGTAAGGTTCGCCGCCCTGAGCGCCCGGGACCCCGGATGCTCGGAACGCCGAGGTGGCGAAATTGGTAGACGCGCCAGCTTCAGGTGCTGGTGGGGGTAACCCCGTGGAGGTTCAAGTCCTCTCCTCGGCACCATCCGATCCCTCCTGATCGATCCCCGGCCTGCTAGGATCAGCGCGTGAAACGCGTATCCGCCCAGGCTTCATCCCGCGGTCGCATCCCTTCGGGTGCCGCACGGCCGTGAGTTCACGGAAGAAGAAGACCATCGAAGATCCCAAAGCGGACCGCGAGTCCGCCCGCTACGCCCATCCCATCGCCTCGCGCGAGCTCATCCTGGAACGCCTGCGCGAGGCGCAGCGCCCCCTGAACATCGATGCCACCGCCGCGCTGCTCCGCATCGACGGTGAACGCGATCTCGAAGCCCTGCGTCGGCGCCTGCGCGCCATGTGTCGGGACGGTCAGCTCATCGTCGACCGCCGCGGCCGCTACGCGCTCGTCGAGAAGCTCGATCTCTTCAAGGGGCGGATCCAGGCGCACCGCGACGGCTTCGCCTGGCTGATCCGCGAGGACGGCGGCGACGACGTCCACATCCACGAGCGTCAGCTCCACTCCGCCATGGACGGGGACCTGGTGCTCGCGCGCATCTCCGGCCACCGCCGCGACGGCAAGCCCGAGGGCGTGGTCACGGAGGTCATCGAGCGGGCCCATCACCACATCACGGGCCGCTTCGGGCGCGCCGGTGGTGTCGGCATCCTCGAGCCCGCGAACCGACGCATCCCGCACGAGATCCTGATCGCGCCGGAGGACGCCGGCGGCGCCGAGCCGGGTGACTGGGTGGATGTCGAGCTGACGCGCTTCCCCGAGGCCCATGCCCCGGCCTGGGGACGGGTCGAGCGCGTCCTCGGTGATGCCTCCGAGCATGCGACGCGCGTCGAGGTGATCCTCGGCGCGCACGGTGTTCCGCGCGTCTGGCCGGACGAACTCGACGGCGAACTCGCCGCGCTGCCGAGCGAGGTGCACGCCGAGGACGCCCGCGGCCGCGTCGACCTGCGCGGCCTCGATCTCGTCACCATCGACGGCGAGGACGCCCGCGACTTCGACGATGCGGTCTACTGCGAGCCGCGCAAGGGTGGCGGCTGGCGCGTGCTCGTGGCCATCGCCGACGTCTCTCACTACGTGCGACCGGGCACCGCGCTGGACGTCTCGGCCCTGGAGCGCGGCAACTCGGTCTATCTGCCGAGTACCGTCGTGCCCATGCTGCCCGAGGCACTCTCGAACGATCTCTGTTCGCTGCGCCCCAGGGTCGACCGGCTCTGCATGGTGTGCGAGATGACCGTGAGTGCGCGCGGCCGCGTCAGCGGCTACCGCTTCTTCGAGGGGATCATGAACTCCTCGGCGCGCCTCACCTACGACCGCGTCGCGCGCCTGCTCGAGCAGGGTGTCGATGCGGTGCGCGAAGACGATCCGGAGATCGCCGCTCTGGCGCCGCGCCTCGAGGTGCTGCACGAACTCTTCCGTGCCCTCGTCGAGGCCCGGCACCGCCGCGGCGCCGTCGACTTCTCGGGGAGCGAGGCGCAGGTGGTGCTCGACGACGCGGGCAAGGTCGTGGCGGTGCGCCCGCTCGTGCGCAACGACGCCCATCGGCTCATCGAGGAGTGCATGATCGCCGCGAACGTGGCGGCCGCGCGCTTTCTCGCTCAGCACGAACTGCCCGGGCTCTACCGGGTCCACGACTCGCCGTCGGCGTCGCGCGCCGAGGATCTGCGCGCCTTCCTGGCCGGCCTCGGGGTCGCCGTTCCCGGTGGCGACATCCCCACGCCGGCCGATCTCCAGCAGCTCATCGAGTCCGTCGCGCACCGGCCGGACCGATCGGTCATCGAGACCGTGGTGCTGCGCACCATGAAGCAGGCCCAGTACACCGCGCGCAATGACGGCCACTTCGGCCTCGCGCTCACCGCCTACACGCACTTCACCTCGCCGATCCGTCGCTACGCGGACCTGCTCGTGCACCGGGCCATTCGCCACGTGATCCGTTCGCGCCGCGAGTCCTCGCACGTGCTGCGCCAGAAGGGCGCCGGCATCCTCGCGAAGGCAGCGATCTATCCCTACGAGCAGGCGGGGCTCGAGAACATCGGCGAGCACATCTCGGCGACCGAACGGCGCGCGGACACGGCCTCGCGCGACATGGTCGACTGGCTGAAGTGCGAGTTCATGGAGTCGCGCATCGGCGACGAGTTCGAGGGCACGGTCACCGGCGTCACCAGCTTCGGCCTGTTCGTCGAGCTCGACGGCGTGCACGTCAGCGGCCTGATCCACGTCACGGGTCTGCCGGAGGACTACTACCACTTCGACGACACGCACCTGACGCTCACCGGCGACGGCACGCGTCTCGCCTTCGGGCTGGGTGATCGTCTGCGGGTGCAGCTCGCGCGCGTCGACGTCGACGATCGCAAGATCGACTTCGAGCTCCTCGAGGTGCTGTCCACGCACCGGCCGCCGCGACGCACCGGCAAGCAGCGCGACGATCGGCGCGGTGGCGGCAGGGGCGGTGCGCGGGGCAACGCACGCGACAAGCGTGGTGGCCGGGCCACGGGCAGTGCCCGCGGCAAGGCGCGCGGACCTCGCAAGCGGCGGTCGTGAGCCGCAGCCGGAGGGCGCCCCCGGGCGAGCACGCCGGCGGTTTCCATGCCGTCGAGGCGGCACTCCGGGGCGGTCGTGTCCGTCGTCTGCTGGTCGCCGAGGGGCGGGGTGACGGTCGCCTGCGTCGCCTCCTCGAACTCGCCGCCGAGCGCGAAGTCGAGGTCGTCCGCAGGCCCCGGCGGGACCTCGACGCACTCGTGGCGGGGCGTCATCAGGGTGTGGTCGCGGAACTCGACGGCGCTCCGGGCGCCGGCGGCGCCGATTTCCGCGACGAGGGCGAGCTCGAGGCCATCCTCGACGCCCGCCGGGGACCGGCCCTGCTGCTGGTTCTGGAGGGGCTCACCGATCCGCGCAATCTCGGCGCCTGTCTGCGCAGCGCCGACGCTGCCGGCGTGGATGCCGTCGTCGTGCCGCGCTCGCGCACCGCGCCGCTCAATGCCGCGGCGCGCAACGTCGCCTCCGGCGCAGCCGAGACGGTGCCGGTGATCGCCGTGGCCAACCTGGCCCGCACCCTCGACTGGCTGCGTCAGCGCGGGCTCACGCTCGTCGGCCTCGCCGGAGAAGGCGAGGCCGCGCCCTGGCAGACGGATCTGTCGGGTCCCGTCGCCGTGCTGATGGGTTCGGAAGACAAGGGCCTTCGACGCCTCTCGCGCGAGGCCTGCGACGTGCTCGTGCGTCTGCCGATGCTGGGGCAGGTCGAGTCGCTCAATGTCTCGGTCGCCGCCGGCGTGGCGCTCTACGAGGTGGTGCGCCAGCGCGCGTAGACACCTCATGGATTCCTCGGAAGCGCCGCGCGCACCGCTTCCAGCTGCAGCGACAGCCGTCGCACGTCTGCGAGCAGGTCCCTGCGCGAGTCGAGGACCTCTGCCATCGCGCTCCTGAGGGGTACCGAGGCGCACGCGGTCTCCATGTCGAGATCTTCCAGCTGCAGACCGACCTCGATGTCCGACGTGAAGGGGAGGCGTGGCAGCAGCAGCGCGCTCGCGCGGCCGAGGTCGGCACGGTAGTAGCGGATCGGTTCCTGCGCGTCATCCACGCGCGCGAAGAATTCGAACGGCAGCTTCTTCAGATGTACGCCCACGAACAGCCCGAGCGTCAGCACGACGAGCTCGAGAGCCAGGGTCGCGGGGTCGACGCCGCGGATCGCGGCGATCAGCCTTCCGAACGGCCTCGGGCCTCTCGTTCAGTAGAGCGCGTGCGCGATCAGCGTCAGCACCGGCAGGCTGACGAGCGTCCGCTGCAGGAACACCAGCGCCAGCTGACCGAAGTTCAGCGGGATCGAGCTGCGCAGCACGAGCACGCCGTTCTCGGCGATGAAGATCAGCTGCGTGATCGAAAGACCCGCGAGCACGAAGCGCGAGACCGGGTCCTCGATGTCCGCGCTGATGATCGCCGGGATGAACTGGTCGAAGAAGCCCACGAGCGTGCCGGGCAGCACCGCACAGGCGTCCGGGATCTGCAGCAGCGCGAGGAGCGGCAGCATGGGCAGGCTGAGCCAGGTGAGCAGATCGCTGTACTCCACCACGACGAGCGCGATGAACTCGATGGTCATGGCTGCGGGCAGGACCGCCAGGTAGATGTCGAGGATGGTGTGGCCGGCGCGGTGCAGGATCTCGGCAGCGCTCGGCCCACGCCCGCCGGCGACGAGGGCGCGCTGCCACGCCCGGCGCCAGACGCCCCCCGCTTCCTGCTTCGCCGGTGTCGTGGCGGGCGCCCCCGGGAAGCGGCCGTTGCCGATGCGGGCCAGCGGTGGCAGACGCGGCGTGATCAGGGCGCAGAGGATCCCGCAGAGGACCGTCGATGCGTAGAACAGCACGAACTGCTCGAGCAGCCCCGCGAGCTGCGCGATCACGACGCAGAAGGGCAGGGACACGGCGGAGAAGTTGGTCACCACGGCGGCGGCCTCCCGTGCCGTGTAGTGCCCCTGCTCGTACTGCTTGATGGTCAGCAGGGCACCCACGGAGGAGTCGCCGACCCAGGAGGTGATCGCGTCCAGCGCGGCGCGTCCCGGCAGGCCGAAGACCCGCTTGAAGAAGCCCTCGAGCAGGGTCCCGACGAGATCGAGGAAGCCGAAGTCCGTGAGCAGCGGCAGCAGGAAGTTCGCGACCAGCATGATGCAGAGGATCAGGCCGGCGAGCTCCACGTAGGCCGTCTGCCCCGTGTTCTCGCCGATGATCCAGGCCGGCCCGAGCTGCAGGGCGGCCAGCGTGCTCAGCACCGCCCCGAGCATGCGCAGCGCGAGCCAGGGCGCCGTCGTGATCAGCACGCGGCGCAGCAGGGGGAGTCGCTGCAGCGAGCGGGGCTCGAACCAGGTCGCGACCGCGGAGCCGAGGCCGGAGGCGACGAAGAGCGTACAGATCAGCAGGGGCATCACCGGCGCCAGCAGGTCGCGGATCCCGCCGGCCAGGATGCCGACGAGGATCTGCTGGCCGCCGTCCCAGGGCACGGGTGTCAGGAAGAGCGCGACGCCGATCGCCGAGGGCAGCAGGAAGCGCAGCGGGCCGTGGCGGGAGGCTATGATCGCCCCCTCTCGTTCGCGCTCGGTGCTCATCGGTGTTCTCTCATGCCATCACGCGGCCGCCGGCCGCCAGCTACCTGAACGGCATCACCACGTCCGGCCTCGGCCGGCCGGAACTCGCCCTCGCCCTGCGGCAGCATGACGCATACGTCCGCGCGCTGCGCGACTGCGGCCTGGAGGTCACGGTGCTGGAACCCGCCGAGGCGTTCCCGGACGCCTGCTTCGTCGAGGACAGCGCGCTCCTCACGCCGCAGGGCGCGGTCATCACGCGGCCCGGCGCGGCCAGTCGCCGCGGCGAGGCGGATCTCATCGAGCCCGAGATCGAGGATCGCTTCGAGCGCGTGGCCCGCATCGAGGCGCCCGGCACCCTCGATGCGGGCGATGTCATGATGGTGGGCGATCACTTCTACGTGGGGCTGTCGGCCCGCACGAACGCGTCCGGCGCGGAGCAGTTGCTCGCGATCCTGCGGGACTACGGTCTCGACGGCGAGACCGTACCCATGCGGGAGATGCTGCACCTGAAGACCGGCGTGAACTCCCTCGAACACGATCGCCTGCTCGTGACCGGCGAATTCGTCGGCGCACCGTCCTTCCGGGGCTTCTCGTGCATCGAGGTCCCGCGGGAGGAGGCGTACGCGGCGAACTCGCTGTGGATCAACGACACGGTGCTCGTCCCCGCCGGCTGTCCGCGGACCCTGGAAGCGATCCGAGCCCTCGACTATTCGGTCGTCGAGCTGGACGTGTCCGAGTTCAGGAAGATGGACGGCGGCCTGAGCTGCCTCTCGCTCCGCTACTGAGGGCGCCGGAACCCGGCTGCACGGGGGTTGTGGCGGTCCGGGTCCATCCGTAGAATCCGCGCTCCCTTTCGCAGGGTGCGAGCGTCGCGTGCCCGCCTCCCTGCCTGAGGACTCCTTGCCCCACGCTGCCGTGGCGGGGGCTTCATATCCGTAGGGAGTCGACCATGCGTCACTACGAAGTCGTGTTCCTGGTCCATCCGGACCAGAGCGAGCAGGTGCCCTCCATGGTGGAGCGCTACAAGGGGCTCGTCGAGGAGAAGGGCGGCAGCGTCCATCGCCTCGAGGACTGGGGCCGCCGCCAGCTCGCCTACCCGATCAACAAGGTCCACAAGGCCCACTACGTGCTCATGAACATCGAGTGCGACGACGAGGTGCGCGCCGAACTCGAGGGCCTGTTCCGCTTCAACGACGCGGTCATCCGCTCGCTCGTGCTGGTGAAGGACGAGGCCGTGTCCGAGCAGTCGCCGATGATGAAGCCTGAGCGCGAGGAGCGCGGCCGGGATCGTGATCGCGGCGACCGGGGTGACCGGGGTGACCGGGGCGATCGTGAGCGCCGTCCGCGTCGCGAGGACTCCGAGAACCGTGGCGAGCGTGAAGGCGCTCGCGAGACCGCTGACGAGTCGGAGGGCTGACCCATGTCCCGCTTCTATCGCCGCCGCAAGATCTGTCGCTTCACCGCCGAAGGCGTCAAGGAGATCGACTACAAGGATCTCGACACGCTCAAGCAGTACATCACCGAGACCGGCAAGATCGTGCCCTCGCGCATCACGGGCACCAACGCGCGCTATCAGCGCCAGCTCTCCCGGGCCGTCAAGCGTGCGCGCTATCTCGCGCTGCTGCCCTACGCCGACAGTCACGGCTGAGCCCGAGGAGAACCGGAACCATGCAAGTCATCCTGCTGGAACGCATCGGCAATCTCGGTGACCTCGGCGACGAGGTCGCCGTCAAGAACGGCTACGGCCGCAACTTCCTCATTCCGAAGGGCAAGGCCGTGCGGGCGACGAAGGCGAACCGCGAGATGTTCGAGTCGCGGCGCGCCGAACTCGAGGCCCAGGCCAAGGCGCTGCTCGACGGTGCCCGCGGCCGTGCCGCGGGCCTCGAGGGCATGACCGTCACCATCGCGGCGCGTGCTGACGAGGGCAAGCTCTACGGTTCCGTCGGTCCCCGCGAGATCGCGGACGCCCTCACCGCGGCCGGGCAGGAAGTGGCCATCGCCGAGGTCAAGATGCCCCTCGGAGCGATCCGCGAGGTCGGTGAGTTCGAGGTGGACATCCAGCTCCACTCGGACGTGCTGACGACGGTCGGCGTGCTCGTCATCGCCGAGTGATCGCATCCTGACGGCTCGGCCGTCGCCGCGGACTCCTGCGGCGACGG
>JAZBPO010000196.1:0-2032 GCA_036351675.1 Pseudomonadales bacterium
CCAGCCGGCGCTGAAGCTCTCGACCGTGCCGACGATCATCGGCAAGAAGCTCGAGCCGCGTCATGTGGATCTGCGTCCCTTCATCCTGTCGGCGGATCGCCAGCAGGTGACCATGGGCGGACTGACCCGGGTGGCGCTACGCAAGGGGTCGCTGGTCGTGAACTCCTCCCAGGGCGGGGGCAGCAAGGACACCTGGATCGTGGACGTGCCGGAGGTCTGATTATGCTTTCACGTGTAGCCGAGAACATCTATTGGCTTTCCCGCGATCTCGAGCGCGCCGAGGACACGGCACGCATCGTCATGGTCAACGCCAACCTGCTCCTGGACCTGCCCCGGGGCGTCGCCCCTGGCTGGCGGCCGCTGGTGGACATCACCGGGGCCAACGCCCTGTTCGATGAGCATTACCGGGACTATGGCGAGCGGCAGGTGGTGCGCTTCCTGCTCGGTGACGAGCGCCACGCGGGCTCGATTCTCCATGCCCTTGCGTCGGCGCGGGAGAACTGCCGCACCATCCGCGATATCGTGCCCCGGGAGGGCTGGGAGCAGATCAACGAGCTCTACCTCTACGTGCGCGACGAGCTCCAGGTCGGCATGACCAAGCGCGGGCGCTACGACTACCTGCGTCGCGTGATCCTAGGCACCCAGACCATTTTCGGACTCCTTACCGGGACCATGCTCCATGACCAGGGCTTCGAGTTCCTGCGCATCGGCCGCAGCCTGGAACGGGCGGACATGACCACCCGCATCGTGGACGTGCGCTCGGCAAGCCTGCTACCCGAGGACGCGGACGACCCGCGCCCTTTCGGCACCGCCCAGTGGGTCAGCGTGCTCAAGTCCCTGACGGCGTATCAGATGTATCGCCGCAGCGAGCAGGTGCGGGTCCAGCGAGGGCCGGTGTTGCGCTTCCTGTTCCAGAGCCCGGAGTTTCCGCGCGCGGTGCACCACTGCATCGAATCCGCGCGCATGTCGTTGGAGCGCCTGCCGCGCAATGAGGCGGCGCTGCGGGTTGCGGGTCGGGTCAAGCGCACCCTGCTGGGGGCCGAGGTCGAACGTCTCGACCAAGTCGATCTTCACGAGTTCGTCGATGATCTGCAGCACGGCATCGGCGAGCTTCACGATGAGATTGCGCGGACCTGGTTTCCTCCCGAGCTGGAAGAGGCCGTCTAGCATTTCCCTGGAGCCCGTTTCGGTTCCCGGCAGGAGGGGAAGCATGAGTGTTCGACATTCTGCGGCGCAGGTTTGGCGATGAACCGGACGGACCCGAGGGCGATCGTCGAATCCTATCTCGCTGCCATTGGCGCGCATGACTACGAGGGCGCACGCCGTCATCTTGCCGACACCGGCTTCCGCTACGATAGCCCGATATCCAGCTTCTCCGATCCGGACGATTTCATTCAACAGCTGTCGATGAGCGCCGCGATCGTCCAACGCATCGAGCCGCTCAAGGCGTTCGTCGACGGGCGGGACGTGTGCCACTTCCTGCGCTTCACCATCCAGCTGTCGGAAAAGGAATCGGTCAAGGTGGCGCACTGGGCCCGGGTCGTCGATGGACGCATCCAGCAGCTCGACGTCGTTTTCGACGCCCACGTCTACCGCAGGATGTTCGAGGCCCCGCCCTGAGACCATGTGCGCCGACGGGGCGGGCGTCGGGGAAGGGCTCCGAAATGGATTATGCTTAGCACAGGGACGCCGAGCCGTCCGGTCTTTTCCCGGGACGCAGGATTGACCCCCATGAAAGCCGATGCAGTACCGCGCGATGCGGGTTCGAACGCCGCGCCGGCCTTGATGCAGGCGCCGCGGCCAAGGTTCTTCGAGTGGCGCGACTGCTGGACCCTGGAGGTGGGATTCATGGACGACGACCACCGGCTCCTCGCGGAGTTGCTGAACCGGATCGCGCGAGACTTCGGCGACTGGCCCGACCCGTCCGGGATTCGCGGCGTCGGCGCGGGGCGATCCGCATCCGCGCTTCTCGGGGTGCTCGACGATCTCGCGGAGCACGTTCGCGGCCACTTCCAGCGCGAGGAGGACGTGA
>JAZBPO010000197.1:0-5723 GCA_036351675.1 Pseudomonadales bacterium
GCCTACGCCTTCCGGGAGCGCGTCGCGAAGCTCCGCGACGTGAAAGATCTCCTCGGAGACGGGCACCACCCGGTCCACGCCCTCCTCCGCCACGATGCGCAACAGGTCGCGCTGAAACGCCCCGGCATCGTCGTTGGGTGCCGTGACCCGCACGCTGCGCGCGACGGCGCGAGACAGGCGCGTGAGGTGCCAGCCGAAGGGATCGGCGACGATCACGCGGCAGCCCGCACCCGCGAGCGCCCGGGCGAGTTCCAGCCCCTTGGGCAGGCGTCCGAGCGTGACCAGAACGGTCGTGGTCAAGGTCCGGCCTCCGCGGAGGAGTCGTCGCCCTCCGTCGCGAGACTCCGCTCGACCTCCAGGACCCGGAGCGTCGTGGGCAGCAACGTGTCCGGGTTCAGGCTGATCGCGTCGATGCCGGCACGGACCAGGAACTCCGCCACTTCGGGGTAGTCCGAGGGCGCCTGGCCGCAGATGCCCACGTGACGGCCGTTGCGCCGCGCACCTTCCACGGCCATCGCCAGCATGCGCAGCACGCCCGGATCACGCTCGTCGAAGTCGAAGGCGACCATCTCCGAATCGCGGTCCCCCCCGAGCGTGAGCTGCGTGAGGTCGTTCGAGCCGATCGAGAAGCCGTCGAAGTGCTTCGCGAACTCGTCGATGAGGATGACGTTGTTCGGGATCTCGCACATCACGAACACCTCGAGGCCGTGCTCGCCGCGTACCAGTCCCTGCTCCGCCATGACGGCGATCACCTGCTCGGCCTCCGGGACGCGACGACAGAAGGGCACCATGACCCGGACGTTGTCCAGGCCCATGCCTTCGCGCACTTCCTTCAGCGCCCGGCATTCGAGTTCGAAGGCCTCCCGATAGCTCGGCGAGGCGTAGCGCGACGCGCCCCTGAAGCCGAGCATCGGGTTCTCCTCCTCGGGTTCGAAGACGCTGCCGCCGAGGAGTTCCGCGTATTCGTTGCTCTTGAAATCGGACAGGCGCACGACCACCGGGCGCGGGTGGAAGGCGGCGGCGATGGTGCCGATACCTTCGGCGAGTGTGCGCACGAAGAAATCGGCTGGACTCGCACAGCTCCGGGTGAGCTGCTCGATCTCGCGCCGCACCGCAGGGTCGAGGCGCTCCGGATGGAGTGCAGCCATGGGATGGAGCTTCACCGCATCGGTGATGATGAACTCGAGCCGCGCGAGGCCGACGCCGTCGCTCGGCAGCATGGCGGTCTTGAAGGCGATGTCCGGGTTGCCGAGGTTCAGCATCATCTGCGTGCGCGGACGCGGCAGATCGCCGAGCTCGATCTCCTCCGTCTCGAAGGCGAGCGCCCCGTCGTAGATGCGGCCGGTCTCACCCTCGGCGCAGCAGACGGTGACGGCATCGCCCGTCGCCAGGACCGCCGTGGCGTCGCCGCAGCCGACGATCGCCGGCACATCGAGCTCCCGAGCCACGATCGCGGCATGGCAGGTACGGCCGCCGCGATCGGTGACGAGGGCCGAAGCCCTGCGCAGGACCGTACCCCAGTCCGGACTGGTCATCTCCGCTACGAGTACTTCGCCCTCGCGGAAGTTGCGCAGATCCTCGGCACTCCGCACCACGCGCACGGCGCCGGTGGCGATGCGATTGCCCACCGCACGACCGCTGACGCGCACCTCGCCGCGCTCCGTGAGCCGCGCCTGACGCAGCACGTTGCTGCGGCGCTGCGAGACGACCGTCTCCGGCCGCGCCTGGACGATGTAGACCTCGCCGTCGACGCCGTCCACGGCCCACTCCACGTCCATGGGTACCTGCCGGCCGGCACGCTGCGAGAAGTGGCGCTCGATCCTGATCACGGCCTCGGCGACCTCGAGGACCACAGCGTCGTCGACGCAGTAGCGATTCCGCTCCGTGGACGCGACGGCCACGCTCCGCACCCCGATCTCCGGCGGCTGCTTCCACACGACCTTGCTCGCCTTGGCACCCAGCCGCCGGCGCAGCACGCGGCGATGACCCGCCTCGAAGGTCGGCTTGTGGACATAGAACTCGTCCGGGTCCACGTCGCCCTGGACGATGGCCTCGCCGAGGCCATAGGCGGCGGTGACGAAGACCACGTCCGGAAAGCCGGACTCCGTGTCGATGGAGAAGGCGACGCCCGACGCCGCCAGATCGGAGCGCACCATCTGCATGACACCGACGGACAGCGCGACGTCGAAGTGATCGAAGCCTGCGTTCTCGCGGTAGCGGATGGCGCGGTCGTTGAAGAGGCTGGCCATGCAGGCGCGAACCGCCTCGACGAGCGCCTCGCCGCCGGAGACGTTGAGGAAACTGTCGTGCTGGCCGGCGAAGCTCGCCTCCGGCAGGTCCTCGGCAGTGGCGGAGCTGCGCACGGCCACGGGCACACCTTCGCCGAGCCGCGCCTCCAGCGCCCCATAGGCGGCGAGGACATCCGCCGCGAGGCCCTCCGGCCACGGCGCGTCCCGCAGCAGCTCGCGGCAGGCGCGAGCCCGCACCGCGAGGTCGGCGGGATCCTCCGGGTCGAGGCCCTCGAGCGCAGCGCGCAGCTCCGGTTCGAGCCCCGCATGCGCCAGCACCGCACGAAAGGCCTCCGCGGTGACCGCGAAGCCGCCCGGGACGCGCAGCTTCTCCGCGCGCAGGATGGCGTGCAGCTCCCCGAGCGCCGCGTTCTTGCCGCCGACGCGCGCGACGTCGGCGATCCCCAGATCCTCGAGCCTCAGCACGTTCGTCATGTCCACTCCCCGGGACGACGCCAGTCTTCCAGTCTAGTGTGCCGCCCTGCCGATGGCTTCGGCATCTCGAGCGTCCGGCGGGACGCTGCTACCCGCGCATTCGCAACGGTGCGCCGATCGCTCCGGCGGGGCGGGCCGCGCGGCCGACGGCCGCCCCGCCGGATCCCTGCAGGCCTGCACCCCTCGCATCGCCAGGGCCACTTGCCGCGGTGAAGACCGCCCGGAAGACGCTGAGGAGGCCTCGTCCAGCGCTCCCGTCGCCGGGGGCCGGCGCTTTTCGTTCGCGCCGTATCCTGCAACCATGAGTTCATCAGGCGGGCCGCTTCCGGAAGCAGCCATGGGCTCCGAGGTCGCCAGGCGACAGCTCACGACCATCATCGACGCCCTCCGCGAGGAGGGGGCTGACGCGCTTCGCTTCTTCCGCGAAGCGGGAGCGGGGGCGCTTCCGGTGGACGGAAACCCCGCCGAACGCATCGACTGGGACGACTACGCGGCAGTGATGGCAGCGGCGCTCGAGCGCTGGGGCGATGTGCGCCTCGCCGAGCTCGGCGCACGCAGTCTCCACGTCGACGACGCACGCTCCTTCCGTGATGCGATCGTGCTCGCCTTCGACTCAGCGCAGGCCGCGGTGGCGGGTTTCCTCGGCGGCGCCGTGGGTGCGAACTCCATCATCCATTCCCTGACGATCGAGCTCCTCCACTCCGAACCGGGACGCCTGGCTCTGCGCTCGCGCATGCTGCCGGGCTACGCCCCGAGCCTCGCACACGAGGTCTACAGCACAGGGGTCTTCCGGGAGCTGCCGCGCCTGTTCTACGAACCGGCCGCGCGCGTCGAACTCGAACCCACCGCCGACGGCGCGAACTTCGAGATCCGCTTCGGACACCGGGGTCTGGGCGCGCGCCTGCTCAGCCGCCTCGAGCGCAGTCGGCCGAAACCGGAGTTCCTGAACGAGGTCCGCACGACCGTCGACGCGCTCAATCGTCGCCAGGCGCAGCTACAGGCGGAGGCGGAGAAGACCCGACAGATGGAGGCGATGCTCCATCAGGCGCAGAAGATGCAGGCCGTCGGTACGCTCACCGGAGGCATCGCTCACGACTTCAACAATCTGCTCGGCGTCGTCATGGGCCAGCTCGACCTGCTGGCGGAGACGAGTCTCGACGAAGAGCAGCGCGAGATGCTCGACGACGCCCGGGAGGCGACACGACGCAGCGCCCGGCTCACCCGCCAGCTGCTCTCCTTCAGTCGCCGCGCCGACCACGAGGTCGAGGTCGTGGATCCGAACGCCGTGGTCCGCAGCGTGGAGGAACTCGCCGCGCGCACGCTGCCGGCGAGCGTGGCCATCCAGCTCGACCTCGCAGCCGACGCCTGGCCCGTGGAGGCCGACGCGAGCCGCCTCGAGAATGCCCTGCTGAATCTCGCCCTCAACGCCTGCGACGCCATGGACGCGAGCGGCGAACTCGCGATCCGCACGGCCAGCGTCGAACTGCAGGCGGAACAGATCGCCGGCGAAGCGGGATTCCTGCCGGCCGGCGACTATCTCCGTATCTCCGTGGCCGACACGGGCTGTGGCATGAGCCCGGAGCTCGTGGAGCACGCCTTCGAGCCCTTCTTCACGACCAAGGCTCGCGGGGCCGGCACCGGTCTCGGGCTCGCGATGGTCTGGCGCTTCGCGAACGAATCCGGTGGCAGCGTGGAGATCGTCAGCGAACCGGACCGCGGTACGACCGTGCAGATCTATCTCCCGCGGTCGCAACGCGCGCGGCAGGGCGCGGTTCCGAAGCTCTACCGGCGGCTGCCGGAGACCGATCGACCCGCGCCGGCCAGACCTGCGCCCGAGGCGGCGCCCCGGCCCTCTCGCGCGGCGAGTGCGGCGGCCGGTACGGAGACTCGTGCGACGGCCGGCACGGGCACCGGGGCAGCCGGCACACAGCCCTTCTCCGCCCGGCGCCTGCTGCTGCTGGAGGACCAGGACGACGTCCGCCGGGTCGTCGCACGCATGCTCGAACGCGAGGGCTACGAGGTCGTACCGACGGCGACCGGTCCGGAAGCACTGGAGGCGCTGCGCGCGGACGAGACCCTCGGGCTCATTCTCTGCGACGTCATGCTGCCGGGCGGTAGCCTCGGGCCCGACGTCGTGGCGCGCGCGCGCGAGTTCAGGCCCGGCCTGCGCGTGGTGTTCATGTCGGGCTACGCCGGCGACGTGGCGGCAGAGCCCGGGCGCATGGACGCGGGTGACCAGTTGCTGCCGAAGCCCCTCTCGCGCGAAGCGCTGGTCGCGGCGCTCGACCGGATCCGTCCCGACGACGCCGCCTGATCCACACCGTGCCTCTCTTCGATCTCGATGCGCTGCACGCGGCCCGCGACCTGGTCGCCACGCTCGTGCCACCGACGCCGCAGTACGCCTGGCCGCTGCTGGCGCGCTGGACCGGCGTCGAGGTCGTCGTGAAGCACGAGAACCACACCCCGACCGGGGCCTTCAAGGTGCGCGGCGGCCTCACCTACATGCAGGCGCTGGCCCAGGGCGCAGGCCTGCCACCGGGCCTCGTGACGGCCACACGCGGCAATCACGGCCAGACCATCGCGCTGGTGGCGGCGCGCTACCGCATCCCTGCCTGCGTCGTCGTTCCGGAGGGCAACTCCACGGAAAAGAATGCCGCCATGGAGGCCTTCGGCGCCGAACTCGTGATCGCGGGCCGAGACTTCGACGAGGCGCGAAGCGTGGCGGACGAGATCGAGCAGACACGGGGCTGGCACCGCGTGCCGGCCTTCCATCGCGAGCTCGTGCGCGGCGTCGCGACCTACGCGCTGGAGCTCTTCACGGCGCGTCCGGACCTCGCCACGGTCTACGTGCCCATCGGCATGGGCTCGGGGATCTGCGGTCTGATCACGGCGCGGGACCTGCTCGGCCTCGACACGGAGATCGTCGGCGTCGTCGCCGCACGGGCACCGGCCTTCGCACGCTCCTTCGAGGCGGGCCATCCGGTGCCGACGGCGCGCGCC
>JAZBPO010000198.1:0-9025 GCA_036351675.1 Pseudomonadales bacterium
CGAGTTCCGGGAGTTCTTCCCCGAGAACTCGGTCGAGTACTTCGTTTCCTATTACGACTACTACCAGCCCGAGGCGTACGTGCCCTCTTCGGACACGTACATCGAGAAGGACGCCTCGATCAACGACCACATCGAGCAGATGCGGCTGTCGGCCACCAAGGCGCTGCTCGAGCGGCGTGACACGATCATCGTCGCCTCGGTCTCGGCCATCTACGGCCTGGGCGATCCCGCGTCCTACCTGAAGATGGTGCTGCACCTCGACCGCGGTGATCGCATGGACCAGCGCGCGATCCTCCGTCGCCTCGCGGACATGCAGTACACGCGCAACGATCTCGCGTTCCAGCGTGGCACCTACCGGGTCCGGGGCGACGTGATCGACATCCATCCCGCCGAGAGCGAGCGCGAGGGCGTGCGCGTGGAGCTCTTCGACGACGAGATCGAGCAGATCTCGCTCTTCGACCCGCTCACCGGGGAGGTGCTCCGCAAGGTCCCGCGCTACACGATCTTCCCCAAGACCCACTACGTGACGCCGCGCGAGCGCATGCTCGCGGTGCTCGACGACATCAAGGAAGAGATGCGCGACCGCCTGGAGTGGCTCCGGGGCCACGACAAGCTGCTCGAGGCCCAGCGCCTCGAGCAGCGGACGAAGTTCGATCTGGAGATGATCGCCGAGCTCGGCTACTGCCAGGGCATCGAGAACTACTCCCGCTACCTCTCCGGCCGCGCACAGGGCGAGCCGCCGCCGACGCTCTTCGACTATCTGCCGAAGGACGCGCTGATGGTCATCGACGAGTCCCACGTCGCGGTCCCGCAGATCGGCGCCATGTTCAAGGGCGACCGCTCCCGCAAGGAAACGCTGGTGGAGTACGGCTTTCGCTTGCCGTCGGCGCTCGACAACCGGCCGCTGCGCTTCGAGGAGTGGGAGGACCTGTGCCCGCAGGTGATCTTCGTCTCCGCCACGCCGGCGGACTACGAGGGCGAGATGGCCGGGCAGACCGTGGAGCAGGTGGTGCGCCCGACGGGGCTCATCGACCCCCTCGTCGAAGTCCGGCCGGCGAGCTCGCAGGTCGACGACCTGCTCGGCGAGATCCGCGAGACGGTGGCGAAGGGGGAGCGCGTGCTGGTCACGACGCTGACGAAGCGCATGGCCGAGGACCTCACGGACTACCTGGACGAGCACGACCTGCGCGTACGCTACATGCACTCGGACATCGACACGGTCGAGCGCGTGGAGATCATCCGCGGTCTGCGCCGCGGCGACTTCGACGTGCTCGTCGGCATCAACCTGCTGCGCGAGGGGCTCGACATCCCCGAGGTGTCCCTCGTGGGCATCCTCGACGCGGACAAGGAAGGCTACCTGCGTGCCGAGCGCTCGCTGATCCAGACCATCGGCCGGGCGGCCCGGAACGTGAACGGCCGGGCGATCCTCTACGCCGACCGGGTCACGGACTCCATGAGGAAGGCGATCGACGAGACGGCGCGGCGCCGGGAGAAGCAGATCGCTCACAACAAGGCGCACGGCATCACGCCCGCCACCATCAGGAAGGCCATCGCGGACGTGATGGAAGGGGCGCGTGAGGACGGCGGCGACGCGAAGAAGAGGGGTCGCGGTCGTGGCAAGGGCGGCAAGGCCGAGCCGCGCAGCGCCTACGGGCGGGCGAAGCAGATCACCGCCGGGCCCGAGGATCTCGGCAAGGAGATCGTGGCGCTGGAGGAGAAGATGTTCGAGGCCGCGCGCAACCTCGAATTCGAGGAGGCGGCTGCGCTGCGCGATCAGGTGCAGCAGCTCCGTGAGCGCCTGCTCGCCGAGGCGTGAAACAATGCAACCCGGTCCGCTGTCTACTGTTCGAGTGCCGTGGTTGCGAGTCCAGCGTCGGTGGGGATGAGGTCGCTGGTCGAGCTGCAACTCTTCGGCCGAAAAGGTCCTGAATGCGCATTCTCGTAACGGGTACGGCAGGTTTCATTGGTTGCGACGTCGCGCTGCGTCTGCGCGCGCGCGGTGACGAAGTGGTCGGGCTGGACAACCTCAATGACTACTACGACGTTCGACTCAAGGAGGCGAGGCTCGCTCGTCTACAAGGAGACGATGGATTCGTCGATCTCAGGGTCGATCTCGCCGACCGCGAGGCAGTCGAGCGTGTGTTCGCCGAGTATCGACCCGATCGGGTCGTTCACCTGGCCGCGCAGGCAGGGGTGCGCTATGCGTCTGAGAACCCGCACGCGTACGTTGCGAGCAACGTCACGGGGTTCCTGCATATCCTGGAGGGCTGTCGGCACCATTCCGTGAAGCACCTGGTGTTCGCATCGACGAGCTCGGTCTACGGTGCCAACCGCCGAATGCCCTACTCGGAACACCGGCCCACGGAACACCCGCTCACGCTGTATGCGGCGACGAAGAAGTCCAACGAGATGATGGCCCACAGCTATGCGCACCTGTACGGCATTCCGTGTACCGGGCTGCGCTTCTTCACGGTCTACGGCCCCTGGGGGCGACCGGACATGGCGCCGATCCTGTTCACGCGCGCGATTTTCGACGGTCAGCCGATCCGCATGTTCAACCATGGGCACCACAAGCGATCGTTCACCTACATCGACGACATCGTGGAGGGCGTCCTGCGCTCGCTGGACAGGGTGCCGGAAGGGAAGGTCGATTGGGATGCAGAGTCGCCGGATCCGTCGACCAGTGCGGCGCCGTACCGCATATACAACATCGGCAATCAGCAGCCGACGGAGCTACTGCGCTTCATCGAATTGATCGAAGCCTCGGTCGGACGCGAAGCGAAGAAGGAACTCCTCCCGCTTCAGCCCGGCGACGTCGTCGATACGGAAGCGGATGTGAGTGACCTCGTGGCAGATGTCGGGTACCAACCGAAGGTCGCAGTCGAGGAGGGCGTGCCGCGGCTCGTGGAGTGGTATCGATCACACTTCGGTGTGTGAAGCAACGTCGGCGCGGGGCATTGTATTCGTCCGATGCGGCGCTATACTCGCCGCCCGTCCGCGGGGCCACCGGCGGCCCGCGAGAACGACTCCAGGCGCGTAGCTCAGTTGGTTAGAGCACCACCTTGACATGGTGGGGGTCGTTGGTTCGAATCCAATCGCGCCTACCAACACCCAAAGGGGCCTCATGGCCCCTTTTTTCGGCCTTCGCGACTCAGCGATCGCGCCTCGAGAAGCCTCGTGTCCCGACTCCCGTTCCAGCGCATGCTCGTGGTCTGCACCGGCAACATCTGCCGCAGTCCGATCGGCGAGGTCATGCTCCGGGATCGCCTCCTGGCGGCCGGCGCGGACGCGGAGGTCGCTTCCGCGGGGACGGGTGCCGTCGTCGGCGCGGGGGCGCACGAGCACACCATCGAGGTGCTCGAGGAACGGGGTCTGTCCGCGCGCGAGCACGTGGCGCGCCAGTTCGATGCCTCCGATTCGCGCTTCGAGCTCATCCTCGTCATGGAGGGCGGGCACAAGCGCTGGATCGAGCGGCACTACCCGCAGCTGGCGGGCCGGACCTATCTGCTCGGCCACTGGCTCGAGGAGGAGATCGCCGATCCCATCGGCCGCCCCCTGGACACGTTCCGTATCAGCCTGGGGCACATCGAGCGGGCCGTCGACAGCTGGCTGCCCCGGCTCGGTCTCTCCGCAGGCGGCTGATTCCGTGGAAGCCGAGTCGCAGGCGGCTTGCGGTCCCACGGTGCGGACCCTAGAATTGCGCGCCCGCGGCGTGGACGCACAGGTCTGCGACGTAGAGGACTGATATCAAGGCCATTCGGAGAGCGGAACATCAAGCGAGGCAGCCAGGGCTCCAAGCGCGCCACAATCAACGAGGACATCGAAGCCGGCGAAGTGCGTCTGATCGACGACGACGGCAGCCAGGTCGGCATCGTGCCGCGCGAGGACGCACTCGCTCGCGCGCGATCGAAGAGTCTCGATCTCGTACTCATGGCCGCCGAGGCGGAGCCGCCGGTCGTCCGGATCATGGACTACGGCAAACACGTCTTCGAGGCCAAGAAGGAAAAGAGCGCCCAGCGCAAGAAGCAGCGCCAGACGCAGCTCAAGGAGATGAAGTTCCGCCCCGGCACCGAAGAGGCGGACTACCAGGTCAAGCTCAGGAACCTCACGCGGTTCCTGAACGACGGGGACAAGGCGAAGGTCACGCTCCGCTTCCGCGGACGCGAGATGGCGCATCAGGACCTCGGCCTGGACCTCCTGCACCGGGTGCGCGACGACCTCGAGGAGCTCGGCGTCGTCGAGATGGAACCGAAGATGGAAGGGCGTCAGATGACGATGGTCATCGCCCCCCGATCGAAGAAGAAGTAGCCGGCAGCGGGATGTCCCGCCCGGCACGGGAGCCGAGGCGGGCCACCGCTTCCGCCCGGCCCCGCGCGCCCGCACCCGCGGGCACACGACGCGAAAGCCGTTCGTGATCGTCAAACGCGGAGAAGAGAACCATGCCGAAGATCAAGACGAACAAGGGCGCGCTCAAGCGCTTCCGCAAGACCGCCAACGGCTTCAAGCGCCGCGCGGCCTTCCGTAACCACATCCTCACCAAGAAGACGACGCAGCGTAAGCGTCATCTCCGGGGCATGCGGGACGTCCACGACGCCGACGAGCAGCTGATCAAGCGCATGCTGCCGCAGCACCGGCGCTGAGGAGGGCTGAGCCATGGCGAGAGTGAAACGCAGCGTCCAGTCCCGGGCGCGTCGCAACAAGGTCCTGAAGGCCGCCAAGGGCTACTACGGCGCCCGCAGCCGCACCTACCGCGTCGCCAAGCAGGCGGTCACGAAGGCGGGGCAGTACGCCTACCGCGACCGGCGCCAGAAGAAACGCCACTTCCGCGCGCTCTGGATCCAGCGCATCAACGCCGGGGCACGGGAGCACGGCATGTCCTACAGCCGGCTCATCGACGGCCTCAACAAGGCAGAGGTGGAAGTGGACCGGAAGATGCTCGCGGATCTCGCGGTCAACGAGAAGGCGGCGTTCGGCAAGCTCGTCGAGACGGCGAAGCAGGCCCTGGCCGCCTGAGCGACCGCGCGAGCGGTTCGAAGCGGGCGAACCCTCCGCCGGAGGGTGTGGTGTCCAGAAAGGGAAGCCAGGCTGCGCAGCTCGCGCACCCTGGCTTCTTCGTTTCAGGGGCGCGCTGCGGCGGCCCCGGCAAGCGGAAGCGGGGGTGATGGAAGCACTCGACAGACTCGTCGCCGAGGCCTCGGCGGCGATCGATGCGGCCGAGGCACCGGAAGCGCTCGAGGCGCTGCGCGTGGGCTATCTCGGCAAGAAGGGTGAGCTCACGGCGCTGCTGAAGACGCTCGGTCGTCTGCCGGCGGAAGAGCGGCCGGCGGCCGGCCAGGCCATCAATGCGGCCAAGGAAGCGGTGCAGGCGCAGCTCGATGCGCGCCGGGTCGCGCTCGAAGCGTCCGTGCTGGCCGGGCAGCTCGCCAGCGAGCGCGTCGACGTGACCCTGCCCGGCCGGACCGTCGAGACCGGCGGCCTGCATCCGCACACGCAGACCATGCTCCGCATCGAGCGCATCTTCACGAGCGCGGGCTACACGGTGGAGTCGGGCCCGGAGATCGAGACCGACTACTACAATTTCGAGGCCCTCAACATCCCGGCGCACCATCCCGCGCGCGCGATGCACGACACCTTCTACGTCGCGGACGAGCATGGCGGCGTGAACGAACGGCTCCTGCTACGGACGCACACTTCGCCCGTGCAGGCGCGGGTGATGGAGACGCGGGAGCCGCCGATCCGCATCATCTGCCCGGGCAAGGTCTATCGCGTCGACTCCGACGTGACGCACACGCCCATGTTCCATCAGGTCGAGGGGCTCGTGGTCGACCGCGGCATCAGTTTCGCCGACCTCAAGGGCACGGTCATCGACTTCATCCGCGTGTTCTTCGAACGCGACGATCTCGCGGTGCGCTTCCGGCCGAGCTACTTCCCCTTCACGGAGCCCTCGGCGGAAGTGGACGTGCAGTGCGTCCATTGCGGCGGCGCAGGCTGCCGCGTGTGCTCGCACACGGGCTGGCTCGAGGTGATGGGCTGCGGAATGGTCCATCCGCGCGTCCTCGAGATGTCGGGCATCGACAGCGAGGCGTACACCGGCTTCGCCTTCGGCTTCGGACCGGACCGGATGTCCATGCTCTATTACGGCGTCGACGACCTGCGCCTGTTCTACGAGAACGATCTGCGTTTCCTGGAGCAGTTCCGATGAAGCTCTCCGAACAGTGGCTCCGGGAGTGGGTGAATCCGGCCATCGACACGGACACGCTCGTCGCGCAGCTGTCCATGGCCGGCCTCGAGGTGGACGGTGTCGAGCGCGCCGCGCCCGCGTTCAGCGGTGTGGTCGTGGGCGAGGTGCTGTCCGTCGAGCCGCACCCCGATGCGGACAAGCTGCGCGTCTGCCAGGTCACCGACGGCGCCGAGACGGTCACCGTGGTCTGCGGTGCGCCGAACGTCACCCAGGGCATGAAGGCGCCCTGGGCGAAGGTCGGCGCCGTGCTGCCCGAGGACTTCAGGATCAGGAAGGCGAAGCTCCGGGGCGTCGAGTCCTTCGGCATGCTCTGCGGGCCCGACGAGCTCGGCCTCGCCGAGGAACGCGACGGCCTCATGGAACTGCCGGCCTCGCTCGAGACCGGCGCCGACGTACGCGAGGCGCTGCGCCTCGACGATGCGATCATCGAGATCGATCTCACGCCCAACCGGGGAGACTGTCTCGGCGTCCGGGGGCTCGCGCGCGAAGTGGGCGTGCTCAACGACGCGCCCGTGTGCGAGCCGGAGATCGAGGCCGTTCCGGCCACCATCGAGGATCGCTTCCCGATCAGCGTCACGCACGCCGAAGGCTGCCCGCGCTACCTCGGCCGCGTCATCCGCGGCGTGGACGTCCATGCGGCGACGCCGGACTGGATGGTCGAGCGCCTGCGGCGCGCGGGCCTGCGCGCCATCGACGCTATCGTCGACGTCACCAACTACGTCATGCTCGAACTCGGTCAGCCCATGCACGCCTTCGATCTCGCGCAGCTCGAGGGCGGCATCGAGGTGCGCCTCGCGGAGCCCGGTGAGCGCCTCACGCTGCTCGACGGCAGCGACGTGGAACTCGACGCCGACACGCTCATGATCTGCGACGGCAACGGGCCCGTGGCCATGGCCGGCATCATGGGCGGCGAGCGCAGCGGCATCTCCTTCGAGGGGGACGCGCCGACACGCGACGTGTTCCTCGAGTGCGCCTTCTTCTCGCCCGTCGCCATCGCCGGCCGCGCGCGGCGGCACGGCCTGCAGACCGATGCCAGCTACCGCTACGAGCGCGGCGTCGACTTCGAGCTGCAGCATCTCGCCACGGAGCGGGCCACGCGCCTGCTCCTCGACATCGTCGGCGGCGAGGCCGGCCCGATCGAGGAGTGGGTCGACGAGTCGGTCCTCCCGGTGCGCAACACCATCGAACTCCGCGAGGCGCGCCTGGCGCTCGTGCTCGGCATGCACATCGCCCCGGACGCCGTCGAGCAGATGCTCGCGCGCCTAGGCTTCCCGGTGGTCGCGACGCAGCAGACGGACGCGGGACGGGTCTGGTCCGTGCGCGCGCCCAGCTTCCGCTTCGACATCGAGCGCGAGGCCGATCTCATCGAGGAGGTCGCGCGCATCCACGGCTACGACGACATCGCCGTCGCGCTGCCCGCTGCGCGGCTGCACCTCGCGCCGACGCGCGAGCGAGAGGTCGGGCCGCAGGCCCTTCGCGAGGCGCTCGTGGGAGCAGGGTGTCAGGAGACCATTTCCTACAGCTTCGTGGACGCGGCGCTGTGCGCGGCCCTCGCGCCGGAGCGCGCGGCCCTGCCGCTCGCGAACCCGCTGTCCGCCGATCTCGCGGTCATGCGCACGTCGCTGTGGCCCGGCCTCGTGAAGGTCTGGCTCGCCAATCGCAACCGGCAGCGCGCCCGGGCACGACTGTTCGAGATCGGGCGCGTGTTCGCGCCGGCCGCCGAGGCAGGGGAGGGGGAGTCCGAGCGCGTGGCGGGCCTCCTCGCCGGCCCGCGCCTCCCGGAAGGCTGGGCGAACGACGATGCGGCGCACGACTTCTTCGATCTGCGCGGCGTCGTGGAGCGTCTGGTCGCCGTGACGCGCGATGCCGGCGCCTTCCGCTTCGAGCGCGCGGAACACCCCGTACTGCACCCCGGCCAGACGGCACGGCTCGTGCGGGCGACGGCGGGCGGCGAGCGCGAGGTGGGCGTCCTCGGGCGCATCCACCCGCAGCTGCAGGCCGCGCTCGATCTGCCCGAGCCCGTCTATCTCTTCGAGCTCGAGCAGGACGCGCTGCTCGCGCGCGGCGCGCCGACCCATCGCGCGCTCTCGCGCTTTCCCCGGGTCCGGCGCGACGTCGCGCTCGAGCTCGACGCGGACATCGAGGCATCGCGCGTGCTCTCGCTCGCGCGGGAGGCGGGCGGGGCGCTGGTCGCCGACGTGGTGCTGTTCGACGTGTACGCCGGGGACCGTCTGCCGGCGGGGCGCCGGAGCCTCGCCATCGGGATCGTCATGCGCGCGGACCGGACCCTCACGGACGAGGAATGCACCGCTGCCGTCGAACGCATCGTCGAGCGACTCGGCTCGGAACTCGGCGCGTCGCGCCGCTGACACGACGTGACTGACGCGAACGCCAGGGGGCGCCGGCGATGAAGATCAGCATCTACGGAACGGGCTACGTCGGCCTCGTCACGGGCGCCTGCCTCGCGGACGCCGGCCACGACGTGTTCTGCATGGACGTGGACGAGGCGAAGATCGCGCGTCTGAAGGGCGGCGAGATCCCGATCTTCGAGCCGGGGCTCGAGGAGATCGTGCGGCACAACGCCGGCGCAGGGCGGCTGCGCTTCGGTACCGATGCGGCCGAGGCCGCGCGCCACGGGATCCTCCAGTTCATCGCCGTGGGCACGCCCTCGGACGAGGACGGTAGCGCCGACATGCGCTACGTGCGCGCCGTCGCGCGGCAGATCGGCGAACAGCTGACGAACTACGCGGTGGTGATCACCAAGTCGACGGTGCCCGTAGGCAC
>JAZBPO010000199.1:0-35312 GCA_036351675.1 Pseudomonadales bacterium
GAAGGGCGCGCGAGATCCCGAGATGCATCAGACGAAGAAAGGGAACGAGTGGCATTTCGGGATGAAACTGCACATCGGGACCGACGACGTACTCGGTCTGGTGCACAGCTTCGAGACGACTGCCGCGAACGCGCATGATCTGACGCCCTCGGACAAGCTGCTTCACGGCGAAGAGGAGCGTGTCTGGGCGGACGCTGGATACCGCGGGATCGAGAAGCGCCCGGAACATCGAGATCGCGACGTGAAGTGGCAGATCTCAATGCGCCCGGGAAAGCGACGTGTCCTCGCCAGGGACGATCTCGACCAGCGGATCGAGCGGTGCAAGGCGAGGGTTCGCGCGAAGGTCGAACATCCGTTCAGGTATGTGAAGCGTGTATTCGGCTACGAGAAGGTGCGCTACCGAGGCCTGGCGAAGAACGAGAACCGCCTGGCCCTGTTGCTTGGCTTCGCGAATCTGATGACGGCTGAGCCATGCATGGGGTGAGCATCACGGGGGTCGTTTGCCTACGATCTGGCGGACGGGCTCCAAACGGGTTGATTGAGCGGCAAATTGCGCCCGAAACGGCCGGAATCGGCGTCAATCGGGCGCTCTGCTCTCCGAAGCCTCGTAACTTCAGGCAGACTGCCGCCAGTTCAGAGGCTCCCTAGCGAGTTCCTCTCACGCGTCGCGGCGGTACCAGGAACCAGCTCGCCAGCACCAGGGCGCCGAACAGCGAGTAGGCGACCGCGAACGCCCACCCCGGCGCGGTGTAGTAGAGCAGCGCCTGCAGCCAGTGCTGGACGAAGTCCCCCGCATAGGTGGCGTGGCCGGCCCGCGCCCGCAGCGCCATCTCCCAGACCGTGAGCGGGCAAGGCACGCCGAGCCACGTCTCGGCGACCACGAAGCCGATCGCCAGCAGGTGGGCGACGCGGAAGCGCAGATCACGCACCCAGGCCCAGTCGCGCAGGCCGCCGATGCAGACGGCCAGCAGGCCGGCGATCACGAAGGCCACGAACAGCACGTGGACGACGAGAATCGCATCGGCGGCGAGCAGATAGAGATGTCCGGACGAGGTCATTTCTTGCGCTGGGTCATGGGTTCGCGCACGGCGGCGGGTCGATGATCCGCGCCATGGAGCATGCAGCGCCAGTCCGACTCCCTCGACCGGTCCAGCGGGCCGCATGGTTCGCGCTCGCCCTGGTGCTGATCGGCGCGTTGAGCGCCGCTGCGATCCATGCGGCTCGCGGCGACCGCGAGGCCCGCGCTCGCCGGCAGGCCATGGAGCTGCTGGCCGCCTCGGCACGGGGCGATCACGTCGTCGTCGAGGCGCTGCTGCGCCGCGACGTGGGTCCAGACGTGCGGAGCGACTGCGGCTGGACGCCACTCATGGAGGCGGCCTCGAACGGGCACGTCGAGACGGCCGCACACCTGCTCGCCGCCGGCGCGGCCGTCGACGCCGCGGACGAGGGCGGCTACACGGCCCTCGTGCTCGCCGCCGGCAACGACCATGTGGATCTCGTCGATCTCCTGCTCCGCCACGGCGCGGACGTCGACGCACGCGAGCGGACGGAAGGCCACACGGCCCTGATCTGGGCGGCACAGCGTGGCCACGGGGCCACCGTCGATCTGCTCCTGCGTCGCGGCGCCGACCTGCAGCTGCGCGATCTGGAGGCGCGCACGGCCGCCGATCGCGCGCGGGCCGGCGGACACGACGACGTGCTCGTGCTCATCGAGGCCTCGCGGCAGGGCTGAGCCGCACCTGCCGCGCGGCGCAGCGCCGCTGCCGGTTCATCGGCTCTCACCGCGCCAGCACAGGGAGGCCCGCCATGAGTTCCACCCGGACGGACAGCGAAGGCCCGCGCCTCGTGGCCGAGGGGCGGGGCGGAGACGATACGAGCGAACCCCCGCTGCAGCCCGCGTCGCTCGACATCTGGGACGGCAAGTACCGTCTGCGGAGTCGCGACGGCCGCGTCCTCGATGCGGACCCGGACGCCACCCTCGTGCGGGTGGCGAAGGCGCTCGCGGAGGTCGAGGCGACTCCGGAGGCGCGCGAACACTGGGCCGGCGAGTTCCTGCGGGCGCTGCGGCAGGGCGCGCTCCCCGCCGGCCGCATCCTCGCGAACGCCGGTGCCCGCGAGCACAAGCCGGCGACCTCGACGATCAACTGCACGGTCTCCGGCACCATCGACGACTCCATGGACGACATCCTGCGCAAGGCCCACGAGGCGGGCCTCACGCTGAAGGCCGGCTGCGGCATCGGCTACGAGTTCTCCACCCTGCGACCGCGCGGCGCCTGGGTGTCCGGCGCCGGTGCCCAGACTTCGGGCCCCCTGTCCTTCATGGACGTCTACGACCGGATCTGCTTCACCGTCGCCTCCGCCGGCGGCCGACGCGGTGCCCAGATGGCCACCTTCGACGTCGGTCATCCGGACGTGTCCGAGTTCATCGGCGCCAAGCGCGAGAACGGGCGCCTGCGCCAGTTCAACCTGTCGCTGCTGATCACCGACGAATTCCTGCAGGCCGTGCGCGCTGGTGACGACTGGCCGCTCGCCTTCCCCGTCACGGCAGAGGAGCTGGAAGGCGCGGGGATCGAACTCGGCGACCGGGACACGATCCTGTGGCGTGACTGGCCGCTACGGGAGGGATACCTCACCGACGCGGAGGGGCGCGTGGCCTGCCGCATCCATCGCACCGTGCCGGCACGTCGACTGTGGAACCGGATCATGGCCTCCACCTACGACTACGCGGAGCCCGGCTTCGTGCTGGTCGACAGGGTCAACGAACTCAACAACAACTGGTTCTGCGAGGATCTGCGCGCCACCAATCCCTGCGGTGAGCAGCCCCTGCCCCCCTATGGTGCCTGCCTGCTCGGCTCCATCGACCTCACGCGCTTCGTCCGCCGCCCCTTCGCCGAGGACGCCTTCTTCGACTGGGAGGGCTTCCGGCAGGTGGTCGCCGTCTTCACGCGCATGCTCGACAACGTCGTGGAGTTGAACGGGCTGCCCCTCGAACCGCAGCGCGAGGAGATCGTCTCCAAACGGCGCCACGGCATGGGCTTCCTCGGGCTCGGCTCCGCGCTCGCGATGCTGCGCATCGCCTACGGCTCGCCGCCATCGCTCGAGTTCACCGAGCGCGTGGCGAAGGAACTCGCCGTCGAGGGCTGGCGCCAGGCGCTCGCGCTCGCGCGGGAGAAGGGGCCGGCACCGGTCCTCACACGAGAGTTCGAGGTCACGGAGGCCATGCTCCGGCTGCGGCCCGAGATGCGTCGGGACGGGATCCGCGCTGGCGACCGGCTCCCCGGTCGCATCCTGCACGCGCGCTACAGCCGCTACATGCAGCGCATCGCCGAGGTCGAACCGGAGCTCGTGCGCGAACTCGCCGAGACCGGTGCGCGCTTCACCCACCATTCGTCCATCGCGCCCACGGGGACCATCGCACTGTCCTTCGGCAACAACGCGAGCAACGGCATCGAGCCGAGCTTCGCGCACCGCTACGCTCGCAACGTGATCCGCGAGGGCCGCAAGACGAAGGAGAAGGTCGACGTCTTCTCGAAGGAGCTGCTGGCCTGGCGCCGGCTCGTCGACCCGAAGGCCGCGCCGGACGCCGAGGCTGCCGAGGACCGGCTCCCGGAGTGGTTCGTCGCCGCGGACGAGATCTCGCCGCGCACCCACGTCGACGTGCAGGCAGCGGCACAGAAGTGGATCGACGCCTCGATCTCCAAGACCGCGAACGTGCCGACGGATCACCCCTTCGAGGACTTCCAGGACATCTACCTCTACGCCTGGGAGAAGGGCCTGAAGGGCTGCACGACCTTCCGCTTCAATCCGGAAGCCTTTCAGGGGGTGCTGGTCCGCGACGAGGATCTCGCCGCGACGGTCTACGAGTTCGAACTCGAGGACGGCACGGTGGTCAGGGCCCGCGGCGACGAGACGATCGAGTACGACGGCGAGACGCACTCCGCCGCGAACCTCTTCGACGCCCTCAAGGAGGGTTACTACGGCCGCTTCTGAGCGCAGGGAGACCGCCATGACGATCAGGATCGACACGCCCATCACGGGCTATCGGGTCGTGAAGGAAGACACCGCCGAGGCGAAGGATCCCCCCGTGGCGTCCAGCTCCGCCGAGGTGATCCAGATGAACGAGACCCTGGAGCGGCCGGCAGCGCTGCAGGGCACCACCTACAAGGTGAAGACGCCGGCCTCCGAGCACGCGCTCTACATCACGATCAACCACATCGTGCTGAACGCCGGCACGGAGCACGAGCACCGGCGTCCCTTCGAGATCTTCGTCAACTCGAAGAACATGGATCACTTCCAGTGGATCGTCGCGCTCACGCGCATCGTCTCTGCCGTCTTCCGCAAGGGCGGCGACGTCACCTTCCTGGTCGAGGAACTGCGCTCCGTGTTCGATCCTCGCGGGGGCTACTTCAAGGGCGGGCGCTACGTGCCGTCGCTGATCGCCGAGATCGGCGACATCATCGAGACGCACCTCAGGGAGATCGGCCTCCTCGAGCAGGCCGGCCTCGACGAGCATCAGCAGCGTCACGTCGAGGCGGCGCGCCGCAGCTTCGAACGGGGAGAAGGCGCCGCCGTCGTGGACCCTGCGGAGGACGGCGGCTTTCCGCCCGGAGCGTCGTTCTGCGAGAAGTGCATGCACAAGGCCGTCGTGCAGCTCGACAACTGCATGACCTGTCTGAACTGTGGTGAGTCGAAATGCGGTTGAGACGGGGCGCGTGAGCGACGGCTTTCAGGCCCAGCGTTCCGGGCCTTCCCACTGCGCCGCCGTGTAGCGGTCGCCGTGGCACCAGCCGACCGGCAGCACGGCTTCGACGCGGGCGAGATCCTCGTCCGAGAGCGCCAGTTCCGCGCCGCGCACGCATTCATGCAGGTGCTCGACCGAGCGCGTGCCCGGGATCGGCAGCACGTGCTCGGCCTGCGCGCAGACCCAGGCGATGGCGAGCGTCGCCGCAGGGACCCCGAGTTCCGCAGCGAGGGCACGGAACTCGCCGTTCTTCGCGAGGTTCGCCGAGTGGTTCGGTTCCGTGAAGCGAGGGTTGTGCCGCAGGAAAGCGATGTCCTGCACCTGCGCCTGCGAATGCGGGCGGTCCGTGAGCAGTCCCCGACCCACGGGCGAGAAGGCGACGAGCGCGGCGCCCAGCTCGCGGCATGTCTGCACGAGGCCGAGCTCGGGCGAGCGCGTCTGCAGCGAATACTCCGACTGGACGGCAGCGACGGGATGGATCGCCGCCGCGCGCCGCAGCGAACTCGGCGCGATCTCCGAGAAGCCGATGGCGCGGACCTTGCCCTCGCGCACGAAGCCGGCGAGGGTCTCGGTGACCGCCTCGATCTCGTGGCTGCGGTCGCGCCGATGGATGTAGTAGAGATCGATGCAGTCGACGCCGAGGCGCCGGAGGCTGCCCTCGAGTTCCGCCCGCAGGTGCTCGGGGTCGTTGTTGAAACGTCTGTCCGGATCGCGCTGGATGCCGGCCTTGGTCGCGATGCGGAAGGGCGCCTCGCCGCCACGGCGCTGCAACCACCGACCGATGACGGTCTCGGAGCGTCCCATGCCGTAGACGTTGGACGTATCCACGTGCGTGATGCCGAAGTCCACACAGGCGTCGAGGATCCGGAAGGATCCCTCGTCGGTGGCGGGTCCGTAGAAGTCGCTGAAGGACATGGCGCCGTAGCCGAGAACGCTCACCTCGGGCCCCGCCGTGCCCAGTCGCCGCTGCTCCATATCGCGCTCGCCCCTCGTCGGCCCGACGCGTTCAGCCGGCCCGGCGTGCGCCGTCCTGCCGTGTCTCCAGACGTTCCGCACGGAGCGGGCGCAGGCGCTCGGCGGCGTCGCGCAGGCATGCTTCCGTGGTTTCCCAGTCGATGCAGCCGTCGGTGACGGACACGCCGTAGACGAGGTTCTCCTTGCCGACGGAGAGGGACTGGTTCCCGAAGCCGATGTTGCTCTCGATCATCGCGCCGATGATCGATCGGTTGCCGGCTTCGATCTGCCGGACCATGTCGTCGAGCACGAGAGGCTGGCGCGCCGGGTCCTTGGAGGAGTTGGCGTGCGAGCAATCGATCATCAGGTTCAGCGGCAGGCCGGCCTTCTCGAGCGCCGCCTCGCAGGCGGCGATGCTCGCGGCGTCGTAGTTGGGGCCGTTCGAACCTCCGCGCAGCACGACGTGACCGTGGACATTGCCGCGCGTGTGGAACACGGCGACCTGGCCCGAAGGACTGATGCCGAGAAAACGGTGCGGGTTCATGGTCGACTGCAGCGCATTGATGGCCACGCCGAGTCCACCGTCCGTGCCGTTCTTGAAGCCGACCGCGCAGGAGAGGCCCGAGGCCATCTCCCGATGGGTCTGCGATTCGGTGGTCCGCGCGCCGATCGCCGACCAGGAGATGAGGTCCTGGAGGTACTGGGGCGTGATCGGATCGAGGGCTTCCGTCGCAAGCGGCAGGCCGAGCTCGGAGAGATCGAGGAGCAGGCGCCGGGCGATGTGGAGCCCTTCCTCGATACGGAAGCTGTCATCGAGATGCGGGTCGTTGATCAGACCCTTCCAGCCGACGGTGGTGCGGGGCTTCTCGAAATAGACGCGCATCACCAGCAGCAGCGCGTCGCCGACCTCCTCGGCGAGCGCCTTCAGGCGCCGTGCGTAGTCGTGCGCCGCGTCGACGTCGTGGATGGAGCAGGGCCCGACGACCACGAGCAGACGCGGATCGCGGCGCTCGAGGATGGCGCGCACGGCGTCGCGACCGGCGGCCACGGCGTCGTGAGCGGCCTGGGTCATGGGCAGTTCGCGCTTCAGCGCTTCCGGGGTCGTGAGCGCCTCGTGCGTGGCGACGTTGAGATTGTCCAGGAGTACGCCGTGGACGTTGGTCATCGCTTCGTTCATCTCTAGAGTCCTTCTGTCCCGGTCCGCCCGGGTGTCTCCCTTCGTGTGCTTCCGGGTGCGCATCCGCGAAGCGGTGCTCCGACGCCGCCCAGAATGCAAGAACCCCGACCGGCGCGCGCCTGATCGGGGTTCTCCGAGGAGGCGAGCGATCCGCCTCCGATGCCGTCGGGGCGGTGTCAGGCGGCGTAGGCGTAGGTCCGCATGCGGTCTCCCGACTGCCTGACGGACGCGCAGGAACGCGCAGCCGAGCCGACAGTCGGGTAGATGAATCGCTCGGGAGCACGCTTGCGCATCGGCTCATGCTACTCCGCCTTCCTCGACGATACGACTGCCGCGTCCGGTGGTCGCCGCTTCGCGGGTGGTGTTGAATGCGCGTCCCTTTCCGAGGCGAGGTGAAGTCATGAACCGTCAGTGGCTGCTGCGCGCGCGCCCCCACGGCATGGTGGGTGAGGAGAACTTCGAGTACGTCGAGACGCCCATCCCCGAACCCGCGGACGGCCAGGTGCTGGTGCGCAACAGGTTCCTGTCCTTCGATCCGACGCAGCGCGGCTGGATGGAGGATCGGGAGAGCTATCTGCCGCCGGTCGCCATCGGGGAGCCCATGCGCGCCGGAAGCGTCGGTCAGGTCGTGGCGTCCCGGCACCCGGATTTCGCAGAGGGCGACTGGGTGCAGGGGTCCGGTGGCTGGCAGGACTACTTCGTCTCCGATGGCGGCGGGGCGATCCCGCTGCGCAAGGTTCCCGAGGGCGTACCGCCGACCATGGTGCTCTCGGTGCTCGGCGTGACCGGCCTGACGGCCTACTGGGGCATGCTCGATCTCGGTCGCCCGGAAGCGGGGCAGACGGTGCTCGTCTCCGGCGCTGCCGGCGCCACCGGTTCCATCGCCGGGCAGATCGCCCGCATCAAGGGCTGTCGCGTCGTCGGCATCGCCGGCGGCAGCGAGAAGTGCGGCTGGCTCACGGACACGGCGCGCTTCGACGCCGCCATCGACTACCGCAGCGACGACGTGCGGAGCGCCATCGCCGAGACCTGTCCGGACGGCATCGACGTCTTCTTCGACAACGTCGGTGGCGAGATCCTGGAGGCGGCCCTCGACAACCTCGCCCTGCGGGCGCGCGTCGTGCTGTGCGGTGGTATCTCGGGCTACAACGCCACCGAGGCGCCGCCGGGGCCACGCAACCTGCTGAACCTCATCATCATGCGTGCGCGCATGGAGGGCTTCATCGTCCTCGACTACTACGACCGCGCAGCGGAGGCGGTGAAGGACCTGCTCGGCTGGATCGAGACCGGCGAGATCGTCTATCAGGAAGACGTCCAGCACGGCTTCGATGCGATCCCGGCGACGCTGACGCGCCTGTTCACGGGTCAGAACATCGGCAAGCAGCTCCTGGAGATCGACTGGTCATGACGCCGAGGCGCCCCGCGAGTGGTCGGCGCGGAGCCGGGATTCCGGGCCTCGCGCGGCAGCAGACCACGAGGCAGCGTTCCGGTCGCGTCGGCTTCGTCAGCCTCGGCTGTCCGAAGGCGCTGGTGGACTCGGAGCGGATACTCACGCAGCTGCGCACGGACGGCTACGAGATCGCGCCGGACTACGAAGGCGCGGATCTCGTCGTGGTCAACACCTGCGGCTTCATCGACGCCGCCGTCGAGGAATCGCTCGACGCCATCGGCGAGGCCCTCGCCGAGAACGGCCGTGTGGTGGTGACGGGATGCCTCGGCAAGGATGCGGAGCGGATCCGGGAAGTGCATCCGGACGTGCTCGCGGTGACCGGTCCGCAGGCCTACGAGGACGTCATGGCCGCAGTGCACGAACACCTGCCGGAGCCGGCCCACGATCCCTTCACCTCCCTGGTGCCGCCGCAGGGCGTCCGCCTGACGCCGCGGCACTACGCCTATCTGAAGATCTCGGAAGGCTGCAATCACCGCTGCACCTTCTGCATCATCCCGTCCATGCGTGGCGATCTCGTCTCGCGTCCCGCCGGAGACGTGCTCGCCGAGGCGGAGCGCCTCGTCGCCGCAGGCGTCAGGGAACTGCTCGTCGTCTCCCAGGACACGAGCGCCTACGGCGTCGATCTGAAGTACCGGACGAGCTTCTGGGGCGGCCGCCCCGTGAAGTCCCGCATGACCGAACTCTGCGCAGCCCTCGGCTCCCTCGGCGTCTGGGTGCGTCTGCACTACGTCTACCCCTATCCGCACGTCGACGAGGTCATTCCGCTCATGGCGGAGGGCAGGGTACTGCCCTATCTGGACATCCCGCTGCAGCACGCCGCGCCCCGCATCCTGAAGCTCATGAAGCGTCCGGCGAGTGCCGAGAAGACACTCGATCGCATCCGCGCGTGGCGCGAGATCTGTCCCGACCTGACCATCCGCAGCACCTTCATCGCCGGCTTCCCAGGCGAGACCGAGGCGGAGTTCGAGGAGCTGCTCGCGTTCCTGGAGGAGGCCCGCCTCGATCGCGTCGGCTGTTTCGCCTACTCGCCGGTGGCGGGCGCGGCCGCGAACGCACTGCCCGATGCCGTCCCCGAGGCGGTGCGGGAAGAACGGCGAGCGCGTCTCATGGCCCGGCAGGAGCAGATCAGCACCGAGCGGCTCGCGCGCTGGGTCGGGCGCGAACTCGACGTGCTCGTGGACGCCGCGGATGCCGACGGTTCCCTGGCGCGCTCACCCATGGACGCGCCGGAGATAGACGGTACGGTACGCATCGCCGGCGAGGCGCTCGCCGTCGGCGACTTCGCGCGCGTGCGCATCGTCGCAGTCGATGCCCACGACCTGCATGCCGAACCGGTCTTCACCGCCTGAGGGCGACGAGACGGTCCTGAATGGCCGGTTCAGGATCCGGGCCTTTCTGCTAGACTCCGCGCGCTCGAAGACGCAGCCCGACGGGTCTGCGTCCCGTCACGGGTGATGCGCTGCGCGCCGACCGGCGCCGACACCGGAGAAACACGCACATGCAGATGTTCTGGTATCTCTTCGAGGACTTCATGGAGCAGCCGCTGATCATGAAGGCCTTCATCGGCTGGGGCTGGCTGTCCGTCGTCCTGATGGTCGCCGCCATGATCGCCACCGGTCTCGGCTGAGGCGCCGGGGGGCGGTACTCGTCCAGCTGCCCCGTGCCTGCCCATGTGGCTCCAGTCGCTCTCGGACCGTCAGTGCCGGGCCCTGCTCGGCCTCGCACACAACACGGTCGTCTCCGACGGACTCCTCGATCCCAACGAGGAGCTCATGATGGAGCAGTTCAAGCGGGAGATGGATCTCGCCGACGGCGTCGAGCCGGACTACATCGATCTCGACACCATCGAGGGCGTGTTCGACACGCGCCGTGCGCAGCGCATCGCCCTGATCAACCTGATCCATCTCAGCTACGCCGACGGCGCCTTCGAGATCGAGGAGCAGTGTCTGCTGCGTGACCTCGCGGACCGGTTCGGCGTCGAGGACGCGGAGTTCGCGCTCCTCGAGAACTGGGTGAAGCGCCTGACCCAGCTCGAAGCGGAGGGCAGGGGGCTGCTGTGAGCAGGGACCGGAGGACGCGATGAGCTGGGACGAAGTCGAGAACGATCTCTCACGGCTGCGTGACGATGCCCGCGGCACGCTCCGCGACGTGCGCGAGCTCGGGGCCGATCTCGGCCGGCAGGCCGCCGTGGCGGGCGACGACGTCGTCACGGCCGAGTACCTCGCGACCTCCGGAGCGCTCGAGTGGATGTCGGGCTGGGTCGAGGACGGCCTCGAGTCCATCGCCATCGTCGCGGATCAGTGGCGGTTGCTCGTCGAGGACGGCGTCGAGACGGCGATCGCGTTCACGCGTGCCGAGTCCATCGACGACTTCACGGCCATCCCCGGCGAGCATGCGCGCCGTCGGCTCCAGCACGTCCGCGAAGGCGTCGACCGGAGTTTCACGCTCGCCGAGCGTGGCTGGCAGCGCTCCTTCGACCCGCTGCGCACGGTCTGGCGCCCCTTCCTGAAGATGGTGCGCGACGACTTCCGCTGACCGGTGGTTTCAGTCCGGTACCCAGCAGCCGTGGAAACCGAAGGGGATCCGCGCCGGTATCTCCACGCTCGCCACGGCCCCGGACTCCGGACGGGACGCGTCCATGACCAGGAAGCGACTCCGCGCGCCGTCCCGCTCGTGTGCGAAGGCCACCAGCCAGCCCTCGTCGTGCGCTGCCCGCGCATGCGCCGGGACGAAGCTCGGGGCCGACAGCAGCCAGCCCTCGGGCACGGAGTACTCGCTCCGTTCGGCTTCACCGACGCGCCGGCCGTAGAGGCGGTCTCCGGCCGGCGGGTGCCTGTCTTCCGTGACCCCTATGCCGAGTGTCCAGTAGCGCGCGTCCTCGCCCGGCGCGACGCGCGGATCACGGCAGGGCATGTCCTGTTCGTCGGCGTCGATCACCTCCGTCGCGACGCGCTGCCGGCGCCGCTCGAGGTTGAAGCGAAGCAGCGTCGGCGGGCCCTCGTCGTCACCGCGCAGATCGTCCCGGAACAGCGCCGGGCGCTGCACCGCCTCGATCGTCAGCGCCGTCCCCGCGGCCCGCACGGCGGCCACGTGCGGTATCCAGCAGGGCGCGATCTCGAACCACTCGGTAGCGGCCGGATCGCCCTTTCGCGGCACGAGACCCAGGAAGGCGCCGGCCTGCTCGTCCCAGCGATAGGGCAGGGGCTGACCCTCGAACATCGCCTCCTCGTCGAAGAGGACGGGCAGATCGAAGAGCACGAGGTGCTCGGCCGTGAGGCCGAAGTCGTGCACGAGCATCGGCCGGTTCACGGGCAGGGCGCGTTCCTCGCACATGCGCCCGGCCGCGTCCACGACGTGGTGGCGCAGATAGGGTGGATCGGGGTGATAGGCGAGGGTGTGCAGTTCGCCGGTCACGGCATCGATGCGAGGATGGGCGATGGAACCGGCGGGCATGGGGCCGCCGAAGTCCGTCATGGTGAGCGTCTCGAGCGTGTCCGAGAGTTCGTAGGGCATGGCCATCTCGGAGAACGCGAGCAGGCGCCCGGCGTGGCAGACGGCCGCGCTGTTGCCCGTGCCTTCCGGGACGAGCGCATCCAGCGTCGGCGGCGCCGGCATGCTGCGTGCGCGGGCGACGTCCGGCGCGTTGACCCAGCGATTGCGGTACCAGAGGGCCCGCCCCCCCTGGATGCGGATCCCGTGGACCATGCCGTCACCGGAGAGCCAGTGATAGCGATCGCCGGCACGCCCCGGGTAGGGATTGGGTCCCGTGCGTACGTAGAGGCCGTCGAGACCGGCAGGCAGACGGCCTTCCACTTCCAGATCGAAGAGCAGCTGTTCCTCGGTCAGGGGAGCCCAGGGGCCGGTGAGGTAGGGATGCGCGCCGTTCAATGGAGCTCCGGCGCCTCCGTTGCCGGTGACGCGCAGTACACTGCGCGCCGACCCTCGTAGGTTGGAGATGACAGGAGCGTGAAGATGGCACAGGCGGTGAGGTTCTACGAGACCGGAGGTCCGGAAGTCCTGAAGTACGAAGCGGTGGACCTGCCGCCCCCGTCCGCCGGCGAAGTCCGCATCCGGCACAGGGCCGTGGGACTGAACTTCATCGACACCTACCACCGCTCCGGGCTCTACCCGGTGCCGCTCCCGTCCGGCATCGGCCTCGAGGCCGCGGGGGTGGTGGAAGCGGTCGGCGACGGCGTCGCGGACCTGCAGCCGGGTGATCGCGTCGCCTACGGGACCGGGCCCCTCGGTGCCTGCGCGACGGAGGCGAATCGTCCGGCGGACACGCTGGTCCGCATTCCCGAGGGCGTGGGGGACGACGTGGCCGCGGCGATCATGCTGAAGGGCATGACCGCCGGCTATCTGCTCACCATGACCCGCCCCGTGGTCGCGGGCGAGACGATCCTGATCCACGCGGCGGCAGGCGGCACGGGCCTGCTGATGGTGCAGTGGGCGAAGCACCTCGGTGCCCGCGTCATCGGCGTGGTGGGCAACGAGGACAAGGCGGCGCTGGCGCGAGCCCATGGCTGCGACGAGACGGTGCTGCGGGGCCAGCAGGATCTCGTCGCGCGTGTGCGCGAACTCACGGACGGTGCGGGGGTGCCGGTGGTCTACGATTCCGTCGGCCGCTCGACCTTCGAGGCTTCCCTCGACTGCCTCGCGCCCCGCGGCATGCTGGTGAGCTTCGGAAACGCCTCCGGGCCGGCGCCTGCCGTGGAGCCGGGCCTGCTCGCGGCGAAGGGGTCGCTCTATCTGACTCGCCCGACCCTGGTGCACTACACACGGACCCGCGAAGAACTCGAGGCCCTGGCCGGCGGCGTCCTCGATCTCGTCGCGGGCGGAGTGCTGAAGGTCCGCGTCGAGCAGCGCTTCCCGCTCGAGGCGGTGGCGGACGCCCATCGCGCCCTCGAGGCGGGCCGCACGCTGGGCGCGACAGTGCTGACGCCCTGAGATCCTCGGAGCCGCGGCGGGGCCCGGAGGGAGGCGTCAGAGGTCGTCGAGCAGACGCTCCTTGGCGCGGTTGACGAGGGCGGCGAGATAGTCGGATCCGCCATGGTCCGGGTGGAATTGCTGCATCAGACGACGATGTGCCCGGACGATGGCGTCGCGCTCCGGTTCGCCGTCGAGCCCGAGGATGGAAAGGGCATCGGCGCGGCTCAGTTCTCCACTCGGTGGCGAGCCGCCCGCACGGCTGCCTGCCTCGTCCTTCGAGCCTCGCCAGGCGCTGCCTTTCGTGCGATCGAGCCAGGTCTCGAGCAGGCGCGCGGAATCCGGGTCCTCACGGCGCCATGCTTCGAGCAACGCAAGCAGGGTGGCATCGTCCAGCGTCGACAGCCGCCGGCCCGCGTGCGCTCCGGTGAGAAGCTCACCCTCCAGCGCGCCGGTCTCGAGGTCGAGGGTCATGCGCAGGTGCGCGGTCTCCACGCGTGACTGCCCGCCCGCCGTCGCTGTCGATCTGCCGCCGCTGCCGCTGGCGCCCCCCAGCAGCCCGCGCAGGAACCCCAGGATCGGCAGCAGGCGCGCGATGCGGCCGAGGAAGGGCAGCAGCGCCGCCGGGATCGAGAACAGCCAGTGCAGCCGCCCGGTGCCGATGGCGAACAGCAGCACCAGCACGAGGGTCGCCACGGCAAGGGCGACGAAGAAGCGTCTGGGATCGCCACGCATGCGCAGCCACGCCAGGCGCAGCAAGGCGCCGACGAAGACGGCGAGCACCGCCACCAGGAGCAGGCGGATCACGGCTGGGCTTCGCTCATCGCCGCAGGTCTTCCAGCAGGGCGCGTGCCGGCGCGTCGCGCGCGGCGAGATCCTCGAGGGCCGCCGGGCCGCCGGCCGCGTAGACGGCCACGGCACGGAGCAGGGCCTCGAGGCGATCCGCCGCCGAGGCGTCGAAGCGCGCGAAGGCGCCGCCGGAGGCGCGGGCGATCTGGCGGAACACCTCGGCGGCGCGCGCGTCCGGGCCCTCGTGGAAGACGAAGACCGGTGTGCCGAGCAGGCCCAGTTCCCCGGCGCGGCCGCAGACGCGGTCTGCGTCCTCCTCGAAGCAGTCGCCGACGTAGACGAGGGCGCCGAGACGCTCGCGGCGCGTCTGTTCGATGGCGAAGTCGAGGACCCGGCCGAGCTGCGTGTGTCCGGCGGCGCAGCGGACGGTGGCCACGGCCTTCTGGAGGGGCGCCGCGTGACCGTGCCAGCCGCTGCTGCGGAACTCGCGAAAGCCACGGAAGTAGCACAGGCGCAGATCGAGGCCGCCGACGGCGTCGGCCGCATCGAACATGCGGGCGGTCAGGTGACCGGCCCGATCCCAGGTGGGCTGGCGCGAGGCGGTGGCGTCGAGGGCGAACAGCAGCCGACCACGGCGGCCGGCCGGACGTGGCGGACGGGCGCGAACCCGGGAGAGGAACGCGTCGACCTCTCCGGAGGCGGCGGGCAGACGCCCTCCGGCGCTGTCCCTGTCGATGTCGCGGCGATCGCTCATGGGCCGATTCTCGCTGGGATCGACGCCATCGGCTATGCTTGTCGCGCTTTCGGCATCGAAGCCGTCCGACCGTTCCGGGGAGTTCGTTCTCGCATCATGACGCAGGGGAATCTCGAGGAGTGGCTCCACGATCTCCGCGTCGAGCACCGTGACCTGGACGACATGATCCGCCTGCTCGAGGAACAGCCGGCCACCGACCGCATGCAGATCCAGCGTCTCAAGAAGCGCAAGCTGGCGCTGAAGGACGCGATCGCCCGTGTCGAGAGCAAGCTGATCCCCGACCTGGGCGCCTGACGTGAGCGACGGCGGCGCCCCGGGTGCGGAAGGCGGAGCCCCGATGACCCACCGTCTCGTCGTCGCGATCTCCTCGCGTGCGCTCTTCGACCTCGATGCCAGCAACGAAGTCTTCGAGCGCGAAGGCGTCGAGGCCTATCGCCAGTATCAGATCGAGCGCGAAGACGACGTACTCGCGCCCGGGCAGGCCTTTCCCCTCGTGCGCAAGCTGCTGCGCATCAACGATCTGCTGAGCGACTCCCCGGTTGAGGTGATCCTGCTGTCGCGCAACACCGCGGACACCGGCCTCCGCGTCTTCAATTCGGTGCAGCACCACGCGCTGCCGATCGAGCGTGCGGCGTTCTGCGGCGGGGAAAGCCCCTGGCGCTACGCCATCGCCTTCGGTTGCGACCTCTTCCTCTCGACCGAGGCAGAGGACGTGCGCCGTGCGCTCGAGGCCGGCATTGCGGCCGCGGCGATCGTGCCGCGGGCGGCGCAGGGTATCCGGGAAAGCGGCATCGGCGACGGCGTCCTGCGTCTGGCCTTCGACGGCGACGCGGTGCTGTTCTCGGACGAGGCCGAACGCGTCTACAAGGCCGAAGGCCTGAGCGCCTTCAAGGCGAGTGAGTCGGCGGCAGCACACGATCCGCTGCAGGGCGGACCGTTCCGGAACTTCCTCGCCACGGTCCATCGCATCCAGAGCGCCTTCCCGGCCGACGCCTGCCCCATCCGTACCGCGCTCGTCACGGCGCGCTCGGCGCCGGCCCACGAGCGTGTCATCCGTACCCTGCGCCACTGGGACGTGCGCCTCGACGAGAGCCTCTTCCTCGGTGGGCGCGCGAAGGGGCCGTTCCTGAAGGCCTTCGGCGCGGACATCTTCTTCGACGACCAGGAAGGGCACTGCGAGTCGGCGCGGGAACACGTGACCGCTGGCCACGTGCCGCACGGCATCGCCAACGAGCCGTCTGGCTGAGTCTCGCAGCGGGGGCTCGCTGCGCCGCCGAAGCGATCAGAACAGGGCGAAGCGCACGCCGAGACCGGCGAGGAGGGTCGCGAGGATCGGTCGCATGACACGGTCCGGGAGACGCTCTGCGACGCGTGAGCCCAGCCAGATGGCCGGGAGTGAGCCGACGAGCAGGGCCCCGAGCAGCGTGAAGTCGACATTGCCTAGGGCGAGGTGTCCGAGGCCGGCGATGAGCGTCAGCGGCACCGCGTGGGCGATGTCCGTGCCGACGATGCGCACGGCGCGCAGCGCCGGGTACAGCGCCATGAGCACGGCCGCGCCGAAGGCGCCGGCGCCCACCGAGGACAGGGTGACGCAGACGCCGAGCAGCAGACCCATGAGGAGCGTGAGCAGACCGGCGTGTTCGTCGAGGCGCGCGCGCACGCGACTCTGGGCTGGGGCGAGGGCCTGCAGCCGATCACGGAGCAGGATCGACAGCGCCGTGAGCATGAGCATCGCGCCGAGGGCCGTGGTCAGCAGCGGTGCGTAGGCATCCGGTGCGCCGAACAGATCGTGCAACGCCCAGACCGTGAGCACGGAGGCGGGAATCGAGCCGAGGGCGAGGAGCGTCACGAGGTGCCAGTCGACGCTGCGCTGGCGCGCGTGCGCCGCCATGCCGCCGGCCTTCGTGACTGCCGCGTAGAGCAGATCCGTGCCGATGGCGACGTGAAGCGGGAAGCCGAAGAGGAGCAGCAGCGGCGTCATGAGCGAACCACCCCCGACGCCGGTCACGCCGATCGCGAAGCCGACACTGGCGCCGGCGATCACGTAGAGCAGGAGGTCGAGCATCTGGGCGAGAGCGGATCCGGTGCGTTATAACCAGATTGCGACACTAGGGAGGTATTGCTAGCGCCGGAAGGAATATTTGCTTCTAATTCCAGAACCGCGCTACATATCGCCGCAGGGTCAGCGCGTGGCGGTCGCCCTGCAGACGCCATACGCCAGGGGAGGGGTATCGCGTGAAGCTGCAACAACTGCGCTACATATGGGAAGTGGCGCATCACGACCTGAACGTCTCGGCGACCGCGCAGGCGCTCTACACCTCGCAGCCCGGCATCTCGAAGCAGATCCGGCTCCTCGAGGACGAACTCGGCGTCGAGGTGTTCGCGCGATCCGGCAAGCATCTCACCCACGTCACGCCTGCGGGCGAAGTCATCATCGAGATGGCAGGCGAGATCCTGCGCAAGACTGAGACGATCAAGCGCGTCGCCCAGGAGTTCAACAACGAGACCAAGGGTGCGCTGTCCATCGCCACCACGCACACCCAGGCACGCTACGTGCTGCCGCGAGTGATCGGCGAGTTCCGGGCGCGCTACCCGGAAGTGGCCCTGCACATGAATCAGGGCAGCCCGACGCAGATCGCGCAGATGGCCGCCGACGGAGAGGCAGACTTCGCCATCGCGACCGAGGGCCTCGACCACTTCAGTGACCTGATCATGATGCCCTGCTATCGCTGGAACCGGTGCATCGTGGTGCCGAGGGACCATCCGCTCGCGGCCTTCGAGCAGCCGCCGCTCGAGGAGGTGGCCAGGTATCCGATCGTGACCTACGTGTTCGGCTTCACGGGGCGTTCGAAGCTCGACGAAGCCTTCGGGAGCAGGGGGCTGGTACCGCGCGTCGTGTTCACGGCCACGGATGCGGACGTCATCAAGACCTATGTCCGCCTCGGTCTCGGTATCGGCATCATCGCGCACATGGCATGGGATCCGGAGCTCGACGACGATCTCGTGCCCATCGATGCGGGCCATCTGTTCGAGCCGAGCGTCACGCACGTCGGCTTCCGCAAGGGCACATTCATGCGCCGGTTCATGTACGACTTCATCGAGCTGTTCGCGCCGCAGCTCGATCGCGAGCGGGTCGGGGCGGTGCTCGCCTGCAGCAACCGGACCGAGCGCGAGGCGCTGTTCGCGGACGTCGAGTTGCCGGTGCTGTGAACCCACCGGCAGCGGGAGAGGGGTCGGAGAGGGAGAGGATGGAGAGGGGTCGGAGTCGATTTCCGACGGAAATCGACTCCGACCCCGGTCCTGCCCATCAGACCCCGGTCCTGCCCATCAGGCCCCGGTCCTGCCCCCGCCCGCCCTGCATCGGCACGAGTTCGAGTCCCGCTTCCGGCGAGAGCGTCTACACGTAGTCGAGGTCGGGGTTCGAGTCCAGGATGTCGCGCGCGGCGTCGGCGGCACGACCCTCACCCGTCCCGAACACTTCCTTCGCGAACTTGAAGTAGACCGTCCAGACCCTGCGCTCGCCGCCGTCCTCGACGACGAAGAAGGGCGCGCGGCTGACGCCGAGCTCCTCCGCCAGGCGCATGCCGGGCGAGGCCGGGTCGCGCTCGTCCGCGATCAGGGTCTCGTCGATGCGCTCGAGCTGGCCGTTCTCCTCGAGCCGCTTCTGCACGTCCGCACATTTCCGGCAGGGGCTGCCGTCGGCGAGGATCTTCTTCACGAAGGTGATCTTCACGGCCCGGAGACTCCGCGGTCGGTGCCGGCGCCATCCGTCGAGATCACGTCACCACGCGCCTTCAGGTTGTCGAGGTGCAGACCACACTCCTTCTTCGTCGCGTCCTCCCACCACCAGCGTCCCGCGCGCTCGTGTTCGTGCGGGGCGATCGCGCGCGTGCAGGGCTCGCAGCCGATGCTGACGAAGCCGCGATCGTGGAGCGTGTTGTAGGGCACATCGTGGTCACGGATGTAGCACCAGACGTCCGCGGAACTCCAGGCGGCGAGCGGGTTGTACTTCACCAGCGTCCGCTCGTCGCTCGAGAAGGCACTGTCGCGCTGCACTACCGGGACATCCGTGCGCGTGGGGCTCTGGTCCCGACGCTGACCGGTGATCCAGGCGTCGGCAGAGGCGAGGCGGCGGCGCAGGGGCTCGATCTTGCGGATCGCGCAGCACTCCTGATGACCGTCCTCGTAGAAGCTGAACAGGCCCTTTTCCCGCACCAGGGCCTGAACGGCTCCCGCCTCCGGGAACATGAGTTCGATGTCGAGGCCATAGTGGCTGCGGACCTGCTCTAGGAAGCGCAGGGTCTCCGGGTGCAGGCGACCCGTGTCCAGGCAGAAGACACCGACCGTGTCGGTGAGGTCCGCGAGCATGTCCACGAGCACCACGTCCTCGGCACCGCTGAAGGACAGGGCGACGGCATCGAAGGACTCGATCGCATGCGCGAGCACGTCGCGGGGATCGGCGCCCTCGAGGATCGCGCTGGCGGCCTCGAAGTCGAAGGCGCTCGTGGTCCGTGCGGCGGCCTGGCTCATGGCGGAGTTCCGGGATCATCTTGGAGGACGGCGGCGAGGCTAGCAGTGCCCCCGGAGGGCGCAAAGACCATTGCGCCATAAGCTCAGCGGAGCACCCGGCAGCCGGGGAGGGCTGGACCCGTCGGCCGGAGACTCCCAAACTCGCGAACCGTAGCGTTCAGGGAGCCGCACCGTGCACATCCTCTGCCTCGACCTCGAAGGCGTCCTCATTCCTGAGATCTGGCTCGGCGTCGCGGAACGCACGGGCATCGAGGGACTGAAGCTCACGACGCGCGACATACCGGACTACGACGAACTCATGACCGGTCGGCTGGCGCTGCTGCGGGAACACGGCCTCGGCATGGACGACATCCAGGCCGTCATCGGTGGCCTCGAGCCGCTGCCCGGGGCGCGCGCCTTTCTCGACTGGGCCCGCGGGCGCGTCCAGGTCGCGATCCTCTCCGACACCTTCTACGAGTTCGCGCAGCCGCTCATGGCGCAGCTCGGCTTCCCCATGCTGCTCTGCCATCGCCTGTCCGTGAGCCGCGAAGGCGCGGTCACGGACTACCACATCCGTCAGCCCGATCCGAAGCGCGCCTCCGTGAAGGCTTTCCACGGCCTCAACTACAAGGTGATCGCGGCCGGCGATTCCTTCAACGACACGAGCATGCTCGAGGAAGCCGATGCCGGCTTCTTCTTCCGTGCGCCCGAGAACGTCACGGCGCAGTTCCCCCAGTATCCGGCGACGGACGCCTACGAGGGTCTGCAGGCGCTCATCGAGGATCAGCTCGCCGCCTTCGACGGCTGAGCCGGCCAGTCCCCGAGATGTCCCTCGGCGCCGATGAGCGCGCCGATCTTGGCGTGGATCTCGGCCCACTCGGCGGCCGCGTCCGAGTCGGCGACGATGCCACCGCCGCCCCAGCAGGTGAGACGCCCGGCTTCCAGCAGCAGCGTGCGGATGGTGATGGATGCGTCGAGACGGCCGGCGGGATCGACGCGGAACACGCTCCCGCAGTAGGGCCCGCGCCGGCGTGGCTCGAGTGCCTCGATGATCTGCATCGCGCGCAGCTTCGGCGCGCCGGTGACGGAACCGCCCGGGAAGGCGCGGCCGAGTGCGGTGAGCGGCGATACGCCGGGCGCCAGTTCACCGCGGATCGTCGACACGAGGTGATGGACCGCCGGAAAGCTCTGCAGCTCGAAGAGCTCGGGCACCCGCACGGTGCCCGGCAGGCAGCTGCGCCCGAGATCGTTGCGCAGCAGGTCCACGATCATGAGGTTCTCGGCCCGATCCTTCTCGCTCGCGAGCAGGGCGGCGGCCTCTGCCGCATCCCGGACCGGGTCCCTGTGCCGCCGACGCGTGCCCTTGATCGGGCTCGTGTGGATCGTGCCGTCCTCGCAGTGCAGCAGACGCTCCGGTGAGCATGACAGGACCGCGCCGGCAGGCGTTTCGAGGAAGGCCGCATAGGGCGACGGCTGGCGGTCGGTCAGGGCGGCGTAGAGGGCCAGCGCGTCCTCTTCGCAGGGGGCGCTGAAGGGGACGGCGAGATTCACCTGGTAGCAGTCGCCTGCGCGGATCCATGCCTGGATGCGGTCGAAGGCTTCGGCGTAGGCGCTTCGCCCGACCTCGGGCAGGAGTTGCGGCAAGGGTGCCCGGCGCACGGCGGGCAGGGACGCCAGCTGTCCGAGCAGCCCCTCCGGCGTACGGCGCCCGGGCAGCGCGTGGACGCGGGTCCTTCGCGTCCCGTGGTCCGTGGCGATCACCCAGTCGTAGAAACCGGCCACCAGATCCGGAAAGCCGCTGGATGCAGGCAGACGATCGCCGAGCCGTCCGCAGCGACGGCCCAGGTCGTAGCCGGCGAGGCCGATCACGCCCCCCGCGAAGGGTGCCCGCGTGCCTGCGACCGCCGCCTCCCGTTCCAGGATCTCGTCGAGCAGCTCGAAGGGATCCGCGCCGCTGATCCGCGTCCCCTCCGGGCCCTGCACGGTCGTGCTGGCGCCGCGCGTCTCGACCACGACGCGCGGCGCCGCTGCGACGATGTCCAGGCCGGCGAAACGGTGGTTCCGCGCGGCGCTGTGGAGCAGCACCGCGCGCCCGAGAGGACGCAGCGCCGCGAGCAGCGGCAGCGGATCCGGCTGGTAGGGGAGTTGATGCAAGGGCCTGCGGCGCTCCCTCGGCGAGGGCGCGAAGCCTAGCAGCGCGCTATCCGGGCCGCCACATGACACGGTTGTCGACAATGAGTGGCTTGAAAGCCCGGAACCGGGGCATTAGGGTGCGCGTCGCGCGAGATTGTCGACAATCTCGCGGGGAGGGAGAGTTCCGCCGCTCGTCATGGACACACCGCAGATCCCCGTCCAGCCCGGTGACACCGGCGCCCGAACCGTCGCCGAGCGGCTCTTCGAGACGCTTCAGGAGGCCATCGTCCGCGGCGACCTCGCGCCTGGCGCACGACTCGCGGAGCCCGAGCTCGCCCGTCGCCACGGCGTCAGCCGCGGCCCGCTGCGCGAGGCTCTGCAGCGTCTCGAGGCGCGGCGACTCGTCGAACGCGTGCCGCACGTGGGCGCCCGCGTCCCCGTCCTCAGCTTCGACCGGCTGATCGATCTGGCGCAGGCCCGCGAAGCGCTCGAAGGCATGGCCTGCCGGCTCGCGACGGAGCGCTGCTCGGTGGCCGAGCTCGACGCCCTCGACGCGCTGCTCGACGCGCACGCGGCTCGCGCCGAACTCAGGGAGGGCCGCGGCTACTTCCAGAAGGAAGGCGACCTCGACTTCCACTACCGCATCGCGCAGGCGTCCGGGAATCCCATCGTGACGCGCCTGCTCTGCGACGACCTCTATCAACTCACGCGCATGTACCGCTACAAGTTCTCCGGCTACGAGGGCCGTTCCACGCAGGCGCTCGCAGAGCACAGGGCCATCGTCGCCGCCATGCGCGAGCGCGACGCCGACTTCGCGGAACTGCTGATGCGACGCCACGTCGCCTCCTCGCGCCGCAACATCGAGGCGGCGCGGACCGCGGCCGACGGATCTTCCGAACCAGACAGCGACCGACAGGAGGGATCGGCATGACCACATCCACCAGCGCAGGGGCCCGCTTCCGGCGGGCGCTCGAGGAGGAGCGCCCGCTGCAGGTCATGGGCACCATCAACGCCTACGCCGCCATGATGGCCGAGCGCGTCGGCTACCGCGCCATCTACCTGTCCGGCGGCGGCGTCGCGAATGCGTCCTACGGCCTGCCGGATCTCGGCATGACCTCCGCGAACGACGTGCTCGAGGACGTCCGTCGGATCTCGGCGGCGTCGTCCGTGCCGCTGCTCGTCGACATCGACACGGGTTGGGGCGGTGCCTTCAACATCGCCCGCACCGTGCGCGAGATGATCCGCGCAGGCGCCGGCGGGGTGCACATCGAGGACCAGGTCGCGCAGAAGCGCTGCGGCCATCGCCCGGGCAAGGCCATCGTCACAACGGCGGAGATGTGTGATCGCATCAAGGCCGCCGTGGACGCGAAGACGGACCCGGACTTCGTGCTCATGGCGCGCACCGACGCGCTCGCGGTCGACGGCTTCGATGCGGTGATCGAGCGCAGCCAGGCCTTCGTGGAGGCGGGCGCGGACGCGATCTTCGCGGAGGCGATGACGGACCTGGAGATGTACCGGAAGGTCGTCGATGCGGTCGACGTGCCGGTACTGGCGAACATCACCGAGTTCGGCCAGACGCCGCTCTACACGACCGAGGAGCTGGGCAGCGCGGGTATCCGCATGGTGCTCTATCCCCTGTCGGCCTTCCGGGCGATGAACAAGGCCGCGCTCGGCGTCTACGAGGCGATCCGGCGTGACGGACACCAGAAGGAAGTCCTCGACACCATGCAGACACGCATGGAGCTCTACGATTTCCTCGGCTATCACGACTACGAGCAGAAGCTCGACGAACTGTTCGGCAACGAGAAGGAGGCCAACTGATGGCGGAAGCGAAGAAACTCGGGGGCGCGGGCCTGCGCGGGCAGGTCGCCGGCGACACGGCGCTGTGCACCGTGGGGCAGACCGGCACCGGTCTGACCTATCGTGGCTACGACATCACCGACCTCGCCGAGCACACCACCTTCGAGGAGGTCGCCTACCTGATCCTGAAGGGCGAGCTGCCCACGCAGGCGCAGCTCGACGCCTATCGCGCCCGGCTCAAGACGCTGCGCGGCCTCCCGGATGCGCTCAAGCGGACGCTCGAGCTCATTCCGAAGGACGCCCATCCCATGGACGTGATGCGCACGGGCTGCTCCATGCTCGGCAACCTCGAGACCGAACAGGACTTCTCCGAGCAGGAAGAGGTCGTCGATCGCCTTCTCGCCGTACTGCCGTCGATCATCGTCTACTGGTACCGCTTCAGCCACGACGGTGTCCGTATCGACACGGAGACGGACGACGACACCATCGGCGGTCACTTCCTGCACATGCTCAGGGGCGAGGCTCCGAACGAACTCGACGTGCAGGTCATGAGTGTCTCGCTCATCCTCTACGCGGAGCACGAATTCAACGCCTCGACCTTCACGGCCCGGGTCATCGCCTCGACGCTCTCGGACATGCACTCGGCCATCACGGGCGCCATCGGTGCGCTGCGTGGCCCGCTCCACGGCGGCGCCAACGAGGCCGCCAAGGCGCTCATCGAACAGTTCTCCTCGCCGGAGGAGGCCACGGCCGGCGTGAAGGGCATGCTCGAGCGCAAGGACAAGATCATGGGCTTCGGCCACGCGATCTACTCCACCTCCGACCCGCGCAACGAGATCATCAAGGGCTGGAGCCGCAAGCTCGCCGAGGCGACCGGCGATACGGTCCTGTTTCCGGTCTCCGAGGCCATCGAGAAGCTCATGTGGGACGAGAAGAAGCTGTTCCCGAACGCCGATTTCTTCCACGCCTCGACGTACACGTTCATGGGCATCCCCACGAAGCTCTACACGCCGATCTTCGTGTGCTCACGTGTGACGGGCTGGGCGGCGCACGTCATGGAACAGCGTGCCAACAACCGGATCATCCGACCCTCGGCGAGCTACAGCGGGCCCGAGGAGCGGAAGGTCGTTCCGATCGCGGAGCGCGGCTGAGGGCTCGGGGGCGGATGATCAGGCCGCCTCTCGAGCGGGCGCGCGGGGCGCCCCGCCGAGGGGCGGCGGGCGCCACGCTCGGGTGGGCCATGGTCGGAGCGACGTCCGGCGGCTGCGGGCGCTGCCGGGTCCAACGCTTTCCCGGTACTGGAACCGGTGAAGGCGTCCATGGGCTCGATGCTGACGATCCGCGATGCGGCGGCAGCAGACCTCGTGACGCTCGCGTCGCTGGCCCTGCGCTCGAAGGGGCACTGGGGCTACGCGTCCGAGCACCTCGCGGTCATGCGCGCGGAGCTGAGCTGGGACGAGGACGATCTCGGTCGCATGTGCTTCCGCGTCGGCGAGACGCGAGGGGGGCTCGTCGGCTTTGCCGCCGTCGAGCCCCTGGGTGAGGGCTGCGGTGAACTCGAGGCCCTGTTCGTCGCGCCGGAGCACATCGGCACGGGCGCCGGACGGGCGCTCATGGACGACGCGAAGGCACAGGCGATTCGCCTCGGCTGTCGTGTCCTGGTGATCCAGTCCGATCCCCATGCCGAGGGCTTCTACCTCGCGGCCGGTGCCCGGCGCGTCGGCGAGCGTCCGTCCATGAGCATCCCCGGGCGGGCGCTGCCGCTGCTGGAACTGGGACTCGCCCCGTGAGCGGCGGCGAATTCCACCCACTGCTGCCCGAGCGGCGTCTGCGCGACGGCCTGCGCCTCGTGCGACGGGTCCGCGGTCGACGCCTGTTGCTGCTCCACGACGCCGGCCGTACCTGGGTGATCGAGGACCGTTGTCCGCATCGAGGCGCGCGGCTCGCGAAGGGCGAACTCGACGAGGGGCACATCTGGTGCCCGCAGCACGGATTCCGCTACGACCTCGAGACGGGTGATCGCGTCCAGCCGCCCGTGACCGGAGGCGGCCGCGAATGCCTTTCGCGCTTCGAGGTCGTGCACCGGGACGGGAGAGTAGGTGTCCTGCTTCCGGCGCCGTGACCGCACGGCGCCCCATCGACACGACGAGGAGAACATCGATGTCCGAATCATCCTGGGTCCTGCCTGATCTCTGCGACGCCTACGGCGATGCGGTGGACGTGCTGGAGATCGAGCTGCGGAGCTTCGGCGGCCGCGAGGACTTCGGCGGGCCGGTGCGCACCGTTCGCTGCTTCGAGGACAACTCACGAGTGGCCGAACTGGTCGACACGGCGGGGGAGGGCGCGGTGCTCGTGGTCGACGGCGACGGCTCCCGCCGCTGCGCGCTGCTCGGCGACAATCTCGCCGCGAAGGCGGCCGCGAACGGCTGGAAGGGCGTGATCGTCTTCGGCTGCGTGCGGGACGTCGCGGCCCTGGCGACGATCGATCTCGGCGTGCAGGCCCTGGCCGCGCATCCGCGTCGGAGCGCGAAGCGGGACACGGGCGAAGTGGACGTGCCGCTCCGTTTCGGTGGGGTCGGCTTCGAACCCGGCCGCTTCGTGTACGCGGACCGCAACGGCGTGATCGTCGCGGATCAGGCGTTGCAGATGCCGGAGTGAGCTTCCGTTCCGATCCCGGCAGCTTCGCACCGCACTTTCGTGGAGGCGATCGTCAGGGTCGGACGTCCCGATGGCATCGCCCTCGTCGTGGACCGCTCCGACTCCTTCCAGAGGCCGGGAACGCATTGGTCGGATCGGAGGGCTCGGGTAGTCTTGCCTTCACGCAGATGGCGCGGAAGGCCAGGCCGCCGTGAGTGAGAAGGACAAGCAGGCCGAACGTCTCGCGAAGGCCCTGGCGCTGGACGAGGCGGCTCCGGAGCCCTCCGACGACAAGCTCTCGAAGAAGGAGCGGGCCGCTCGTGCCATGGAGTCCTGGCCGCCGAGCGCGAGGGATCTGCGCGCCTGGATGGATCAGAAATCGCTCTCGAACAAGGACGTCGCCAAGGCCCTGCGCCTGTCCGACGGGCGAGTGGTGCGTTTCTGGACCGCCAAGAAGAACCCCCGAAAGATCCCCTATCCCAGCTGGTACACGCTGAAGCACAAGTTCGGCGACTGAGCGGCCGGCGCCGCCTCGCGTTCACACGTCTCCTCCCGAAACCCCGCGGTGGGCAGCTCGCGCCCCCGGCGTGCGGCCGTTCGTCTTGTCGGACGACACGGTTCACATTTCTGTCACAAAGTCGTGAAACAGGTTGTTTGTTCCTATTAGTAGGAATATTGTTCCCCTGTCTCCCGGCTTCGGATCCGGGACCAGAGGAGAAGACATCATGCAGTCGAAGATTCGAACGGTGATGATGGTGTCCCTGCTCGCAGCACTGGGCGGCTGCGCAGGCACCATGGTCGAGGACGGTCCGGCGCGCCTGACCTACACCTGGGATGCGGACGACCGCGCCACGCGCCTCGCGTTCAACGAGACCCACGAGGCGTGTACGCGGGAGGAAACGGTACCGGCCTACGAGGCCTGCATGATCCGCAACGGTTTCGCCCGCGCGGACTACTGAGAGACGTCGGCCCGGCGGGCGCCGGGCCGTCAGCTCGCCGCAGCGTCGAGCGCCAGCAGTGCTCCCCGGATGCCCAGCGCATCGCACCAGATTCCGAGGTTCCTGAAGGCGATCCGCTCCCTCAGCCTGTTCACGTCGCGGGGGTGATCCTCACCCCAGACGAACGTCCTGGCGTTCCGGCGCCTGCCCCGCACCCAGACGTCAACGCGGTCCGCTGCCGCGAGATTGCGGATCCACTGCGAGCGCTCCCGCACCGTACTCACGACGAGCAGGTCCCGGTGGGCGAAGGCGAAGGCCGGTACGCGGTAGAGCCGCCCGGACTTCCTGCCCGGAATCTCCATCAGCACCAGGCCGCTCCACCAGCCGAAGGGCACCGCTGGCGGCGCGCCGATACCGAAGCGGATCGCCGGTTCGGCGAGGCGATTCAGGAGCGCGAGCGGGCCGGGGCCGGTCGCGGTCTGCGTGCTCATGCGGAGAGTCTCCTCAGATGGACATCTGCCTGAGATTCGGATCCGTCACGGAGCGATCGTTCAGGCGGTTCCAGAGGTTCGCGTACTGCCGCGTGAGCGGCGCGTCGTTGAGATTCAGAAAGCCCGCCGCCGTGCTGCTGCGCGGAATGCCGACCATGCCCGTGCGATCAGCGAGCACGAAGGTGTCCTCCCGGTCCTGCATTTCCGGATGGACGATGCGGATGTCGAAGGAACTCGACAGGCGCCGGCCCAGGTCGAGCAGGCCATGGCCGTCGCGGATCATGCGCCGCGTGTCGTGCACGAGGATGCGCACCGCGGCGTTGCCGTGCCGACGCGCGAAGCGCGAGAGCATCTCGAGGAGCTCCGGGCGGTCGAAGTAGCGCGGGTCGAGGTCCTGCGACAGCACGAGGATCTCCCGTCGTGCGTACGTGGCGAGTTCGACGATGGCAGCGGCGATCGCGCTCTCGCCCTCCAGCATGCGCACCGCGTCCTCGCAGTCGGTGAGTGCGGGATGGTCGTAGGGCGTCCTGTCCGCCGCTGCGTTGACGATCTCGAGCGGACCCTCGACGGGTGAGTCGAAGGTGATGCCGAGGGCGAGTTCCATGCGCCGATGCGCGATGCCGGCCTCCTCGAACTCCGGGCCCACGGGGTGAAAACCCGCGTCCTCGTAGAAGCCGAGGGCATGGGCCTGGGCGTTCAGGAACACCTCGCGCTCGCCGCGGTCGCGGGCTGCGTCCACGGCTGCTTCGAGCAGGGCGCGGCCGATGCCGAATCCGCGACGCTCCGGCAGCACCGCCATGCGACCGATCTGGCCGGAAGGCAGCAGGCGCGCGGTGCCGACGACGTCGCCGCGGTGATCTTCGGCGACGAGGTGGACGGCGCCCTCGTCCTGACCGTCCCACTCGATCTCCCGCGGAACGGCCTGTTCCTCCACGAAGACGCGCGTACGGATGGCGCGAAGCGCCTCCGCGTCCGCGTCCCAGTCTCCGATGCGCACGGCGACGCCTTCGGTCATGACCCGGGCTCCGTCAGCAGCAGCAGACCGCGATTGTACAGTTCGGCTGCTGCCTCCAGCGTCGCAGCGTCCGTGAGATCCCGAGCGCCGAGCGGTGTCAGCCGCGTCAGCGGTTCCAGCGCCGCCGCTGCGGCGTGGGTCTCGTGGCACTGACCGGCGGCGAAGATCAGTGTGTGCGCCGGGTCGGCCCAGAGCAGCAGGCGGACACCCGGCGCGCGCTCCAGCAGGGCCCCAGCGGCGAGTTCCGCGGCGAGTTCGGGGGCAGTGAGCGGGTCCGGCTCGAAGAAGCGCGCGCCGCGTCCCGCCTCCGTCAGGAGCGCGCCGAGGCGCCGCACGAAGTCCGTGTCGTCGAGACCGGCGAGCAGGGCCGCGCGCAGCGCCGCGCGCGCAGCCGCGACGGTCTCCGGCGCGAGCAGCGCCGGGTTCGTGGGCAGGGGCGGATCGAGATCCATGGGCAGCGTCGGCAGGAGCTCGATCCGCCCTAGGGTCCAGTCGTCGACCAGGTCGGCCAGGGTCGGCGCCCGGAAGCCGATGGAGAGGGTCAGACTGGGCGTCTCGGCGATCCCGTGGTGAACGCAGCCAGCGGGTACGTAGAGTCCGTCGCCCGGGCCGCAGCGCTCCGAGCGCCGGGGCAGGAAGTCTTCGACGAGCGCGAGGCCACCGCGTTCCACCAGCGGCCGACGCTCCTCCGCCGGATCCGGTCCCAGCTCCCAGCGGCGGGTGCCTTCCGCCTGGAGCAGGAAGACGTCGTAGCGATCGAGGTGGGGCCCGACCGAGCCGCCCGGCGCGGCGAAGCTCACCATGACGTCGTCCAGGCGCCAGTCCGGTGCGAAGCGTACCGCGTCCAGCAGGGGCTCGAAGCCGGGCACGGCGAGATCGACGCCGTTCACGAGGAGCGTCCAGTCACGATCGCCGATGGTCGCGAAGCGCGCCGGATCGAAGGGGCCCTGCTCGAGGACGTAGCCGTCCACGGTGCTGCGCACGATCCGGGCGTCTGCTTCCGGCTCGCAGGCGAGGCCGGCGAGTTCGTCGCCGTCCAGGGGGATCTCGAAGCCCTCGAGCGCTCCGGGAAGCAGCAGTGGGCGCCGGCGCCAGTAGCCGCTCAGGAAGCGCTCTAGGCGTGCAGCCGCGTCGTCTTCGCCGAGCAGGCCCGGCGCGAGGAACGCGCAGTCGCCGCTCACGGCTCGCGAATGGCCCGCGCCAGGCGCTCCGCCAACCCCGTATAGGTCGCCGGTGTCATGCGCGCGAGCCGTTCGCGAGCCCCGTCCGAGAGCGGGAGGGCCGCCAGCATCTCGCGCGTGGCGTCGGCGTCGAGGCGGCGACCGCGCGTCAGCTCCTTGAGCTTCTCGTAGGGTTCCTCGACCCCCTCGCGGCGCATGACCGTCTGGATCGGCTCTGCCAGCACCTCCCAGCTCGCATCGAGATCGTCGGCGAGACGCGCCGGGTCGAGTTCCAGCTTGCCGATGCCCTTCGCGGTCGCCTCGAGGGCGATGAGGAAGTAGGCGGAGCCGACCCCGAGATTGCGGAGCACCGTGGAGTCCGAGAGATCGCGCTGCCAGCGCGAGACCGGCAGCTTGTCCGCGAGGTGTGCCAGCACCGCGTTCGCGAGGCCGAGATTGCCCTCGGAGTTCTCGAAGTCGATGGGGTTCACCTTGTGCGGCATGGTCGAGGAGCCGGTCTCCGTCTCGACCTTGCGCTGCCGGAAGTAGGCGAGCGAGATGTAGCCCCAGACGTCGCGGTCGAAGTCGAGCAGGACCTGGCCGATGCGCATGAGCGCATGGCACCAGGCCGCGATGCCGTCGTGCGGTTCGATCTGCGTGGTGTAGGGCGCGAACTCGAGGCCGAGCCCTTCGATGACCCCTGCCGCGAGTGCCGGCCAGTCGAGTTCCGGAACGGCGGCGAGATGGGCGTTGTAGTTGCCGACGGCACCATTCAGCTTCGCGGGCAGTGTCACGGCCGCGAAGGCCTCCCGGGCGCGTTCGAGGCGGTGGACGAAGTTCGCGAGCTCCTTGCCCATGGTGGTGGGCGAGGCCACCTGGCCGTGCGTGCGCGAGAGCATCGCCGCGCCCGCGTGCTCCACGGCCAGAGCGGCAATGGCGTCGATGACGCGGTCCAGAGCGGGAAGCAGCACTTCGTCCCGGCCGGCACGGAGCATCAGCGCATGGGCGACGTTGTTGATGTCCTCGGAAGTGCAGGCGAAATGCACGAACTCCACGTGCGGCGCGAGATCCGCGTGAGCGCCGATGCGTTCCTTCAGGAAGTACTCCACGGCCTTCACGTCGTGGTTCGTGCGGGCCTCGATGGCCTTGACCGCCGCCGCGTCTCCGGCGTCGAAGGCGGTCTCGATCGCGTCGAGGTGTGCCGCCGCGGCCGGCGTCAGCGCCGGCAGCTCGGGGAGTTCGGGCGCGGCCGCGAGGGCCCGGAACCAGTGCAGCTCGGCCACGACCCGGTACTTGAGGAGACCGTACTCGCTGAATACGCCGCGCAGCGGCGCCGTGCGACCAGCGTAGCGGCCGTCGACGGGGGAGACGGCGGTAAGGGGCGTGAGGTCCATGGCGGTGTCCTGGGCGAGAGTTCGGGTCAGCGTCACACGAGTTCCCGGACGAGGCGATCGGCGGCGTCCTGGACCGCGGACTGGTTCAGCAGCAGGCGCCAGCGACGGCCGCCGGTCTGATGCCAGAGCAGGGCAGCGCGCACGCCCCCGAGGAGCGCTGCGCGGATGCGGTCCGCGTTGCGCTCCTCCTGCAGGGCCGCTGCGTTGCCCACGACCTGGATCCGCTGACGAAGCGTGGAGATCGTGTCCTGGTAGACGTTCGCGAGCGCGCCGATCACGGTCTCGTGAAGGAGATCGAAGTGCGCCCGCTGCTCGCGCACCCTTTCCAGGCGCGCGTGGAGGATCTCCTGCAGATCGCGGCGGCGAGCGAAGCGCCGTTCGGTCTGGATCACGCTGAAGGCATAGCGCAGCACCTCGGCGTGGGCCTGCTGACGTTCGCGCGCGAGCCCGTCGCGAATCAGCAACAGACCGAGGCGGACGCCGGGCAGACCACCGAACACGTCCTCCGTGGAGGCGGGGTCCGTGACGAACAGCGATTCGAGCGTCGCGCGCATGGCGGGCTCGTCGAGGGGCCGACCGTGGGCGACGTCGGCCACCAGGGCGCTGGCCTGGAAGACGCCGGCCAGGGCGATGGTGCGTGCCCGCGTGTCGTAGCCGCGCCCGGCGCTCAAGCGGCGAGCCCCGCGACGCCTGGCGTGCGCCCGTGCGTCTCGATGACGCCGCCGCCGAGGCAGACTTCGCCATCGTAGAGGCACACCCACTGGCCCGGCGTGACGGCGCGCTGCGGGGCGTCGAACTGCACGCGCAGAGTGCCGTCGGCGCGGCGCGAGACCTCCGCCTCCTGATCGGTCTGCCGGTAGCGCACCTTCGCGGTGCAGCGCAGCGGCAGCTCCGGGACCCGATCGATCCAGTGCAGCGTGCGCACCACGAGCCAGTCGCTCGCGAGCGCCGGATGGTCGTGGCCCTGCGCGACCAGCAGCACGTTGCGGTCCACGTCCTTGCCGGCCACGTACCAGGGCTCCGCCGAGCCGTGGGCGCGGCCGCCGATCCCGAGCCCCTGGCGCTGACCGAGCGTGTAGAAGGACAGACCCCGGTGCTCGCCGACGACCTCGCCCTCGACGGACTCGATGATGCCTGCCTCGCTCGCGACGTAGCGTGCGAGGAAGTCCGCGAAGCGGCGCTCGCCGATGAAGCAGATGCCCGTGGAGTCCTTCTTGCCGTGATTGTGGAAGCCCGCTCGACGCGCGACGTCGCGCACCTCCTGCTTGGTCATGGCGCCGAGCGGGAACTCGCAGCGTGCGAGCTGCGCACCGGGTACGGCGTGAAGGAAGTAGGTCTGATCCTTGGCTTCGTCGCGGGCCCGGAGCAGTTCGACGCGTCCGTCCCGGCGCCGCAGACGCGCATAGTGGCCCGTGGCGATCCGCTCGGCGCCGAGCAGTTCGGCGTACTCGACGAAGACCTGGAACTTGATCTCCCGGTTGCAGAGCACGTCCGGGTTCGGGGTGCGATGGGCGCGGTACTCGGCGAGAAAGGCCTCGAACACGTTGTCCCAGTACTCGGCGGCGAAGTTCGCCGTGTGGAGTCGGATGCCGAGCCGGTCCGCGACGCGCCGGGCGTCCTCGAGGTCAGCGAGGGCGGTGCAGTACTCCGTGCCGTCGTCCTCGTCCCAGTTCTTCATGAACAGACCCTCCACGGACCGGCCCGCCTCGAGCAGGCGCAGGGCGGCCACGGAGGAATCGACGCCGCCGGACATACCGACGATCACGGTGCCCTCGGGGCGCTCGTGCGGAGTGAGTTCGCTACTGGACATGGGCTCGGGCTTCGGACGTCGGGGGCGTTCGCGGAGCGGACTTGGTGCCTCGTCGCGGGGCGCGATATCTTAGCCGATCATGCCGCAGAACTCCCGCGGCGCCGTGACCCCTTCGTTCGGGAACCTCCATGTCCGCCACCGACGAGCCCGGTGCCGCCGCCGCTGCGGCGAACGGCCCGCTGTCCCATCTCGACCCCTCCGGGCGTGCGCGGATGGTCGACGTCTCGGGCAAGGACGAGACCGTCCGGGAAGCGATCGCCGAGGTGCGCGTCGTCATGACGCCGGCGACGCTCGCCCTGATCGACACCGGCAGCGTCGCCAAGGGCGACGTGCTGGCGGTCGCCCGGGTCGCCGGGATCATGGCGGCGAAGCGCACCGGAGAGCTGATCCCGTTGTGCCATCCGCTGCCCGTCGACGCCGTGGACGTGGACTTCGAGAGCGAGCCTGCCGAGGGCGTCCTGCGCATCCGCACGCGCGCCCGGACGCGCGCCCGGACCGGCGTGGAGATGGAGGCCATGACGGCGGCCTCCGTCGCGGCGCTCACGGTCTACGACATGTGCAAGGCGGCGGAGAAGGGCATCCGCATCGAGGCGCTGCGTCTGCTCGAGAAGCACGGCGGCAAGTCCGGAAGCTGGACGCTCGAGGACTCGCCCTCGTGAGCACGCTGACGGTCCGCTACTTCGCCTCGCTGCGCGAGCAGCTGGGGGTCGATCGCGAGACCGTTCCCGTTCCCGCGGACGGCGCGAGCCTGGCGGAGCTGCTGGAGCGGCTCGCTGCCCTACACGACGAATCGGCGATCGCGGCGCTGACGGGGCCGGGCGTGCGTATCGCGGTCGACGACGAGCTCGTCGACGGAGACCCGGGCCAGCTCGCCCCGGGCACCGTCGTCGCCTTCCTGCCACCGGTCACCGGTGGCTGATCGATGACCGTCGACGACGCAGCGCTCGACGTCCGCGTCCAGGCCGCGGATTTCGACCTCGGTGCCGAGTACACCGCGCTGCGGGCGCGCGCCCCCGGTGCCGGAGCGATCACGAGCTTCTGCGGCTGCGTGCGCGATCTCGCGGAGGGGGCCGGCCGGGTCACGGAAGTCGCCACCCTCGAACTCGAGCACTACCCCGGCGTCACGGAGGCGAGCGTGCGCAGCGTCGCGGCCGAGGCCTGCGAGCGCTGGCCGATCGATGCGCTCACGGTGATCCATCGCGTCGGACGGCTCGGCCCGTCCAATCAGATCGTGCTCGTGCTCGTCGCGAGCGCCCATCGTCAGGCGGCCTTCGACGCGAATCGCTTCGTGATGGACTACCTCAAGACCCGCGCCGTCTTCTGGAAGAAGGAACACCGGAGCGACGGCGCGTACTGGATCGAGTCTCGCGACGACGATCATCGGGCCGCCGAGGCCTGGGCCCGGGAGTCCTGACGCCCGGGCCCGAGACAGGCGCATGCAGCGACTGTTCGACCCATTCGCCCGGCGCCAGGCCGGCGAGCGTGAAGGGACCGACCGCCGTGCGCAGCAGCCGCAGCACGGGGGATCCCACGGCAGCGAGCATGCGCCGCACCTGTCGATTGCGCCCCTCGTCGATCTCGAGTTCCACCCAGCCCGTGGCCCGCCCGGGCCGTGGTGCGGGCGCCGGGTCGCGCGGTGGCAGAGCAGGTGCGTCGACGCTGCGGACGGTGAGCGCACGAGCGGGGCCGTCGCGCAGGATCACGCCGCGCAGCAGACGCTCGAGCGCCGCCGGGTCGGGCGGCGTCTCCACCAAGGCCAGGTAGCGCTTGCGCATCTCGTGGCGGGGATCGGCGATGCGCGTCTTCAGCGCGCCCGAGTCCGTGAGCAGGAGCAGCCCCTCCGAGTCCATGTCGAGCCGGCCGGCCGCATAGACGCCCGGTACGTCGATGTACTCCGCGAGCGTGGGTCGCCCGCTCCGGTCCGTGAACTGGGAGAGCACGCCGAACGGTTTCCAGAAGCGCAGGAATCGGGCCATGGGCGTATCACGAGGAGGCTCGCGGCGATTGTGTCACACCGCCGGTGCTATACTCCGCGCGCCCTCGGGACGGCCCGTCCGCTCCGAACCGATCCCCGCCCGGCTGCGCCGTGATCCGGTCCTCGACGAGGTGTCGAGATGCATGCTCGGGCGCGGGACGCAGCGCAGGAGCGGCCGCCAGAGCCGCACGCGCACTTTGCCAACCAGCAGGGAGACCCCCATGGCGTATCAGCACATCCAGGTGCCCACCGACGGCGAGAAGATCACCGTCAACGAAGACAGCTCGCTGAACATCCCCGACCGCCCGATCATCCCCTTCATCGAAGGCGACGGCATCGGTGTCGACATCACGCCGGTGCAGTGCAAGGTCCTCGATGCGGCGGTCGAGAAAGCCTACGGCGGCAAGCGATCCATCGCCTGGATGGAGATCTACTCCGGAGAGAAGTCGCTGGAGATCTACGGTGAGGACCAGTGGCTGCCGGCCGAGACCCTCGAAGCCATGAAGGAATTCGTCATCGGCATCAAGGGACCGATGACCACGCCGGTCGGGGGTGGAATCCGATCCCTGAACGTGGCCCTGCGTCAGGAACTCGACCTCTACGTCTGCCAGCGTCCCGTGCGCTGGTTCCAGGGCGTGCCGAGCCCGGTGCGCAACCCC
>JAZBPO010000200.1:0-14005 GCA_036351675.1 Pseudomonadales bacterium
CACCGGGAGCGCGTCTATGGCGCGATGATCCGGTCCCTCGACCGCGGCGTCGGCCGCGTACTCGATGCCCTCGAGGCGAACGGCCTCACGGAGAACACGCTCGTGCTGTTCACCTCCGACAATGGTGGTGCCGGCTACATCGGCCTGCCCGAGGTCAACGCGCCTTTCCGCGGCTGGAAGATCTCCCTGTTCGAGGGGGGCGTGCACGTCCCGTACTTCGCGAAGTGGCCCGCACGGCTGCCGGCTGGCACGGTCTACGAGGAACCGGTGCAGCACTTCGACATGTACGCGACGGCTGCCGCCGCGGCGGGCGCGGAACTGCCCGCGGACCGGATAGTCGATGGCGTGGATCTGGTGCCCTACGTGACCGGCGTCGCCGAGGGTGTGCCGCACGACGCGCTGTTCTGGCGCAGCGGCGCAGCGCAGAGCGTCCGCATCGGGGACTACAAGATGAACGTCAGCGCTCCCGAAGGTCTGCCGCGCCGTGAATGGCTCTTCGATCTCTCGAAGGATCCGGGCGAGCGCAACGATCTCTCGGAGGCCATGCCGGAGAAGCTCGCGGAATTGCGGGCGGCGCTGGCTGCGCACAACGCCGCTCAGCTGCCGCCAGCCTGGCCATCGCAGATGACCACGCCGATCAATGTCGACCGGGCACTGGGCTTTCCCTTCGAGGCGACCGACGAGTTCGCCTACTGGTCGAACTGACCGGTTTCGTCGGGGCGTCAGGCCGGCAGCTCTTCCAGGAAGCGCTCGAGTGCGTCGCAGCCCGCAACCAGTGCGGGGAAGTGCGCTGCCGCGGGCGCATCACGCCGATGGTCGTCGAGCAGCGTTGCGCCGTCGAAGGCCACTGCCGCCGCACGTACGGCGAGCTCTGACCCGGCCGCGAAGAACGCCTCGCTGGGGAGCAGGGCCAGCTGCGCTTCTTCCAGCAGCCGGACGCACAGTGTCTTCGAATCTCCGATGCCGTTGCGCGCGAGGCGCTCGCGTAGCCGTCGGAAGTCGGGGAACAGGTAGAAGGCGCCTTCCGGCGTCGGGCAGTCGAGGCCCATGGCAAGGAAGCGGCCGTGCACGTAGGACGACGCCGCGCCGTGGATCTCCGCTGCGCGCTCCACGTGCGCCCGGATCTCCGGGCCGTACTCGAAGGCCGGGATCGCAGCGTGCTGGATCGGCGCCGCGACGGCGCTGAAGGTCTCGCTGATCATCGCGCGCAGCGGGGCGTGCACGGCGCCGAGGGCCTCCGGTACGGCCGCGATGCCGAGGCGCCAGCCGCCGGCGGCGAACATCTTCGACAGGCCGGTCGTGACGATCGTGCGTTCCGGCAGCAGCCTGGCCATGGAAACGGACTCGGTCCTGCGGAAGTCGATGAGCGCGTAGATCTCGTCGGCGATGACGATGACGTCCTCCTCCCGGCACACCTCGGCAAGGGCCGTGAGCGTCGCGCGATCGTGGATCGTGCCGGTCGGATTCCCGGGGCTGTTGAGGACGAGGAGCTTCTGCCCCTCGTGCTGCCGGCAGGCCGCTCTCAGATCCTCCGCCCGCAGGCGATAGCCGTGCTCGCGATGTGTCGGAATCGGGACGAAGCGCTTGCGCAGCAGCGTCGCTTGCGGTCCGTAGCTGACCCATGCCGGCGCTGGCACGAGCACCGGACCGTCGAGGATCGCGAACAGATCGTAGAGCAGCTCCTTGCTGCCCGGTCCGACGAAGATCTCTTCCGGCGCGAAGGGGGTGCTGCGCTGCTCCGTGAGGAACCGCGCCGCGGCGTGACGCAGCGCCGGCAGTCCTTCGCAGGGCAGGTAGCCCTTTTCGCCCGCGTGCGCGATCAGGGCCTCGCGCATCGGCGCCGGGACGGGAAAGGGGGATTCGCCGAAACCGAAGTGGTGGACCGTCGCGCCTGCAGAGCGCATCGCGCGTGCCCGTTCGTTGATCGCGAGCGTCGCTGACTCGTGCACCTCGGAGAAGACGGGATCGATACGTGCCACCGGTGGCGCCTCCGTAGGCGTCGGACCGATTCGACGGCTCGGCGACGCAGCGCGGCCCGTACGCCGCGCCCGGATCGTGAAGGCTCGGTGCTTTCAGGGGAAGCCGGCAATGAAGGCATGTCGCACGTGTTCGAATCATTTCGCCCGACCGACACCGAATCCGGGTTGCCGTTGCTTCGCATGCGCAAGACCTGGCGACCAGCGCTGCGTGCACTCGCTCGGGTCCCGCTGAGTGTCGGCGCCGCACGCTGAACATGCGCCCGTGCATTCGTCGCCGGCCCATCGCGCGTCGGCGGGCGGATTCGAGCATGCCCCGGGAGCGATGCGGGGCTGCTGGGGGCCGCGTCCAGCCCGCTGGAGAATGGACGATTCGATGATCGAGCACTAAAGGTGCCGACTCTAAGGATGTCTCGTTGGTCGCCTGCGAAAGCGCGTGCGTCGCGCGTCGCGGCGCGTATATTCCGCCGCCCGCACGGGCGGCCGGTAACCCCGTGAGCCGTGCGAAGCTTCCACGCTGGGGATGCCCGATGACTCTGCAGCAAACGCCCCTCGGCCACGAGCCGCCGGACGATCCGCTGTTCGTGCGCATCGCGGACGACCTGGAGCGTCGGGGCCTGACCATCCTGCCCGATGCGCTGCCGGGATCCCTCGGCAGCGATCTGATGGCGGCGCTCCAGGGCCTGGAGGTGAACGACTTTCATCGCGCCGGCATCGGTCGGGAGGCGCAGCACGACCTGAATGCCTTCGTGCGCCGCGACCGCATTCACTGGATCGACGAGCACCCCGCCTCCTGGATCGCCTGGACGGAACGCCTCCGGGTGTTCCTGAATCGTCGCCTGCTGCTCGGCCTGTTCTCCTTCGAGAGTCACTTCGCCATCTACGATCCAGGCGCCTTCTACCGGCGACACGTGGACGCGTTCCGTGGTGCGCCGAACCGTGTGCTCTCGCTGGTCGCGTATCTGAACCACGGCTGGCAGCCCGAGGAGGGGGGCGAGCTCGTGATCCACGAGGATGCGGCGAGCATCCACGTCACGCCGGCCTTCGGTACGCTCGTGCTGTTCCTCAGCGATCGCTTTCCGCACGAGGTGCGAACCGCCGCCCGCAAGCGCTACAGCGTCGCCGGCTGGTTCCGCCTCAATACGTCGATCGGGGACCGCCTCGATCCGCCGCGGTGATGCGAGCCCTTCGCCTCGTTAATGGTATGCATTAGAGTGCCGCGGGCGGCCGGAGCGGACAGCCGGCCGATCGAGGACCTACGCACGCGCCGCCGGACAGCGAGAATGCCCGCGTGCGGCCCGATGGACTATCGAACGCGAGGTGATTGGATGATCAAGCCGAAGGTCGCGTCGCTGCTCCTGCTGGCACTGCTCGCGCCGGGCCTGCGCGCAGAGGGTCCGAACATCGTCATCCTCCTCGCCGACGACGCCGGTCTGATGGACTTCGGCGCCTACGGCGGCGAGGCGAGCACCCCCAACATCGACGCGCTGGCGCAGCGCGGGGCCCGCTTCACGCAGTTCCGCGCTTCGCCCCAGTGCGCGCCGTCGCGCGCCATGCTCCTCACCGGCATGGACAACCATCGCGCGGGCCTGGGTGCCATTCCGGAGGTGCTGCCCGCCTCGCACGAAGGGAAGCCGGGCTACACCATGCATCTGGAGGAGGGCGTCGAGACCCTGGCCGTGCGCCTGAAGCGCGAGGGCTACCGGACCTACATGACCGGCAAGTGGCATCTCGGCCACGGCGCCGGCGACCTGCCGAACGACCACGGCTTCGACCGCTCCTTCGTCCTCGACGCCTCGGGCGCCGACAACTGGGACGACCAGTCCTACATGCCCCTCTACGACGAGGCCCCCTGGTTCGAAGACGGCGAGCCCACCGATCTGCCCGAGGAATTCTACTCCTCCGAATTCCTCGTCGACCGGATGATCGACTATCTGGGCGATGCGCCGGAGGCCGACGGGCCCTTCCTCGCCTACGTCGCCTTCCAGGCCATCCACATTCCCCTCCAGGCGCCCCGCGAATTCATTGAACGCTACGACGGCGTCTACGATGCCGGCTGGTCCGAACTGCGCGCACAGCGCCACGGGCGCGCCGCGTCGCTCGGCCTGATTCCCGAGGGCGCGCCACTCGCCGCCATGCACGCCTCGCTGCGGGACTGGGACGCGCTCGACGAGGAGGCGCGGGCACGGGCGATCCGCGCCATGGAAGTGAACGCCGGCATGCTGGAGGCCATGGATTTCCACATCGGCCGCCTGCTCGATCACCTCCGCGCGACCGGCGTGCTCGAGAACACGATCATCGTCGTCACCTCCGACAACGGCCCCGAAGGCGGGCAGCTTCTGACCGGCTCTGCCGGGCAGCAGGCCTTCATGCGCCTGTGGCTGCGCACGCACGGCTATCCCGAGACCGACATCGATGCCATGGGCGGCCCGGGCAGCTCCGTCGCCATCGGACCGGAGTGGGCCAGCGCGGCTGCCTCGCCGAGCGACCTGTTCAAGTTCCACGGCGCCGACGGGGCGCTGCGTGTGCCGTTGATCCTGGCCGGCCCGGGCGTCCCCGCCGGCGAGCGTGTCGATGCGCTCTCGATCATGTCCGACGTCATGCCGACGCTGCTGGACCTCGTCGGCGCCGACGCGCCCGCGCCGGACGCGCGGCCCATGACCGGGCGCAGTCTCCTCCCGGTGCTCGAAGAGCAGGCCTCCGCGATCTATGGCGACGAGGACCTCGTCGGCATCGAGGTGGCGGGCAACGTCGGCCTCTATCGCGGGCGCTACAAGCTCACGCGCAGTCTGCCGCCGCTTGGCGACGGGCGATGGCGCGTCTTCGACGTCGCCCTCGATCCCGGCGAGACGCGGGACCTCGCTGTGGAGCGCCCGGAACTGCTCGCGGACATGCTCGCCGACTACGAGGCCTGGTCGCGGGAGATGGGCGTCATCGAGATGCCCGAGGGCTATGCGCCGGTGAAGGAGATCGGGCGCAAGCTCGGCCCGATCCTGCTGCAGCGCTACTGGCCCTGGTTGCTCGCGGCGTTCGCCGCGTTCCTTCTCGGTTTCTGGGGCTGCGGTCTGCTCGTCCGGACCGGTTGGCGGTCCCTGCGCGCAGGCTGACCAGGCGAATCGCGTCAGCCGGGGGTGCGCGCTGTCGCCTCTATCCGCCCCAGCTGCACGGCGCTGAACAGGAAGCCGGCACACAGCACGATCTCGACGCCGATGGAGACGACGATCCCCTCGGGCGCCGAGGCGATGATCGCGTCGAGAGTGCGCAGAGTGGCCGCCGAGCCGTAGATCAGCGCTGCGCCGTAGAGCCAGTGCGGCTCCCTCGACAGGAGCGCTCGGATGCTGGCGACAGCACTCACCAGAAAGAAGGTACCGAGGTCCGCGCGCAGGGTGCTGCGTCCGGTGTCGCTCGCCGCGGCGACGCCCAGGGCTTCGCCGAGGGACTCCGGGGACAGGACGGCGCCGAGGCCCATCAGCAGCGAGAACAGGCCGCCGAGGACGACGGCGGCATAGGCGATCCATTTCATGCTGCGGGTCTCCTCGATTCCGGTGGCCGTCAGAGCGTTCGCGTACGCCAGAGAGGCTATCGCTCGACGCGCCGCCCGAGGCCTGCACCGTGGATGACGCCTGCAGACGACGCGTTTAATGTGCATCATTAGACGAGCGCGAAGCAAGCTGAGCCTTCCGGATCGGACCGGATCAGGGAAGGCGGTCGTTCGGGGTCGCCGTGCAACCGAGGCCGCGCTGCCCATCCACACCACAGGGGAGTTCACCGATGACAGAACCCGTCGACGTCTACTGGTCGTTCCGAAGCCCGTACTCGTACCTCGTCACGCCCGACCTGCAGCGCCTGCAGGCGGACTACGACGTCGACGTGCGCATGCGCATCGTCTACCCGATCGCCGTCCGTGACCCGGACCTGCTGTTCGATCCCGCGCAGCGCGAGAAGGTGCTCTACATCGTGCGCGACTCGCGGCGCCGTGCGGAATTCCTCGGCCTGCCCTTCGGCCCGCCGCGCCCTGATCCCATCGTCCAGGACATGCAGACGCTGGGCATCGCGAAGGAACAGCCCTACATCCACCGCCTCAGCGCCATGGGCGTGGAAGCCACGCGTCGTGGCCGCGGCGTCGAGTTCGTCACGGAGGTCTCTGCGCTCATCTTCGGGGGCACGGAAGGCTGGAACGAAGGCGATCACCTGCGCGAGGCCACCACGCGCGCGGGCCTGGACCTCGACGAACTCGATGCTGCCATCGAGGGTGGTGATCAGCTGGAAGAGGTCGAACGCAATCAGGAGGCGCTCGCCGCTGCGGGCCACTGGGGCGTGCCGACCATGGTCGTCCGCGACGAGCCCTTCTTCGGCCAGGACCGCATCGAGACGTTGCGCTGGCGCCTGGATCAGTTCGGCCTGAAGCGCGTCTGAGCTCGGCGTGGGGGAGGGGAAGCGATGGATCTGAAGATCGAGGGCCGGAAGGCGATCATGGCCGGCGGCAGCGCCGGCATGGGGCGCGCGACGGCCGAACGTCTCGCGGAAGCCGGCGTGGAGCTCGTGATCAGCGCACGGCGCGAGGCGCGGCTCCTGCAGGCGGCCGAAGAGATCGCTGCGAAACACGGCGTTTCGGTGACGCCGGTGGTCGCGGACTCGTCGACGGAAGCGGGCCGCGCGGCCCTGTTCGCGGCCTGTCCTGATCCCGACATCCTCGCGATCACCATCAAGCCGCCGGATCCGAACGGGAATTTTCTCGAGGTGACGCCGGACGCCTGGCGCGAGTCGTTCGAGACCGCGCTGATCGGGCCCATCGAGATCATGCGCCACTACATCCCCGGCATGCGCGAGCGGCGCTGGGGGCGGATCGTGAACATCGCGACCTTCTCCGCGAAGAACCCGATGATCTGGCGCCTGCTCTCCGGTCCGGCACGTTCGGCGCTCCTGAACTACACCGCCAGCGTCTCGCGCGAGATCGCGAGAGACGGGGTCGTGCTCAACAACCTGCTCCCGGGCATGTTCGCGACCGAGGGTGCGGCGGAGATCATGAAGACCTACGCGGAGGCGTTCGGGCTCGAACCGGACCCGAAGGTCGTCGGCGCCCACTTCCGCGCCCACAACGACATCCCGGCCGGCTTCGTCGGGCAGGCCGACGATCTCGCGCCCATGGCTGCGCTGCTCTGCAGCGAGCTGGCGCGCTTCATCGTCGGCCAGAACATCGTCATCGACGGGGGGCAGCACCGGTCGATCTTCTGACTGATTCGTTCGCGAAGTGCGCGTAGGCCGCCTGGGAGATCAGTCCCCGTCCGGATGCACCGAGTACACGCCGTCGTGGGTCTCCCGGAGGATGTGGTCACAGGCGAGGACCACCGCGAGCAGGGCGGCCTCGTCGCGGATGTGCTCGAAGGTGACGTCCACGTCCACGGCCCAGGTCTTCTGCGGCCCATGGAACACGCGGCCCGAGATGCGGCCGCCTTCGATCAGCAACTCGCTGTCGTTGCTGATGTTGCCGGCGCGGGTGGTCTTGTCGAAGCGGACCTTGCCTGCGCGCACGCTGTATTCGTAGGGACCGTTGAAGATGCCGAGCATGCCGCCCCTCAGCTGACCTCGCGTCAGACGCACGCCGCCCGTTCCGACCGCCCCCTCGCAGACCTGCATGCCACCGAGGAAGGAGCGTGCCTTGACGCGGCCGCCGGAGAACGAGAGAAACAGGCTCCCCGGAAGGTCCCCGGGGTCTTTCTGGTAGCCGAAGGTCCCGGTCACGTCGCGTCCGTCCGAGTAGAGCTGGAGCCTCCAGTCGTAGGACAGGGTCTGCCCGAGCGTCGGCGCCTTGTGGGAAACGCAGGTCAGCCGACCGCTCGCGCAGGGCTCGCCTCCGATCTGCTCCCCGGGCCCGTATCCCTGCGCACGCGCACGCGCGTCCGACCGGAAGATCTCGTAGAAGATTCGGGCGAAGAACAGCACCACGCAAGCGAAGAAGATCAGGAAGGCCGTCATCTACGGCGTCCGTCCCTGCTCGTCAGTGGCGTAGCGCGCATCGGTCAGCGCCGATCGTCCAGCTCCTCGCTCGGCGCTTCGTAGAGCGGATCCGCAGGATCGCGCGGAACCCAGTAGGGCCGCTGGAAGGGCTGTTCGAAGTCGCGTTCGAGCACGCCGTCGAGGAGCAGATTCGCGATCACCGGGCCGTCGTCGGTCATCGTCAGCCAGACGAAGTGGTCGAACTCGCCATAGGCCGGGCCGCGCAGCTCGGACACGCCGCCGGTGGTGGCGAGAGCGATGTGCTCGTGGCGGTGCGGCGTGATCTCGGCCGCGTATTCGTAGGTGTGCATGTGCCCGGCGAAGAAGGTGTAGTCGCGGTCCTCGAGCAGCGTGGCGACGCGTCCCCATTCCGGCGGAAGCGTGTCGTGACGTGCCCAGGGCCCCGTGACCGGAGACTCCTCGCCCTCGGGCGGACGCTTCCAGCCGTAGCGCCAGTAGGGGCGGTGCATGAAGCCGAAGGTCCAGCGGACGTCGTCGTGGCGCTCGAGTGTGCGCTCGAGCCAGTCGAGCTGCGCCGCCTGCGCGTCGGCCCAGTCACCGCGCCGCTGGCCGTGGCCCTCCACGCCCTCGCGATCGAAGAGGGCGGAGTTCAGCACGAAGAACAGCACGTCCTTGTAGCGGAAGGCGTAGTGATCGGGGCCGTAGCGCTCCGCCCAGACGTCGGCCATGACCTGGTTCGAGTAGTCGTGATTGCCGGGCACGTAGAAGAAGGGCGCGTCGAGCGTCTCGATCATGGCGTCGATCTCGTCCCATTCGCCCTCGATGACGGCCCGGTCCTCGCTGTAGCCCTCGATGAGATCGCCGACGCTCATGACGAACGCGGGCTGCAGCAGGTTCACGCGCTTGAGGCCGTCGGCGAAGACGCCCTCGCGATGGCCGCCGGTGCGGTCCGTGACGACCACGAAGTGAAAGCGCGCCGCGTCGTCGAGCGCCTCGAGCGACGTCCAGGGCGTGCCGTCGCCCGCCACGGGCGGTGCGTCCGGGGTGATCATGAGGTCGGAGGCTTGCGCCACCGCCTCTCCGGCAGTGAGCAGGCACAGGAGGAACGACAGCGACAGGCGACGCATGGTGGGCTCCGAGCGATGCGCGAGGCTCGCACGGTAGGTCGCGATCTTTACCCGCGCGTGACGCAGTGAGAGGCGCTCCGTCACGCCTTGCGTCCGGTCGCTCCGGGGGCCCGTCCCGGCTGCAGGCGCGATCGAGCGGCGTCGGCCGATGCGCCGCGAATCACCCGCGGCCGGCTGCAGTTCGCCTGTCGGCGCCGGCGATGCGACGCCTTCAGCGCGGCCGGCGCCTTCTTTCTCGGGGCTCAGGTCTCGTCCGGGTCGAAGCCGTCGAAGGCGTCCGCGGCCTCCGGCTCGAAGGGCGTGTCCAGCACGCATCGATCGCGCCAGTGGATGCGCAGGCGCAGGCGGCCGTCCTCGAGTTCGACCGTCGAGACCGTGGTCTCCGCGTCGAAGGCGACGCGCCGCCTTGGATCGGCTGCCTCCTGAATCGGCAGTGCCTCGAGCCTGAAGCGCGACTGCAGATGCGCGAACTCCGGGGCTGTCTGCACGACGAAGTCGGCGTCCTCGCGCTGCGGCCGGACGCAGGCGCGATGGGCCGCGAGCACGGTACCGAGGAAACGCCCACCGGTGCTGCCTGCGACCGCGAGACCGGGGTAGCGCTCGTGTTCGTTGCGCAGCATGCGGCGCACCAGGCGCACGATGGCGCGCGCCTCTACATAGACGACGATGTCCACCGCCTCTCGCAGCGATCCGCACGCAGCGTACAGGCCCTCCAGCAACAGGATGCGCCCGGGCTTTATCGACTCCGGTTCGCCGTGGGTGCGCGTCGCGAAGTGATAGCGCGGCCAGGCGAAGGCCTGCCTCCTACGGAAGCGTTCGATGGCCTCGACGCACGCCTCGATGCCGTAGTTCGCCGGATCGTCCCAGGCCCAGCGCGGGTCCATCGCCGCGGGCGACCTGCGCTGCTGCATGTCCTGGGCGACGAGGCGCGCGTCGCCGCCGAGGGCCACGCGCAGAGGCTCGGCCACGAAGGTGCTCTTGCCGGTGCTGGTGCCGCCGGCGATGGCGACGACGATCGGGTGCCCGCTCGCCGCTTCCCTGTCGTGGATCCGCGCGGCGAGCTCAGGCAGCTCGCTCGGCAGTTCGAGGCGGGTCGGCGCCTTTGGAGCTTCGCTTCTCGAGGTGGGGGCGTCCATGGCTGTGTGCTGTGCCCAGCGGTGATGAGGAAGGATGATCGGGCTGTTCTCGCGAATCCCCGACCACCGCACTCGGCCTCTGGGGCGCCTTCAGGCATCCCGCGCGGGGCCGCATCGGACGGCTGCTTCAGGGCTTGCTGCAGGTTCGGAATGCTCGCACAGACTTCTCGGCCGATGACCGGCGTGCCGTCTCAGCCGCGCTCGAGGAGCTGCATCGTCTCGAGCTTGTAGGCGATCTCCCGTAGACCGTCCCACATGGAATCCTCGGCGGCGTAGAAGATCATGTCCGGCGTCTGCGCCTGCTCGCGCAGAGTTTCGAGGAGTGGACCTCCGAGCTCGTTCAGCTCGAGGTAGGCCGCGCGGATGCGCTCCTTGATCTCCTCCGGCAGTCCCGCTCGGACGATGATCGGCCCCGTGGGGATCGGTGCCGACTCCCAGAGTATGACCAGATCATCGGGTGCGATGCGGCCTGCGGCGACGAGACGGTCGTAGGTCGTACGCGACATGGCGCCGGCGTCGACCTTGGCCGAGACCAGAGCCATGGCCGAGTTCGTGTGACTCATGGAGAACACGATGCGCTCGAAATCCTCCTGCGGAACGAAGCCCTGTTGCTCGAGGCCCGCGCGCGGGATGAGGTGGCCGGAGGTGGACGCCGGGTCGACGAAGGCGAACACCAACTCCCTCGAGCGCGCCTTGAGCTCGGCCAGGGAACCGATGCCCGTTTCCGGACTCGTGACGATGATCGATCTGTACAGGCCCGGCCCACCGGACTCCGTCCCACGGGTGATGATGGCCTGAGCGCCGGCCTTCTCGTGCGCGATCATGTAGGCGAAGGATCCGGTCCGCGCGATGTCGATCTTCTCTGCACGCATGGCCTCGATGGTGGGGCCGTAGCCCTGCGCCTGGACGAGATCCACGGGAATGCCGATCTTCTCGCCGAGGTAGTCCACGAACTCCTGCAGCCGGTCCATGCGCCCCTCCACGTCCTCCTCGGAAGGCTGGTAGGACATGTGCAGGACGGCAGGCCAGCCGTCCGGCCCGGCCGGGCGCACCCTGGCGTCGGCGGACTGACCGCAGCCGGCAAGGCCGAGGGCCATGAGCAGGCAGAGCATCGCCACGCCGGCGAGAGAGCGTACGCTGCGAAGCGAGAGGGGAGCGACGTTGGCTGGAACGTGGACGGAGTGCGCGACGGTCGTCATGGCTCGAATCTCCGGTCGCTGGACGGTCCGTCACGCTCTCAACGGGAGGTGAACGCTCGATCACGGATCGGTCACGGTTCGATGAGCGCGGACGGACGATGCGGGCGCATCGTCGGGGCAGAGGCCGATCGCCAGGTGACGTCGGATCTGCTCCGCGGAATCCGCGGCATCATTCGGCCGGGGGAAGGCTCTCGGGCAGATACTCGCCGACGAACTTCCAGTCCATGCCATCGCCGAAGCCGGCGCCATGATCAGCGGTCATGCGCGTGATGGCGCCGGGGCCGATCTTGTGTGGAGGGAAGGTGAGCCTGTGCAGGATCGCACCTGGCCGGAGATGGCGACTGGCCCAGGTCAGGGGCGAGTCGCCATGGGCATCCCGCAGGGTCCTGTCGGCACCCGCCTCCAGGAGCAGGTCGATGATGTCGCCATCGGCATAGGCTGCGGCGCGGTGCAGAGGTGTCTCACCGCAGGTGCGGATGTCGCGCATGAAGCTCTCGGTCGGCGCACCGACGACGGTGCGTGCGTTCGGGTCAGCGCCATGCTCCAGGAGCAGGCGAACGGTGCGCAGAAAGTGCGGGCGCCCGGCCTTGCAGAGCGCGGAGTGAAGTGGTGTCTCTCCCGTTTCGGCCATGGCATGGCGAGCGTCTGCACCCTGCAGGAGCAGGAAGTCACATACCTTCCAGTGGCCGAAGAACGCCGCACTGTGAAGCGCCATCTGCAGATCGAGGCTGCCGAGATCCCCGGACGCTTCCAGGATCGCCTTCAGGGCGGTGACGTCGTCGTGGAAAACGAACCAGTCGAGCGGCGTGACCGGCCCCTGCGTCAGGAGCTGGCGCCAGTCGGCGCAACGCAACAGCTCGAAGACCAGATCCGTTCGACCGCCAGCGATACGGTTCAGCAGTTCCTGGGTGGTCATGCCCGCGCTCTCGTCGAAGATCGGGCACGCAGCGTCGCTCAGGCGCGCTGCACGGCCGTGACAGCTGACCGACAGCCGTATGCGCGGGCATCGAGTGTCACGGTCCCCGGGTTCATTCCCGAGCAGTGAACGCGATTCGCCCCTCGGAGGTACGCCAGTTCGATCGTGTGACGATTCGAAATCAGATCGATGAACTCTTCGCGACGCCCCGTTCATGCGCCACGTTCGGTGCTAGCGTGCCGTCCCGGAAATGCCCTCGAGTCAGCGTTCCGGTCTGCTGCTCGTGTCGCCCGCGGACCGGGCTCCGTTTCCGGCGCGCAGCTCCATCCGGGCCCTGGGTCGACGCGAACGCGATGCGAGACCGTTTCACGCTCGTGAGTTCCGATTGCGGTGCTGAAGTGATGGCTCTGCGCTCGCGCGCGCGGTGGCGCCCGCTCTTCTCGATCCTGCGGTGCGTCGCGTGCTTCGCGCCTGGGAGCTACACGGATTGAGCCATCGAACCGCCCCGACACCGCCGCCCGCACGAGCCGAGGCGCCGGCGCCGACCTTCGACGCCGCGACCGTCGCAACCCTCGTGGCGGCGACGCTCGGGCGCGACGTGCTGGACGCGGCATTCGTACCGAAGGGATTCGCCAACGAGAACTGGCGGGTGCGCACGACCGAGGGCGACGTGCTGGTGAAGATCGGTGGGCCGGGTGCCGATCCGGCCAAGTGGCGCGCGAGCGCGCGGGCACTCGGCTTCGCGCGCGATGCGGGCGTCCCCGGCCCGGCCCTGCTCCATGGCGAGGCCTCCTGCCGGGAACTCGCGGGCCGCGTCCTGCGGATCCAGAGCTGGATCGACGGGGTTTCTCCGGACGTGCTCGACGGCGCGTCGGCGGAGCGCTTCTGGACGGCCCTCGGCCGCGCCGTGCGCTCGCTGCACGGCATCGCATTCGATGCCTTCAGCTCCCGCCTCGACGACAGCGCGCCGGACTTTCCGACCTGGTCCGCGTATCTCGACTACCGGATCCCGCAGATCGAGGCGCGCTGCGCACGGGCCTCACTCCTCGGCGCGGTGGAGCGCGCGGAGATCTGGGCGCGGGTCCGTGCGGACGCGCAGGCGGTGGACAGCGCCGTGACGCCAGCCTTCGCGCACCGTGACCTGCACACCGACAACCTGCTGGCGACGGAAGACGGCGGCCTGGCCGCTCTGCTCGACTTCGACATGGTCGAGCCCTGGGACCCGGTCGGTGACTGGTTCAAGCTTTCGCACTGGTGCTTCGCCGGCCGGCCGGAGCGCCGCCAGGCCTTCGAAGCCGGGTACGGAGTGCCGTCGGACTGCTGGACCGCCTTCGAGCGACGGCGCGCGATCGTCGACGTCCTCGAGGGCATGAACCTGGCCGCCAACGACAGCCTCGCGGAGGACGCCCGCGGCGTCGACTGGACGCTCGCGATCGTCGACGGCGCGCTCGCCCAGTGAAGATGGCGCGCGTCCGAATTCCAGCCCCACCCAGCGTGGCGCGTGCATTCCGGGCCCGCGCAGAACGGCTGCGCGCAAGGCCTTCGGAATCAGGGCACCGTGCAGTGCCCAGCGCTGCGATCCTGGCGCTGCTGGCGCTCGCAGGCACGGCGTCGGCGCGCGCCGCTGACGGCGGAGCAGTGGCGGCGCCCCACGCGCTGCCCGACGCAGCGCTCGTGTACAGCCGTCGAATCC
>JAZBPO010000201.1:0-2573 GCA_036351675.1 Pseudomonadales bacterium
GACCTGGCGATGACGCGCTTCGGACAGTACTGGAAGCGCGCCTTCCGAGCCGGCCACGCCTACGCCGAGGTCGCCGAGCGCTTTCGCGGCACCGACATGCCTCTCTGGGAGGACGACGTGCGCCGGAACTTCAGGCGCGGGCTCTTCTTTCTCAGCACGCCTCTCGTCGCGCTCGCTCTCTCGCTCGGTCTCAAGAATCCCTGGCCATTCGTCGCGCTGCTCAGCCTCTTCGCGCTTCTTGCACTGCGTACGGCGCCGAAGGTCGGCTGGAAGTCCCGCGACCTGCTGACGCGCCTTCTCTACGGCCTCCACTCGCATTTTCAGCAGGTGCCGATCTTCTTCGGCCAGCTCAGCTTCCGGAGGGATCGCCGCGCCGGTCGCCGACGAATGCTCATCGACTACAAGGAGGCTCCCCGATGAGTGCCGCCAAGAAGGTGCTGAGCGCGCTGTTGCGACCCGCCGCGAAGTTCGTCTCCGGCCCCGGCACGTCGATTCGCCGAGCGTGGGCGCACGCTCGCTTCTCCTCGTCCATAGATGGCCGACTCGACGCGAGCGTCGTCGTGCAAGGTGTCCCGGAGGTCCAGGGCACAGGCCGGATAAAGGTCGGCAGGAACCTCTTCCTTTATCGCGAGCTCTACCTCGAGACAGAGGAGGAGGGCGTCATCGAGCTTGGTGACGACGTCGTGATGTCTCGCGGCGTGCACGTCGTCTCCTTCTCCCGCGTCTCGATCGGCAAGGGCGCGATGATCGGCGAGTACGTGTCCATCCGCGACGCCAACCACCGCATCGACAACGAGTTGCCCATTCGCGATTCGGGACACCAGACGGCCCCGATCACGATCGGCCCTAATGCCTGGGTCGGGCGCGGTGTAACGGTGCTCGCCGGCGTCACGATCGGAGCGGGCGCCATCGTCGGTGCGAACGCCGTGGTGACCCGGGACCTTCCGCCCTTCTCGATCGCCGTCGGCATCCCCGCGCGCGTCGTCAAACAACGCAGCGTGCACCACGAGGCGGTGGGGTCGTGAGCGCACGCCCCCGCATCCTGATGTCCGCCTATCAGTGCGGGCCCGGCATGGGATCCGTTTCGCAGATCGGCTGGGAGTGGTACTCCCGCATGACTCTCAAGGCCAAGGTGACACTGCTGACGCACGTGCGAAACCGTGAGGCCCTCGAGAAGGCCGGCGCACCCCTGGGCGACTCGGACATCCACTACATCGATACGGAGTGGTTTGCCGGGCCGGTCTACCGTGTCGCGAAGATGATCTTCCCCCGCAGCGAGCACTCGGTCTTCCTCGTGAGTTCCGTGGACTACTTCGTCTACGATCGCGACTGCCGGCGCTGGGCCCGCAGACAGATGCGTGCGGGGCGGCAGTGGGACGCCGTGCACGCGCCGACGCCGGTCAGCACCGTTGCGCCGACAGTCCTCCCCACGATGGGCCTGACGACTGTGCTCGGGCCCCTCAACTCCGGCCTGGGCAGCCCTCCGGGTTTCGCAGAGGTCATGCGCCAGGAGTCGGGCTGGCTCTACAAGGTTCGCAGCATCGGACGCATCTACGACGCCCTGATCGGCTCGACCAAGCGCGCCAGCATGCTGCTCTGCGCGACGCAGCCCACGGTGGAGAGCATCCCGGAGCGCTATCGCGACCGCTGCTCGATGATGATCGGGAACGGTGTCGACCTCGAGCGCTTCTCACCGAACGAGTGGCCCGAGGCTCCGACCCAACTGAACCCGCTGCGCGTCCTCTTCGTCGGGCGCCTCATCCCCTTCAAGGGCATGCCGATGCTTTTCGAAGCACTCGAGAGCCTCAAGGACGACATCCCGGTCGAGCTCCGCGTCGTTGGAGACGGCCCGGAGCGGGTCAACTGGGAAGAGGAGGTCACCCGCCGCGGCCTCTCCGGAGTCGTCACCTTCACAGGCAACGTCGACCTCGATCGCGTCGCCGAGGAAACGCGCTGGTGTCATGTCTTCTGTCTGCCCTCGGTCCGCGAGTCGGGTGGGGCAGTGCTGCTCGAGGCCATGGCGAGCTGTCGTCCCGTGATCTCCCTCAACTACGGCGGTCCAGGCGAGATCGTCGATGACGGTGTCGGTGCGCTGATCGAGCCCGAGGGGCCGGAGCAGGTCGTTGCCGGCCTGCGCGAAGCCCTGATCGACGTCGTGAACTACCCGGAGAAGTGGCGCACTCGCGGCCTCGAGGGGCGTCGCCGTGTCCTCGGGAAGTTCTCCTGGGCGAGCAAGGTGGACGAGGGCCTGCGCCGTATCTGCGTCGCCGCAGGCGTCGAGCCTCCCGGTCCCGCCTCCAGGGAAAGCCAGCCGAGTACGCCGGCCGGTGCCATCGAGCCCGCCGCGGAGGAGCTTCACTCATGAGCACGACGTCCACGCCCACGCGTCTCGCCTACCTCGTCAGCGCATACCCGGCGATATCCCACACCTTCATCCTGCGCGAGATACGCCACCTGCGTACGCGCGGATTCGACATTCACGTCGCCTCCGTCAACGGCCCTGATCGTCCCGGGGCGGGGCTGACGGCGGACGAACGTGAAGAATCGGCGCGCACCTACTACGTCAAGCAGCA
>JAZBPO010000202.1:0-4846 GCA_036351675.1 Pseudomonadales bacterium
CATGTGCATGAACACGGGGCAGTCCTGCAACGCCCCGACGCGCATGCTCGTTCCGCAGACGCGCATGGACGAGGCCGCCGCCATCGCCAAGGCCGCGGCCGAGAGCATCAAGGTCGGCGATCCCTCCGACCAGTCGACGCAGGTCGGCCCGCTCGTCTCCGCCATGCAGTTCGAGAAGGTGCAGAACCTGATCCAGAAAGGCATCGACGAGGGTGCGAAGCTCGAGACCGGCGGTGTCGGTCGTCCGGACGGCATGAACCGCGGCTACTTCGTGAAGCCCACGGTCTTCAGCCACGTCTCGAACGACATGACCATCGCCCAGGAGGAGATCTTCGGGCCGGTGCTGTCGCTCATCGGCTACAAGGACGACGCGGACGCCGTGCGCATCGCCAACGACACGCTCTACGGCCTGTCGGGCTACGTGTCCTCCGCCGACCCGCAGCGTGCGGCGAACGTCGCCCGGCAGATCCGCGCCGGCAACATCCACGTCAACGGCGCCGGTGTCGATCCGGGCGCGCCCTTCGGCGGCTACAAGCAGTCGGGCAACGGCCGCGAGTTCAGCACCTGGGGCCTCGAGGAGTTCCTCGAGACCAAGGCGATCCTGGGCTACAACGCGGCCTGATCGGCTCCGGTACGCTCCGGAGACGAGGCAGCGGCGAGGTGGTCCCCGGACCCCTCGCCGCTCCGTACTTCCGGAGGAGCCCGAACGCATGTTCCGAGCGGTCCTGCTGCCCCCGCTGCCGCCCGCGATACTCTGTGTCGTCCTCGAGAGCCTCGAACTCCTCGACCGACCGGACATCATCTCTATCCCGCTCCTGTTCGAAGCATTCCTGCTCTTCCTGTTCTATCTCTTGTTCCTCGTGTTCGAGGTGCTGCTCGCGCTGCCCTTCGCGTTCGCGATGCTGGCCGTGACGCGCCATCCGGCCGCGGGCGCCGTCGTCGCTCTGGCCGTCGCCTTCGCCGGTGCGCAGATCGTGCTGCGCGCCGATCTCCTTTCGGGGGCGGACTCGCTGCTCGAACGCGACGTCGTGCTACTCGTGCTCCTGCCGCTCGCGCTCCTCGGCGTCGGCTGCTTCCACTTCCTGCGTCTGCGCTGGCGCGAGCGCGAGCGTCAGGCGCGCGGGACGGTGGCGGATGCCTGAGACCCGCTCGGCGTCGGTGCTCCGGCGCTTGCGCTGGCCGGGGCTCGTCCTGCTGCTGCTCGCCGGCGCCGGCGTCGCCTGGAACGCCTGGCGCATCGAACTCGCGATCATCTCCGAACCGACCGCGGCCGTGGTGCGCATCGACGGCGAACGCCGGGGCCTGACGCCCCTCGCGGCGTCGCTCGCGCCGGGGCGTCATCTCGTGGAACTCGAACTCGACGGCTATGCGCCCTTCGCCGAGACCGTGGAGGTGGCGCGGGGCGGTCGACCGGCGCTGAGCGTGGCGCTCGAACGCGGCACGGGGCGCCTGTCCCTGCTCTCGAACCCGCGGGGCGCCTGGGTCGAACTCGACGGCGCGCGCCAGCAGGGCGTCACGCCGCTCGAACTCGAGTACGTGACCGGGCCCGTGCTCGTGCGCATGGGCCTCGCCGAGCGGCACGAGGCGGAGCATCGCGTGCTCGTGCTCGACGGCCGGACCACGGAAGTGAACCTCGATCTCGCGCGCGACCCGCACGGCGAGCTGCGCGTGGACGTCTCGCCGCGCGACGCGGAAGTGCGCCTGCCCGATCTCGACATCGTCTACGCGCCGGGTGTGCGCGTGCCCGTCGCGGAGCACCTGATCGAGATCGCGCGCGCGGGCTACGAGACGCGGCGCATCCGCTTTCGCGTCATGCCCGGCGAGAACCGCACGAGCGTGCGCCTGGTGCGTTCGACGGCGCCGCTCGAGGTGCGCACCACGCCCGCCGCCGAGGTCAGCGTGAGCTGGCGCGACCGCGACGCCCGGGAGCGGAGCGAACGCTGGACGCCAGGCCTCGAGGTGCCCGTGGGAGACGTCGACGTCCGGGCCCGGGCCCTCGGCCATCGCATCGGCTTCCGGCGCGTGAACGTGGGCGAAGGCGGCGCCCGCGTGTCGCTCACCCTCGAACCGATCGACGTGGCGCCGGGCTCGGCGCTGCGCGACACGCTGGCGTCGGGCGGCGAGGGGCCGCGGATGATCGTCGTGCCTGCGGGGCGCTTCGTCATGGGCGACGACGACGGCCCGCCCAGCCTGCAGCCGGCGCGGACGCGCGTGCTGTTCCAGCCCTTCGGCCTGTCGGCCTACGAGGTGAGCGTCGCGGAGTTCCGGCGCTTCGCCGCGGCCACCGGGGCGAAACTCGATGCGCGCAACGACGAGGACGCGGCGCCGGTCCGCTACGTCGACCACGACGCCGCCGTCGCCTACGCGGACTGGCTCACGGCCGAGACCGGCGCGAAGTACCGGCTGCCGAGCGAGGGCGAATGGGAGTATGCGGCCCGGGCGGGGACGGACGGCGACTGGTGGTTCGGTGACGACGCGGAGGCGCTCTGCGCGCACGCGAACATCGCCGATGCGAGCACGAAGACGCGCTTCAAGCAGTGGCAGGTCGCGCCCTGCGACGACGGCCATGCCCGCCTCGCGCCCGTGGGCAGCCTCGCGCCCAATCCCCTGGGTCTGCACGACATGCTCGGCAACGTCTCCGAGTGGGTGCGGGAGTGCGGCATGCCGCCCTATGCGAACGCCGAGGAGGACGGCAGCGCCGTCATCGACGGCGCGCCCTGCGCGAGCCACGGCCACCGGGGCGGCGCCTGGGACGGTGATCCGTCCGTGATCAGCGCGCTGCGGCGCGCGACCAGCTCGCAGCCGAAGGACGACCTCGGCATCCGGCTCCTGCGCGAGCTCTGAGCGCCTTTCGATCCGACCACCTGCGCATGCGCCCGCGTTCGAGAGACTCATGGGCGCCGGGCGCACTCACTCCGGCAGGGGCTCGATGCCCATCACCCGCGCGACCGATCCCTCGACCCGGTAGCGGATGCGCACGCGCGCGCCGTCCCGGAGCGCGACACGCGCCGCCGGCGAGAGTGCGTCGAGGTCGAGCGCGAGGCGCGGGGCCGTCGCCTCGCCCTGAGCCGCACCGGCCGCCTCCCCGGCCGCCGCGCCGGAGGCCGAGTCCGCGCGTTCCGCCCCTGTCGTGGCCGCCGCTCCGGAGGTGGACTCCGCGCGATCCGCGGCCGACCCGGTCAGTGCCGCCAGGCGATCGGCGAACGCCGCGTCCGGTTCGAGGAACCAGCGCGCCCCGTCCTGCTGCAGGCGGCCGGTGAGCGCGGGCACCTCGCCAGCGACCCCGGCGACTTTGCGGGCGGCGAGCTCCGCGATCGGCGCGGCGTCGTCCGCTGGCGCCGCGGATTTCCGTGCGCCGGACGCCGGCTCCACCGGGGGCGGCGCCGGCGCCGGTGACTCCGTGACCGGTCGCGCCTGGCGGAGGGCGCGGACGGCGACCTCCTCCGCGATGCGTCCTTCCGGGGTCGGCGCCTCGCGCGCGGCGTCCGCGTTCTCCTCCGCGATGCGTCGTTGCGGGGCTTGCGCCTCGCGCCGGGCGACCGCGGTCGCCTCGGCCGGCGCAGGGGCTGCGCGCGCCGGCGCCGCCTCCATCAGCGGTTCCGTCCCGGTCGGCGCGGCCCGCCACAGCAGCAGGCCGATGCCGACGGTGCACAGCAGGCCCGCCGCGGCGCTCCACTGACGCCAGCGCTGGCCTTCGGCGGGTGCGTTCGGGTCCGCCCGGCGCGGCGCCTCGGCGCGTCCGCCGGCCGCCGCCTCGCGCGCCGCGCGCAGGATGCGGGCATCCGCGAGTTCCGAGGGGCCGTCCGCGTCGTCCGCGGCCTCGACCCGCCAGGTGCGCGCGAATTCGAGTTCGAGATCGTCGGCGTCCGCCGGCAGCGGGGCCGGGTGCTTCGTGCGGTCATCCGCCATGGGCGGGTACCTCCTCGCGCAGACGCGCGAGCGCGTAGCGCAGTCGACTCTTCACGGTGTCCAGGGGGGCGCCGGTGTGTTCGGCGATCTCGGGCAGGGTCAGGCCCGCCTCCCAGCGGAGCAGCACGGTCTCGCGCTGGGCGAGGGGCAGGGCGGCGACCGCGGCGCGCAGGTCCCGGGCCCGGCGCTCGCCATCCACTTGCGCGGCGGCGTCTTCCTCGTACGTCAGGGTCTCGACGTCGGCCGCGCCGGCGTCCTGGTCCGGGCGGACGGCCCGGCGGCGCTGGCCGTCGATGGCGGCGTTGCGCGCGAGCGTGAACAGCCAGGCCGGAAAGCGGGCGCGGTCCGTGTAGCCGTCGCGCCCGCGGATCACCGCGAGCCAGGTCTCCTGATGCAGTTCGTCTGCGGCCCCGCGGCCCGCGCGGGCCGCGAGGAAACGCCAGACCGGCCGGCTCCAGCGCGCGTAGAGCGCCTCGAAGGCCGCCTCGTCGCCGCCCTGCCAGGCGGCCACGAGACGGGCGTCCTCCGCGTCCGGTTCCGCGTCCGGTTCCGATCCGGCGTCGCCCATCGCGGCCTCGCGTCAGTCCCGGAGCGCGACGCGGCCGGCGTCCTGCGCCTCGGCGAGGCGCACGAGGCCGAGGAAGGCGCCGCGCTCGCCGTCGGGATCCGGGCCGCGCCCGTCGCGGGCCAGCGCCGTCACGGCGGCGTAGTCGAGGGTGCCGGCGTGGCGGCCGCCCCGGAGCAGCTCGCCGAGGCCGGCGACGGCGGCGGCGAAGCGCAGGTCGTCGCTCGCGCGGTCGAGGTTGGGCAGCACGTCGTCCACGGTCAATGCGCGCTCGATGCGTCCGCCCTCACCGTCGCCGCTACGCGGGGCGAGCCAGCGCACACGGACGTGGGCGAGCTCATCCGACAGGGCCGCCGGCTCGTCACGATCCGC
>JAZBPO010000203.1:0-4356 GCA_036351675.1 Pseudomonadales bacterium
AGGGTGCCGCCGAGACCGAAGCCGACGACCGGACCGAACACGGGATCCGAGAGCACGCCGATCATCAGCTCGCGTCCGTGATTGCCCTGCCACATGGGCTCGACGAGGACGCCGTCGATGCGTGCGTCCGGACGCTGCGCACGGGCGCGCTCGGTGATCGCCTGCCAGGTCGCCTGCACGGCGCGGGCGCCGTCGACGCCGAGGACCACCCCGTCCACGTCGGACTTGTGGCTGATGTCCGGTGAATCGATCTTCATGGCGACGGGGAAGCCGAGCTCCTCGGCGATGACCACCGCGTCCGCCGCGGAGCGGGCGGGCAGGCTGCGCAGGATCGGGATGCCGAAGGCGGCGAGCAGCGCCTTGGACTCGGCGAGCGTGGCCACGCGGCGACCGTCGGCGAGGACCGCATCGATGATCATCCGGGCCCCGTCGACGTCCGGCGCGCCCTCCAGGCCGAGCGGCTCCGGCACCTGCAGCAGCTGCGCCTGGTTCTCTCCGTAGGCAGCCAGATGGGCGAAGGCGTCCACGCCCGCTTCCGGCGTCGCGAAGGTGGGCACGTCGTGCGCGCGGAAGTGCGCCCGGCTCGTCGCCACGGAGGGGTCGCCCATCCAGCAGGTCAGGACGGGCTTGCGCTGCGCCTTCGCGAGCGTCACCAGGCGCAGTGCGACCTCCTCCGGGGCGGACTGGGCCTGGGGCGTGAGGATCACCAGAGCGCCGTCCACGCCCTTGTCGGCGAGGCACGCGCGCAGTGCCGCCTCGTAGCGATCCGGATCGGCGTCGCCCAGCACGTCGACCGGATTGGCGCGGGCCGCGGCCGGCGGCAGGGCGTCCTCGAGCGTGGCCAGCGTCGACGCTGCGAGGCTCGCGAGCGGCAGGTCGCGGTCGGTGCAGTGATCGGCCGCCATGACGCCCGGACCGCCCGCGTTGGTGATGATGGCGAGGCGCTTGCCGCGCGTGCGGAGGCCCGTATCGAGGATCTCCGCGGCCGCGAAGAAGTCGGCGAAGTCGAGGATGCGCAGGACGCCGGCTCGGCGCAGGGCGGCGTCGAAGACGTCGTCCGCGCCGACCAGGGCGCCGGTGTGCGAGAGCGCGGCCTTCGAACCGGCGGCATGGCGACCGACCTTCATAACCACCACGGGCTTGACGCGGGCGGCGGCTCGCAGCGCGCTCATGAAGTGACGCGCCTCCGTGATGCCCTCGATGTACAGCATGATGCTGTCGGTCTCGGGGTCCGTGACCAGGAAGTCGAGCACCTCGCCGAAGCCGACGTCGGCGGAGATGCCGAGGGAGACGAGGGAGGAGAAGCCGACGTCGTTCGCCTGTGCCCAGTCGAGGATCGCGGTGCACAGCGCGCCCGATTGGGAGACGACCGCGATGCGGCCGCGCCGGGCGGGACTCGCGCCGAAGGTCGCGTCGAAGCCGATCGAGGTGCGCAGCACGCCGAGGCAGTTCGGTCCGATCAGGCGCAGGCCGTGGGCCCGGGCGCGGCGCAGGACCTCGCGCTCGAGGGCCAGGCCCTCCGGGCCGGTCTCGCGGAAACCGGCGGAGATCACGATGGCGGCGCGGATGCCCGCAGCGCCGCAGGCGTCGACGAGCTCCGGGACCGTCGCGGCCGGGGTCACGATCACGGCGAGTTCGGGCGGCTCGGCCAGTTCCCTGACCGACGCCACGGTCGGTCGACCGGCGATCGTGTCGTGCGCCGGATTCACGAGCGCGAGCTCGCCCGCGTAGCCGGCATCCAGCATGCGCGCGAGGACGATCTGCCCGAGCGAGCCGGGCCGGTCGCTGGCGCCGACGAGCGCGACGGAGCGCGGCGCGATGAGGGCGCGGATCGGATCGGCGTTCACGCTGCGGACTCCCTGGACGACGGCCGTACCATAGGGGAGTCGAGCAGGACGTTTCCTTGATCATGATCGTCGCCTACGTCAGTCACCCGGCCTGTGCCCGGCACCGGCCGCCGGCCGGCCACCCGGAGTGCCCCGAGCGCCTCGCCGTGATCGAGGAACTGCTCATGTCCCAGGGCGTGTTCGACTTCCTGCTCCACGTCGAGGCGCCGCGTTGCCCGCGCGAACTGCTCGAACGTGTGCACGCGCCGGCGCTGCTGGCGCAGGTGATCGAGCACGAGCCCCGGGCCGGCCATCGCGCGCTCGACGGCGACACGCTCGTCGGCCCCGGCTCCGCCGAGGCCGCCCTGCGGGCGGCGGGCGCCGCGGTGGCCGCCGTGGAGGGGGTACTCGCAGGTCGTTTCGATCGCGCCTTCTGTGCCGTGCGCCCACCGGGCCATCACGCCACGCGCGATCGCGCCATGGGTTTCTGCCTGTTCGACAACATCGCCCTCGGCGCGACGCGGGCGCTGGACGCGGATGGCGTGCGGCGTCTGGCCATCGTCGATTTCGATGCGCATCGCGGCAACGGTACGGAGGCGCTGTTCGCGGAGAACGAGCGCGTGCTGTACTGCGGTCTGCACGAGGCAGGCCTGTTCCCGCCGCCCCGGCGCGAGCCGGCGGCGTCCAACGTCTGCGAGATCGCCCTCGCGCCCGGTAGCAGCGGCCAGGTCCTGCGCCGGGAGGTGGAACGCGTCTGGGCGCCGGCCCTCGCGGCCCACGCCCCGGAACTGCTGCTCGTGTCCGCAGGCTTCGACGGCCATGCGCGCGACGACATGTCGGCGCTGACCTTCGGGGAGGCGGACTTCCGCTGGCTCTCGGAGTTCTGCGTGGCGATCGCCGACCGCCATGCGTCCGGCCGCGTCGTCTCGGTGCTCGAGGGGGGCTACGACCTTCCGAGTCTCGGCCGCTGCGCAGCGGCGCACGTGCGCACGCTCATGGCGCTCTGAGCTGCGCCGGCCCGGCGCGAGCATCGTGCTGGCGACGGACAGTGCACGGCTGCATGGCAGCCTCGACGACTGGCGGCCGCCGGCGCGAGGGCTGCAGGCGCCGGGCGCCGCGTCAGGCAGCTGGCGCACCTGGCCACCGACCGTCGTCCGTGCGCGCTCCGTGCCGGACTTCCGGCCGGGCACGGCGCGGCCTCGACGAGGTGGGAACCGGCGTCCCGGAGGCCCCGAACGGCGACCTGAAGCGTGACCCGTTCGCGCGTCACGAGATGGACCCTGTGTCAGTCTCCCGGCGCTCGGCACGCACTCCGGCCGGGCGTCCGGCGCCTGATCCGGCCCGCCGAGCATTGCTATCATCGACGCCCACGCCCGCGCCCGGCCGCGTCGGCACACCCCCGGAGTCGTCCTTGCCCGCCCTTCCCGAAGCCGTCCTCGAACTCGCCGATCTCGCCTGCGAACGTGACGACCGCGTCCTGTTCGACGGCCTCGCCCTGCGCGTCTCGGCCGGCGAGGCGGTGCAGGTGCGCGGCGCCAACGGCGCCGGCAAGACCACCTTGCTGCGCTGCATCGCGGGCCTGCACGTCGACTACTCGGGCACGGTCCGTATCCTCGGCGCCACCGACGATGCGGGGCGCGAGGGGCTGCTGTTCTTCGGGCACCGCACGGGCCTGTCCTCGGCGCTCACGGCGGCGGAGAACCTCGCCTGGTCCGGCGCGCTCGGTGGCGTCGAGCAGGAGGCCGGGGCGATCGCCGCCGCCCTCGCGCGCGTCGGCCTCGCGCACTGGGACGACGTGCCCTGCCAGCAGATGTCCGCCGGTCAGCAGCGACGCGTCGCCCTCGCGCGCCTGGTGCTGGGGATCGGCCGCCTGCCGCTGTGGCTCCTCGACGAGCCCTTCACGGCCCTCGACGACGCCGGCATCGCCATGGTGGTCGAACTCATGCGCGAGCAGCTCGCCCACGGCGGCGCCGTGCTGTTCGCCACGCATCAGGAGGCGCCGGGCCTCACGCCGCTGACGACGCTGCGCATGGAGCCGGGGCGGGCGCGACTGGAGCGCGCTGCGTGAACGCCGACGCCATGGTGGACGCGCCGCGCGGTGTCGCCGCACCGGAACCGAGTCTGCTCGTGCTGTTCCGCGGGCAACTCCGGCGCGATCTCGCCCTCGCCCTGCGGGAGCCGGCGGAGATCGCGCAGCCGCTCGCCTTCTTCGTGCTCATCGTCACGCTGTTCCCGCTCGGCGTCGGCCCGGAGCGGGAACTGCTGGCGACGCTGGCGCCGGGGGTCCTGTGGATCGCGGCGCTGCTCGCGACGCTGCTCGGCCTCGAGGCCCTGTTTCGCCGTGATCGCGAGGACGGCACCCTGGAGCAGCTCGTGCTGCGCGCCCGGCCCCTGCAGCTCGCCGTGCTCGCGCGCATGGTCGCGCACTGGCTCGTGACCGGTCTCCCGCTGACGCTCGCGGCACCGCTGCTCGGCTACATGCTCGCGCTGCCCGACGCGGCGCGGACGCCGGTCGTGGCGGGACTCGCGC
>JAZBPO010000204.1:0-6062 GCA_036351675.1 Pseudomonadales bacterium
CGCGCGCACGGGACGATCGGAAGCGGCAGCGATCAGCCGCGTGCTCCCCGCCCTGCTCGTCGTCGGTGTCCTCGGCGGAGTGCTGATCCTCTACGCGCTCGCCTGAAGGATGCTTCCCGGCAGCAGGAAGGGGTGCTGAACCGAAAGGGGTCGGAGTCGTTCTCCCTTCGGGAAAACGACTCCGACCCCTTCGGTGGCGCTCAGTCAGGCTTGCGGAAGAGGAGGGTGAAGCGGTCCGTGTTGCCGGTGACGGAGGCGCGGCCCACTTCGTACTCGAGTTCGTCGTCCGGGCGCCAGTGGAGGTCCGAGGCGGCGACGAGCTCGAAGCCGGCGGCCTGGATCTCGATGATCATCTGCACCGGATCCATGCGGCGCCAGTTCTCGGACCAGTCCGGCTCCATGTGGCGGCGCGTGTGATCGACGACGCCGTAGAGTCCACCGGGCTTCAGGGCCGCGTAGGCGGCGCGGTTCATCTCGGCGCGGCCGGTGCGGGTGAAATTGTGCAGGTTGCGGAAGGTGAGCACGAGATCGACGTCGTCGACGCCGAAGGAGAACGGCTCGATGTTCATGCGCCGGTCCTCGCGACCACTGATGGCGTCGAAGGGCAGCACCTCGACGGCCTCGAAGCCCGGCTCTCCGAGGAGATTCTCCTCGACGTTGCGCGTGCCGATCGACACGTAGAGCTTGCCGCGCTCGGCGAGCGTGGGCGCGAGCAGGCGTGTGTACCAGCCGCCACCGGGCAGCAGCTCGAGAACGGTCATCTCGTCCGTCAGGCCGAAGAACTCGAGCGTCTCGAGGGGTTTGCGATTGCCGTCGCGGGCGCGGTCGGCCTGCGGCCGAGCCGCATCGTCCATGGCGGCGGCGAGCTTCGAAGCCGTGCGCTGGGAGAGTTCTGCGGCCGGCGCGATCAGGGGCAGGGCGATGAACAGGAGCGTGAGCAGGCGTCGCATGGTCGGTCTCCTCGAGGTGTTCGAGATCATTCCGTGCCGGCGATCAGACCTCTGCTGGCGAGATCTTCCGCGTCGAAGCCCAGCTCGTCGACGATGGCGGCGCTGTCCGCGCCGATGGCGGCAGCGTAGGTCGGGGCGCGCTTCGGCGCGCCCTCGATCCACAGTGGGCTGTTGATCGTGTGCTCCCAGCCCGGGGCGGGCTCGGCGACGGGCGTCAGCACGTCCGCGGCGATGGCCTGGGCATCGGTGGGGATGTCGGCGAGCGTGGTGAGCACGGCCGCCGGTATGCCGGCACGTGCCAGCGTCTCGCGTGCCTGCTCTGCGTCGAGGCCGTGGAAGAGGCGCGCGAGCTCGCCATGGAGGGCGACCGCGTTCTCGCGTCTCGCATCGCGATCGGCGAAGCGCGGATCGGTCCCGAGATGAGGGGCGTCCAGAGCGGCGACGAGCTTCGGCCACTCGCGCTCCTCGTTGAGGAGCGTGAGCTGCAGCCAGCGCCCGTCGTGGGTGCCGTACTGCACGGCGAGGGCGTTGGCGACGCCGGCCTCCGGGTCGCGTACGGGGAGTTCGGCACCGCACAGCGCCATGGATGCCATCATGCCGTTCGACCAGAGCCCGTTCGCGAACAGCGAGGTGGTCACGCGCCGGCCGCGGCCGCTGCGCTCCCGGGCCCAGAGCGCCGCCATGATGCCGCCGAAGAGGGACATGGCAGTGGCGTGATCCCCCATGCCCGGTGCCGACAGGGCAGGCTGGGTGCCCGGCAGGCGGACGTGATCGGCGAGACCGGAGCGGGACCACCAGGCGGTGGTGTCGTAGCCGGGCTTGTCCGCCTCGGGACCAGAGTCGCCGTAGCCCGTGACGTGCGCATAGACGAGGCGTTCGTTGAGCGTGCGCAGGCGAGGCCAGTCGAGGCCGAGGCGCTCGGCGATGTCGGGGCGGAAGTTGGTCACCAGCACGTCGGCGCTGCGCACGAGTGCGTCGATCACCGGTCGCGCGGCGTCGGCCTTCAGGTCGAGCGCGAGGGAGCGCTTGTTGCGGCCGTCCAGGGCCCAGAAGTAGTCGTGATCGCAGGGCGGCGAGGTCGGCGCTCGCGACAGGTGCCGGAGCGGATCGCCCTCCAGTGGTTCGAGCTTGATGACCTCCGCGCCGAAGTCGCTCATGACCGTGGCCGCGGCGGGCGCGGCGATCCAGCTGCCCGCGTCGATGACGCGGATGCCGGTCAGCAGTGTCTCTCCCTCCACCTCTGCTCCTCCGGCCGTCGCTCCGTGCTCAGCCGCTGCCGATGTGATGGTCGACGGTGGTCAGCATCTCGCGGATCTCGAAGGGCTTGGGCAGCACGGCGGCGATGCCCGGTCGCCCCGGCGAGGCCGCCTCGTGGCCGTAGCCCGTGCACAGGATCACCGGCAGTTCGCGGCGCAGCCGCGAGAGCTTCTCCGCCAGTTGCAGGCCCGTCATGCGGGGCATGGTCTGATCGGAGATGACGAGGTCGACGTCCGTGATGTGCTGCTCGAGCCAGCCCAGCGCCGTCTCTGGATCGTTGAACACCGTGGTCCGGTGTCCGGCGTGTTCGAGCAGTTCCCGGAGGAAGTTCGCCACCGAGGCCTCGTCGTCGACCACGACGACGTGCGCCTGGCGGGACGACGGCGCCGGCGTCCTCCTCGTCTCCTCGACGGGTTCGGCGACGCACTCGTCGGTCCGCGGCAGATAGATGCGGAAGGACGTGCCCTCGCCGCGGGTGCTCTCGACGACGATGTGTCCGCTGTTTCGATGCACGATGCTGCGGATGAGCGCCAGACCGAAGCCCGTGCCCGAACCGCTGGGGCGCGCCGTGACGAGGGGCTGGAAGAGGTGTGACAGAAGGTCCGGTGCGATGCCGACGCCATCGTCCGCCACCTCGAGCTCCACGTAGTCGCCGGAGAAGAACTCGCCGCTCGCCGAACACTGGAGCGGGCCGACGTTCCTCGCTTCGCGGATGCCGATCCGGATGCGGCCGTTGCTGCCGACGGCGTCTCGCGCATTGATCAGGAGGTTGAGCAGCACCTGCTGGAACTGGACGGGATCGATGCGGATCGTCGCATCGCTCTGGTCCGTGTCGATGTCGATGCTCACGGAGGTCGGGATCACGGCGCGGAGCATGCGCGCGACGTCGTCGACCTGGCGGCGGACGTTGACGGCGCGTGCTTCTCCCGATTCGGAGCGCGAGAAGTTCAGCAGCTGGGCGATCAGGTCGCGCGCTCGATGGCCGGCGTCCACGACCTCGTTCAGGTACTGATGGACGGGGCCGTCCTCGGGCGTGTCCATCTGCGCCAGCTCGGCGTAACCGATCATGCTCGCGAGGATGTTGTTGAAGTCGTGCGCGATGCCGCCGGCGAGCTGGCCGATCGCCTCCAGGCGACGGGCCTGCTCCAGCTGGCCCTCGAGGCGGACGCGCTCGTCCTCCTGCGCGCGTGCGGCGGTCACGTCGCGCACGACGCCGTAGGTGCCGTCGAAGCGCTTGGCGTCCGGCCCGTCGGGTGAATAGAGGCCCGTGGCGCTGATCTGGATCCAGTGCGGTTTGGTCAGATCGTCGCCGGCGAGCCGCAGCTCCAGGTCCCGAGTGGCCCGTTCGCCCGTGCGGCGATCATCGAAGCGATAGCGGGCGCGTTCGCGCTCGCCCGGTGCGAACAGGATGCTCCAGTGTTCGCCCAGCAGCGTCTCCGGCCGGCGGCCGAGCACGGCCTCTGCGCTCGAAGACACGAAGGAGAAGCGCCCCTCGGCGTCGAGCGTGTAGATGACGTCCGGGGATTGCTCCACGAGAAAGCGGTAGAGCTGGTCCGACTCCCGCACCCGTTCCAGGAGCTGGGTGGTCGCCTGCTCCCGGGCGCGGCGAGCGAGTACTTCCGAGATGCTCGACAGAAGCAGCGCCGGCTCGTAGGGCTTGACGAGGAAATCGTCGGCTCCGAGCCGGAGCAGACGCCGCGTGTCGGCGTCGTCGGCGCGCCCGGTGAGGATGATCACGGCCGGGCTCGCATCGTGGCCGCGGAGCGTCGTGAGCACGTCGTAGCCGTCCACGACCGGCATGTGCAGATCGAGGAGCAGGAGGTCCACGGATTCGCAGCCTTCGAGGAGTGTCGCCGCGTCGGCGCCCGCCCCGATACCCACGACCTCGTGGCCGGCATCGGACACGAGGCGCGCGACACTCTCACGGTGCCGGAGGTCATCGTCGATGATGAGCAGATGTCCGGTGTTCAAGTTCGAGTCCCGGTTCGGGGATGGATCACGGCCGAAGGCACGCGAGTGTACTCAGTTGCCCATCAGTTGTGCGAGAGCGGCACGGGTCGCGTCGTCGGCGGGGAAGAAGGTCTCGATACGCAGCTCCTGCACCGTGACGTCCTGAGCCGTGCCGAAAGTCGCGACCGTGGTGAAGAGATCCAGACGCAGTCCGTCGCGCTCGAGTGCCATCGTGAGCACCGGATCCGGCGCCTCGAGCACGGGCGTACGGCGCTCACCGACGCCCGCCAGCTCGGTCAGGTCCCGGAGGAGGGACGGTCCGAGGCGCCAGGCAGGGTCTGCGGCGACCTCGCGCCGGAGCCGGTCGAGGAGGATGGGTGCGGTGCGCGGCCAGTCGGCGATGGCCGGGCGCAGCCCTTCCGGATGGAACAGGAGTCTCAGGACGTTGCCGGTGCCGGACGGGTCCGTGCGGGCGAGGGCGAGGTCGAGATCGACGAAGGCGGAGAAGGTCGCGAGTGCCGCGTCGTTGGCGCGGACGAGATTCCAGTCCCGGTCGACGGCGATGGCGGGGCAGGGCGAGAGCCCGCCCAGCATGAGATCCACGGCGCGCGAGACCGCAGCGAGCTCGGGCCCCTCGAGGGACCCGGTCGCGTAGGCCGGTGCGAAGCCGGCGGCCGTGAGCAGCAGGTTGCGTTCGCGCAGGGGAACGTCCAGCGCGTGCCCGAGGTGCAGGATCATCTCCCGACTCGGGCTCGCGCGGCCCGATTCGAGGCAGGAAAGGTGTCGCTGCGAGATCGCAGCCTCGTGGGCCAGTGCTTCCTGGCTGAGGTGACGCCGCCGGCGCCAGCCGCGCAGCAGCTCGCCGAAACCGCCGTGATCGTGCGCGACGCTCACGACAGCAGACCGCCGCCGTCGGGCGCGACGGTGGTTCCCGTGACGCGGGCGGCGAGGGCGGTGGGCGGGATCGTCCTCTCGACCGGCCGTGGCTGGGCGCGGCGGTCGAGCGGTACCGCGTGCGTTCCCGCCGCGGGCCGCATGGTCCGGAGACCTGTAGCGAAGCGACGACCCGCGGCGGTCGCGCGGCCTCCCGCGGATCCGCGAGGCATCCCCGTGTCCTCCGGCATGCTGCGCTTTCCTCCCCTGTCCGGTCCTTCAGGCGGCGCCCCGGCGGCGGCGCAGGGCCACGAGGATACCCACGCAGACGACGAGCAGCGGCGTCGCGAACACACCGAACAGCTCGGCTCGCTTCGTCACCCGGTCGACGTCGGCCCGGAGCGCGCGTTCCACGGCGCGGATCTCCTCACGCAAGCGCGCCTGCGCCGCTGCTCCCGGGTCGTCCGCCGCGTCCGCGCCGCCGTTCGTCGTCGCGGCGAAGAGGTCCCCCTCGAGCCGCGCGAGCCTCGCGCGGAGCCGCACCTCGGCGTCCCGACGCAGCTCCACCAGGCGTGTCAGCGGGCGCACGAAGCGGGGCTGGCCGCGGATCCCGAGGAGTGCGTCGCTCCCCGCCAGCTGGTCGAGGGCATTCATCACGAAGTCACCGTTGCCGGCCCAGGCGGTGCCGGCCGGTGCGGTGGCGTCGGGCGCGAGCCAGAGCGCGTCGGCGAGCAGATCCGTATCGGCGATGACGACGACCTCGATCGCCCCCTCCATGACGCCCGTGTCGAAGCCCGGGCGATCCGCGAAGGCGCTGCGCGCCGGTCCGCTGACGCGCGCGGCGAGCACATGTTGCTCCGGGTCCTGCGTGAAGGCCAGTGCGAGTTCCGAAGGATCGCGGGCGCGCAGGAGGACCGCCGGATCCACGAGGCCGGATGCGCGGGCGCTCGTGACGAGCGGCTGGAAGCGACTCGTCGCGTCCGGAAGCGGCCGGAGGGCGCCGGCGGTCGAGAGGTTCAGCTGTTCGAGCCG
>JAZBPO010000205.1:0-6215 GCA_036351675.1 Pseudomonadales bacterium
CGACGGCCACGGCACCGACGCCGAGGCGTTCCGCCGTGCCATGGACTCACCCGGCGTGCGGCGAGCCCTCGTCGAGGCCGATCGCAGGGCGCGTGGCGACCAGATCCAGGCCGTGCCCACGCTGGTCGTCGACGGCCGTTATCGCATCAGCGGCGGCGAGCTGAGCCGGCGCCAGGTCCTCGCCGTCGCGGACGAACTGGTCGCGCGCGAACTCGCCGCCCGTGCGCCCGCCGAGGGTGACGGCGCCTGAAGTCCGCCACGCCATTCGGCTGCACCACGCGTTTGCCCACATCCGGCGACGATGCTTCCATCGCGCGCCATCGTCCGATTCGGGAGTCCGCCATGAAGGCACGTCACGTCGCAGCGCTCGCCCTGCCCATGCTCCTCGCTGCCTGCACCTGGGTCCCGGTGACCGAGGCCGGCGACACGGTCACCGTCAGCGACTCGGTTCCCGACGCGGCATGCGAGCGTCTGCGCAAGGTCACCGCGAGCACCCGGGCGACGATCGGGGGCGTGGCGCGCGGTGAGGAGAAGATCACCGAGGAGCTGCACGCGCTCGCCCGCAACGAGGCCGCCAACATCGGCGCCAACGTCGTCGTTCCGACCTCGGAGATCGTCGCCGGCCGCCGCGAGTACGACGCCTACCTCTGCCCCGAGCCCGGCGCGTGAGCGAGACCCGCGAGTTCGACGTCGTCCTCTACGGCGCCACGGGCTTCACGGGGCGCCAGACCGTCGCGCACTTCGCTCGACACGCCCCGCCGCGGCTGCGCTGGGCCCTCGCCGGCCGCAGCGCCCACAAGCTTCACAGGCTCGCGGAGCAGTACCCGCTGCCCCAGGGCTCGCCGCGGCCGGTGATCGTCTGCGATGCCTCCGATACGGACGCCGTGCGCTCCATGGCCGGGCGCACCCGCGTACTGCTGACCACCGTCGGCCCCTACGCGCGCTACGGCACGCCGATCGTCGATGCCTGTGTGGCCGCGCGCACGCACTACACGGACATCACGGGCGAGACGAGCTGGGTGCGTTCACTGATCGACCGGCTCCACGACCGGGCGGCCGCCGACGGCACGCGCATCGTGCCCTTCTGCGGTTTCGACTCCGTGCCCTCGGATCTCGGCACGCTGATCGCGGTCACGCATCTGCGCGAGACCCGCGGCGTCGCCACGCGTCGCGTGAAGGCCTTTCACCGCGGCCGCGGCGGGGTCAACGGCGGCACGATCGCGAGCTTCCTGGCCATGGCCGAGTCCGGCGGCACAGCCGCCATGCGCGATCCGATCCTGCTCAACCCGGCGGGCATGCGCGGCGGGGACCGTGCGGAGGCGGAGCCCGATCCCGTGCTCCCCCATCGCGACCGCGACATCGGGGCCTTCGCGGGGCCCTTCGTCATGGGCCCCATCAACACGCGCGTCGTCCGCCGCTCGGCCTGCCTCGCGGAGCTGGCCCAGCGGCCCTACGGTCCCGGATTCCGCTATCAGGAGTACTGGAAGGGCGAGGGCCTCTTCGGCCTCGCGGAAACGGCCGGCTTGGCCTGGGGGCAGGCCCTGTTCCCTCTCCTCGTCGGCATCGCACCCCTGCGCCGCGGCCTCGAACGCCTGCTGCCGGCACCGGGCGAGGGCCCGAGCGAGCGCACCATGGACGAGGGCTTCTTCCGCTGCGAACTCGTGGCGGAAGGTGAGGACGGACATCGGATCGTCGTCGAACTCTCGGACACTGGCGATCCCGGCAACCGCGCGACCGTGAAGATGCTCTGCGAAGCGACGCTCGCACTCGCCCTCGACGGTGACCGCCTGCCCGGGGGCCCGGGCTTCGGCGGCGTGCTGACGCCGGCGAGCGCCATCGGCCTCGTGCTGCGCGAACGGCTCGAAGCCGCCGGCATGAAGATCGAGATCCGCGATCCTCTGCACTGACCGACCCCGACGCTTCGGCGATCAAGGAGCTCTGCGACGACCATGACCGCAGCACCGACCTCGAGCACGGCCTCCGACGCGGACGTGAGCGTCGACGTCAGTCCACGCGGTGCCCTCGAGGTGCTGTCCCAGGTCGAGGTCGAGGTCCTGCGCCAGGCCGGCCAGGGCAACGCCCACGACCTCTTCCGCCGCTGCGCCCTCGCCGTGCTCAACACCGGCAACGAGACGGACGACGCGGAGGCGATCTTCGCGCGCCACGCGGCCTTCGACATCCAGATCAAGCAGCGCACGCGCGGCGTGCAGCTGCGCATCGAGCAGGCACCGGCGACCGCCTTCGTCGACGGCCGCATGATCGAGGGCATCAAGGAACACCTGTTCTCCGTGCTCCGCGACGTCGTCTACATCACCACGGAACTCACGGACAGCCGCTTCTTCGACCTCCAGAGCTCCGCAGGCATCACCAACGCCGTGTTCCACGTGCTGCGCAACGCCAATGCGCTGCGCCTGGACGGTCCGCCGAACATGGTCGTGTGCTGGGGCGGCCACTCCATCAGCCGCGAGGAGTACGACTACTCCAAGGCCGTCGGCTACGAACTCGGCCTGCGCCGCCTCGACGTGTGCACGGGCTGCGGCCCGGGCGCCATGAAGGGGCCCATGAAGGGCGCCGCCATCGGTCACGGCAAGCAGCGTGTGCAGGGCGGCCGCTACCTCGGCTTCTCGGAGCCGGGGATCATCGCCGCCGAACCACCGAACCCGCTCGTGAACAGTCTCGTGGTGCTGCCGGACATCGAGAAGCGCCTCGAGGCCTTCGTCCGCGCGGCACACGCGATCATCGTCTTCCCCGGCGGCGCCGGCACGGCCGAAGAGATCCTCTATCTCCTCGGCATCCTCCTGCATCCCGCGAACCGCGACATCGACATGCCGCTGATCCTCACGGGGCCGGAGGTGAGCCGCTACTGGCTCGAGGCGGTGGACGAGTTCCTCGTCACCGCCCTCGGCGAGGAGGTGCGCGAACACTACGAGCTGATCGTCGGCGACCCGCCCGCCGCGGCCCGCGCAGCCAACGCCGGGGTCAACGACGTGCGCCGCTCGCGGCGGAAGTCCGGCGACGCCTTCTACTACAACTGGCTCCTCGACATCCCCTTCGACTTCCAGCGCCCCTTCGAGCCCACGCACGAGGCCATGGCGGAGCTGGAGCTGCGCCGCGACCGCCCGATCCACGCGCTCGCCGCTGACCTGAGACGCGCCTTTTCGGGCATCGTCGCAGGCAACGTGAAGGAGCCGGGGGTGCGCGCCGTGCGCGAGCGCGGACCCTTCCAGCTCCGGGCCGACGCGACGCTGCTCGAACCGCTCGACGCACTGCTGCGCAGCTTCGTCGCCGCCGGCCGCATGAAGCTGAACGGCGAGTACACACCCTGCTACGAACTCGGCCACTGAACCCGGTGAGCACCGCTCAGGACGTGCTCGCACCGCCAGCGGAACTGGATCGCCGTGTCCGCGCGCGGTTCACGGCGTTGCTCGCGCGCGCTGCCGAGGAGCTCGCGGCCCTCGGACTGCCCCCGCTCCCGACGCCGCGGCTCCACTACTTCGACCACCGCCTCGACGCCGGGCGCGCGCTGCCGCCGGCTCGCGTCGGCGCCGCCGGGACCGTGGAGCTGAACACCGCCTACCTGCGACGGCACCCGGAGGAGATGCTCGAAGAGACGGTCGCGCACGAGCTCGCCCACCTCGTCGTCTTCCACCTGAATCCACAGCGGCGCCAGCCCCCGCACGGCGCCGTCTGGCAGCGGGTCATGCAGGAGTGGTTCGGCGTCGAGCCGGAACGCACGCATCGCTTCGACGCGAGCGTCGTCCCGGCGCGACGCCAGCGCCGCTGGCGCTATCGCTGTGGCTGCCGCGAGCACGAGCTGACCACCGTGCGCCATCGGCGCGTGGCGAAGGGCGCGCGCTACCTCTGCCGTGCCTGTCGCGAGGTGCTGGCCTTCACCGGAGACATGCCGTGACGGCCCCCGCAGCGCTGCTGGAGTGGGCCGCCGACGTCGTCGGCACGCCCCATTTCGAGCGTGTCGATGCCCTGGCCGGGGGCAGTGCGAGCGCCATCTGGCGTCTCGTCGCGAGGACGGACCGCGGACCGATGACGGTCGTGGCGAAACAGCTCCGGGGCCACGCGGTCGAGCTGGACGCCGGGCTGATCGGCCGCGAGCTGCGCGTACTCGAGGCCCTGCGCCCCCTGGGCCTCCCGGTTCCGGAGCCCCTCGCGAGCGATCCGGACGGGATCTGCAGCGGGCGCCCGGCCCTGCTCATGAGCCTGATGGAAGGCGAACTGCTGCAGGGCGCCGACGCCCTGCGCGCGGCCATCCCGGAGTACGTCGCGGCCATCGTGCACTGGCAGCACCGCGCCCGCGACGTGGTCGCCGGTCGCCGTTTCGAGCCCTGGTTCGACCTTTCCGCCGCGCATGCCCCCGGCGCGGACGGCGAACTCTGGGCGCGCGCAGCGGAGATCGCGCGCCGCTTTCCGAGACCCGCCGCGACGGGCTTCATCCACCGCGATCCGCACCCGGCCAACATGCTCTTCAGCAGCGGCCGCCTGACCGGCGTCATCGACTGGCCGCACGCGGGTCGTGGACCTCGGGGCATGGACGTCTCGCGCGTGGCGATCAATCTCGCCTGCACGAACGACGTCGACGCCACGCGCGAGCTGCGCGAGCGCTGGGAACACGTCACCGGGGAGCGCCACGATCCGCTGCTCGACGTCTACGCCCTGCTCGAGAGCGTCGAAGCCACCGGCAGTCCCCTACCCGCCTTCGAAGCCCTCGGCGTGCATCTCGACGGCGTCGAGATCCGCCGCCGCAGGGAAGCGTTCCTCGCCGACACGCTGCGACGCATGACGGTGCGACGGCTCAGCTGACCGCCTCTCCCGCCACGGCTGCCCAGGCCGCATCGGCGAACACGTCCGCGACGGCCGAGGGCGTCGACTTGGCGCGCCCGGACAGCCAGAGCCGCGCGTAGTCCTCGATGGGGCCGCTGATGATCGGGATGTAGGTCTCGGGTGGGAGCTGCTTCATCTCCGAACGCAGCACGAAGGGCGCGAACCAGGAGAACACCGCGCCGAAGTGGTTGTGGTACATCGCCTTCAGCTCGACCTTCGCGTCCGGCGAGAAGTTGATGTCGCGGGAGTGGAGCAGGAAGCGGGCGAGCTCCGGGTGGGCATCGACCCACTCCGCGTAGTGCTCCACGCAGGCACGCACGCCTGCTTCCGCCGTCTCGCAGGCCTCGAGCCGGGCGATCAGACCGGCGTTCAGGTCCGCGATACCGTCGACGAACAGCCGGCTCGCCACCCCCTCCTTGCTGCGGAAGTGGTGATAGAGGCTGCCGATCGAGCAACCGGCCCGTTCCCGTATCTGCTCGATCGTGGTCGCCTCGATGCCGCCTTCGTTGAAGCACGCGAGGGCCGCCGCGAGGATGCTCTGGCGCCGGTCGGGGGTGCCCGCGTTGACGGTCGCTTTCCGTGACATGCGAGCGATTAGAACAGGATTCTAGAAATACCGGAATCTCTGTTTCATACTCGCCGCCGGATCCGATCCATCACACCCCCTACATCCCTACGGGCTCCGCAGTGAGGCACCCATGGACATCGAGCTTTCGGAAGACGACCTGAAGTTCCGCGAGGAGGTTCGCTCGTTCCTGATCGAGAACGCCCACACCCCCGATCAGGACTACTTCAAGTGGCGCATCGAGTGGTTCGCCAAGGCGAAGGAGAAGGGCGGCTGGGACGTGCCGAAGTGGGCGCCGCAGTTCGGCGGCCCGGGCTGGACCCCGACCCAGCACTACATCTGGGAGCAGGAGACGGCGCGGCACCAGACGCCCATCGATCTGCCCTTCGGCCCCGGCATGGTGGCGCCCATCATCATGAACTACGGCAACGAGGAGCAGCAGCAGCGCTTCCTGCCGGACATCCGGGCGCGCACCGTCAACTGGTGCCAGGGCTACTCCGAGCCGGGCGCCGGCTCCGACCTCGCCAATCTGAAGACGAAGGCCGAACTCACCGAGGACGGCAAGCACTACATCGTCAACGGCTCGAAGATCTGGACCACCATGGCGCACATCGCCGACTGGATCTTCTGCCTCACCCGCACGTCCTCCGAGGGCAAGAAGCAGGAGGGCATCACCTTCCTGCTGTTCCCGATGAAGCAGGACGGCATCGAGATCAAGCCGATCATCATGGCCTACGGCAGCAAGGAGCAGCAGGAGCGCTTCCTGCCCGACATCCGCGCCCGCACCGTGAACTGGTGCCAGGGCTACTCCGAG
>JAZBPO010000206.1:0-3538 GCA_036351675.1 Pseudomonadales bacterium
ACGGCGACGTGGCTCTGGGCGGCGAGATTGTAGATCTCGTCGGGCTGCACGTCCTGGACGATGCGGATCAGGTTCGTCGCATCGGTCATGTCGCCGTAGTGGAGCCGGAAGTGGACGTCGGACTCGTGCGGATCCTGGTAGAGGTGGTCGATCCGGTCCGTGTTGAAGGAGGACGCGCGGCGCTTGATGCCGTGAACCTCGTAACCCTTTCCGAGGAGCAGTTCGGCGAGATAGCTGCCGTCCTGACCGGTCACGCCGGTGATGAGTGCCCGTCTTGTCATGCGCAGTCCGCTTCGTTGCCGGAATCGCCCGCTCGAAGGCGGACGGCGCGAGATTCTGCCCTAGTGCGCGCCAGATGTCCGGGAGAAGTGGACGGTGCCAGTTGGCGAGCGGGCCTGCGATCACTGACGGAGAGGCTCGTCCTGACCGGAGAAAGGCTCCGATCGCCTCGCTGTGCTCGCCGTGGGGCCCGGCGCGACGCCGGGCCCCTCATGCTCACTCGTCGCCGAGGGTGATGCGGTCCTCGTTGCGGTCGACGGTGGACATGCCGATGCCGCTGACGTTCGCGAGCTCCTCGATGGTGGCGAAACCGCCGTGCATCTCGCGGTAGCGGATGATCGCCTCGGCCTTCACGACACCGACGCCGTCGAGAACCGCGGCGAGCGTCGCGGCGTCGGCGCTGTTGATGTCCACCGACTGCGTAATCGTTCCACCCTCCTGGGCCTGGGCCGTGAGGCCGAGCGCCAGACACAGGGTGAAGGCGACGGTGCGGATGAGTTCTGCTCCATTCATGGCTCTGTTCCTCCGTGTGTGAGCCTCTATGTGCACGTCGTTCCGTGACGCGCAGGGCCAGCTTCGCGCGGCCCGTCGGGTTCGGGGAGCAGCCTTCACCCTCGTCGGCGTGCGAGCGAACCCCTGTCCCTGTAGGACATCGATGCGCTCACGCGTGCCGTTCCGGTGGGAGGATCAATCGCCGAGCAGCCCCCTGACCGGCGCCGTGGTGCCCCAGGCGCCGCAGTCCGGGCACTGCCAGTGCAGGAGATCGCCGCCACGACCGCACTCGTCGCAGCGGTAGCGATCGGCGTCGTCCTCCAGGCGCGTCGCGAGTGCGCGAAGCGCCTCGAGTCCCTCGCCGAGTTCGTCGTCGACGGACCGCTCACGCTCGAGCGTCGAGACGAGGCCGCGCACCGTCGGCCGGGCGGCGAGCGCGTCCGCCAGGAATTTCCGGGCCGCCGCCTCGCCGGAACGCCCGGCGAGGAGGTCCGCCAGCTCGAGCGCGACCGTGGTGGATCCATGGGCCTCGTGCCAGCGTTCGAGGAGGCTGACGAAATCACGCTCGGCGCCGAGTTCGCGATGCGCCGTCGCCAGCAGCGGCAACGCCTCGCTCAGAAAACGCGGATCCTGCTCCTCGAAGCGCCGCAGCACGGCGATCGCGTCGCGCCAGCGCCCGGCCTCGCCCTCCAGGCGCCCGAGGGCGAGTGAGGCGCGGACACAGCCCTCGTCCCAGTTCAGCGCATCCGCGAAGTGCGCGCGCGCGGCGAGGGCGTTGCCCGCGTCGAGGGTCTGCTCGGCGAGCGCGCAGCAGGCATGCGCGGTCCGGCGCCGGATCTCGTCGTGGCCCAGCTGGAACAGTCGGCTGGCGACGTCGACGGCGTCCTGCCACTCACGGTCACGCTCGTAGAGGTCGAGCAGGTCTTCGAGCGCGAGTTCCTGCAGCGCGCCCTTGCGCTCCGCGATCTCGCGCAGCATGCGGCCGGCCCGGACGAGCTCGCCCGCCGCGAGCTGATCGCGGGCGACCTCCAGTTCGGCCCGCTCCCGATGCTCGCGGGCGAGCTGGGGACGGGCCAGCAGGTTCTGATGCAGGCGCAGCGCCTTGTCGAGATCTCCGCGGCGCCGCAGCAACGCTCCGACGGCGAGATGGGTGTCCGCACTCTCGTCGTCCACGTCCAGGGCGACGAGAAGCGCATCGACGGCCTTGTGTCCGGGTTCGTCGACGAGCGCATCGAGGCCGTGCAGGAAGCCGCCCCGGCGCACGCGGGGGGCGCGCGGCCTCGGATCGGGGCGATAGGCGAGCCCGAGGAAGAAACCGAACACGGCGACCGCCACGACCAACGCCAGCGCAACGCTGATCGAGACCATGCCTTCTTCGAACATCTGGTGCCCCATCCCCTGCTGCGCTGCGTGCGCGATGGCCTCCGGGCCCCGATCGAGGCGCGCCGGCGAAGCCGTCTGCGCGGCGCGGAGGTCGCCCTCGGAGCGTCGACTCTACCCGGAGCAGAGGCCGCCGGGCGAGAAGGGCTGCGCGTCAATCGTCGAGGGCGATCTGCCTCAGGTCACGGATCTCTCGCTGCGTGGCTTCCAGCTCCTTGCGCATGCGTCGCGCCTCGAGGCCGCGACGCACCCCGAATCCACCCGCGAGCGCGAACCCCGTGACCCCGCCGAGGGCCAGCGCGCCGACGACCCAGTAGAAGAGCGGCAGCGGTGGCGTGCGCCAGTCCAGCAAGCCCAGCGTGGCGGGCTCGCTGTTCTCGTAGCCCACGAGCAGGAAGAAGAGGAAGAGTGCGATCAGGAGTGCGAGCGAGAACAGGGAACGGACGCGACCCATGACTCAGCGACTCCTCGACACACGCGCAGCGATCATCGCACAGCCGCGGGAAGCGGTCAGCGCTCGGCGTTGGCCGCGAAGGGCGTGGAGCCACTGTCGGCGTCGTCGTCGTCCGACCCGCCGCTCCGCTGCGTGTTCGCGGCCGTCGACGGATAGCGCTCCATGGAGGCGTTCACGCGCTCACGGAGCTCCTTGCCCGGCTTGAAGTGCGGGACGTACTTGCCGGACAGGCCCACGGACTCGCCGGTCTTGGGGTTGCGTCCGATGCGCGGCGCCCGATAGTGGAGCGAGAAGCTCCCGAAACCACGGATCTCGATCCGCTCGCCGGACGCGAGGGTCTGCGCCATGTGCTCGATGATCGTCTTGACCGCGAGCTCCACGTCCTTGGACGAGAGCTGGGTCTGACGCGCGGCGAGGCGCTCGATGAGCTCGGATTTCGTCATGTCCCGATGAGACCGATGCTGGCCGACGCGAGAAGCCGGTCGGACCGGAGGATCGCCAACGCTAGCACAGCGTTAGCGGTCCAACAACGGAAAGTACGCAAGCTTGACGCTGCAAGACTCTGATTCGGAATGGCTTTCGGCCGAAAGCTCGAAAGCAGATGAACTCGGAGGCGCGGAGCGACGGATCCGTCGCTCCGGATGGGACCGGGTGCCGCACGGCCTGCGCGGCACCCGTGGAGCGGGTGCGGCGGTGCACACCCGCTGCCGCGGGCTCAGCCCTTCTGCTGATCCATCTCCTGACGGATCAGGTCGCCGATCGTCGTCGGTCCGGACGCTTCCTGCTCGCGCTCCTTGTGCTCGCGGACCGCTTCGCGCTCGTCGGCGATGTCCTTGGCCTTGATCGACAGGCCGATGACGCGGTTCTTGCGATCGACGGAGATGATCTTGGCTTCGACTTCCTCGCCTTCCTTCAGGACGTTGCGTGCGTCCT
>JAZBPO010000207.1:0-2094 GCA_036351675.1 Pseudomonadales bacterium
CGGCTCGCTGGCCATCGTGCAGGCGATCATGCTCTCCGGCGCCGGGCTCGTCATCGGGCTGATGATGCGGAGCGACGCCGGCTCCTTCCACTGGCTCTATCCGCTCGCCGCCGTGCTGGGCCTGCTCGGCGCAGCGCTGTACGGCAAGGTGCGGATGCGCGGCCACTCGGCGCTGCTGCGGGCGGAGCACGAGGACCGCGCCGGCCGCCGCGTCGCCGTCACTCCCGCCGAGCTCTGGCGGATCCTCATCTCCGACAAGTCCTTCCGCGAATACATGGGCGCGATGTTCGTCTTCGGCATCGGCAACCTGTCGGTGAAGGCGCCGCTCGTCATCATCCTCAAGGATCGATTCGGCTTCGGCTACCTCGAGGGGATCCTCATCATGCAGACGATTCCCTACGCGATGATTCCCATCGCGGTGCCCTTCTGGTCGCGGCTGTTCGACCGCATGCACATCGTCGAGTTCCGCTCGATCCACTGCTGGTCGTTCATGTCGGCGAACGTCCTGTTCCTCATCGCCGCGATGACAGGCAGCGCGTGGCTGCTGTTCGTGGCGGCCGCGTGCATGGGGATCGGCTTCGGCGGGGGCATCCTCGGGTGGAACCTCGGGCACCACGCGTTCACCACCACGCTCAACGCCTCGAAGTACATGGGCGTGCACGTGACGCTCACCGGGCTGCGCGGGCTCATCGGGCCGCTCATCGCCGTATGGCTCTACAACGCGTTCGAGGCGATGGCGCCGGGCGCCGGACCCTGGGTCCTCGCGGTCTGCATCGGCCTCACGTTCTTCGGCGCCGCGGGCTTCTATCACCTGCGCGGCCAACTCCGTCGAGAGCGCGAGGAGGCGATGCGCGCCATCGAGGCCGAGCCGACGAAGGCGGAGGTCGACGAGGCGGACGACGGCGCGGCGAACGAGAGTCCGCACGACGAGCGACCGGCGGAAACGGGCGCGGCCTCGCCGACCGTCACCGCTCGAGAGTGACAACCCGTCCCGGCCGCACGAAGACGAGCCGCATCGCGATCGCGTCGCCGGCCAGGCGGTGCAGCGCGCCGACGACGGTCCGGTACGCCTCGAGCTGCGGGCGATGGTGCTTGGCGGCCTGCGCCAGGGCCGCTTCGTCATCCGGGCCGACCGCGTCCGTCTTGAAGTCGACGATCTCCGCGAGAACGGCGGCGCCCCGCTCGTCCCGCTCGACGACGAGCCGATCAATGTAGCCGCGCTGGATGCGCCCGTCCTCGCTTCTGGCGTAGGGCAACTCGTGCGCGACGTGGAGCGTATGGCCGGCGGGGACGGCCGGCTTCGTCAGCGCCGCGGCGACCTCCGGGCTCGCGAGCGACTGGCGGAAGAGGCTGACGGTCTCCCGGCGCCAGTCATCCGGTCGGCGCGGCGCGATCGCCTTCAGCCGTTCGAGGAGGGAGGCGTCGTCGAGCGTGCTCGTCTCCGCATTCCCGTTGTCCAGCCACTCGATCGCCTCGAAGAGCGCGTGGACGGCCGTCCCACGGTCGATGGCGCCGTCGTTCAGCAGGCGAAGGCGGTCGAGCGCCGCCGCGTGATCGCCATCATCCAGCGTCTGCGAGGCGGGCCGGGCCGCGCCGCCCCGCGAACGGAACGTCGGACCGTCGCCGTCGGACGCCGCGGCGCGAAGCTGGGGCCGAGCATCATCGTCGTCCGCGCCTGCCGGCGCGGGCGCAGGCTCGCGACCGGCCGCCTCATCACGACCGTGGGCGAGCACGGCGGCGGGGTCTCCAGTCCGATGGAGCATTGCGCCGAGCTCCGGTTCGACGTCGGGCGCGAGCGTCATGCGCAGCAGGTGGTCGGCCCGCGAGATCTCGCCGCTCTCGACATGCTTCTTCGACGGGCGGTCCATCATCATGAACAGGCCGAGCTTCGCCCGCGTCATTGCCACGTAGAGCAGGCAAAGGCTCTCCCGCACGACGCGGTCGTAGTGCTGGTCGAACAGCGGCTCGAGTTCGGGCAGCGCTTCGCGGAGGCATTCGTTCGCCCACGGGCACGCGCGCCGAATCGGGCCGGCCAAGCCCGCCCGCTCGAACGCGGCCGCCGCGGGTCGTCCACAGAGCGGGCCTCCCAATTCC
>JAZBPO010000208.1:0-12402 GCA_036351675.1 Pseudomonadales bacterium
CCAGCCTGACGCGACATCGACCACGTCGACGATGCGCCCGCTGTCGCGCTCCAGGGCCAGGAACACACGCCGGAAGCGGGACGAATAGGGCAGGAAGGCGAGTTCCGTGGGCGCTCGCTCGCTGGCGGCGAGCCATGCCGCGAGCCGCTCCGCATCAGCCTCGGTCTTGGCGAGGGCGTCGATCGGAACGGCTTCCGCGAGCACCCGGTCGAGGAGCGGCTTCGCGTCGCGCATCCAGGGTACGTGGCTGTAGAGGAACTGCTCGCGTCGCAGGTAGTCGGTGCGCACGGCGCTCTGCTCGAGCGCGTCAGGGGGCGGCACGAGCACGACGTAGCCCGGAGGGTGCGCCGGCAGGGCGGCCAGGTCCGGCACGCTGGCGCCCGTGTCCAGGTAGTCGTCGGCCGTGACGCTGTAGAAGCGCCCCTCGTTGAAGACCAGTACGAGGGGGCGCTCGGCGTAGACCACCCAGCCGCCGCCGCAGAGCGCGGCCAGCTGCAGGAGCGCGATGAGTGAGAGGTCGAGGCCGAGGCCCTTCTTGCCCCGTCGGTAGACAACGAAGGTGAGCAGGGGGCCGAGAACGAGATCGACGAGCACCACGATGCGCAGCCCCTGCCAGCCGCCGTCGGTGGCGAACAGGAACTCCGGATACCAGCGCTGCGTCACGAGCAGCAGCAGCGCGCCCACGCAGGCGATGCTCAGCAGCAGGTGGACGGCCGTGGCGGCGAGCTTCTGCCGCAGCGGGAAGCGGTCCTCGATCCGCGCCCGCACGGTGGCTGCGTCACTCATGGCGACGGCTCCTCGACGATGCGCAGTGACAGATCGAGCGCCTCCACGTGCTTGGTGAGGGCGCCCACGGACACGTAGTCCACCCCGGACGCGGCGAGTTCGGCCAGGTCGTCGAGGGTCAGGCCGCCGGAGATCTCCAGGCGCGCGCGTCCCGCGGTTTGGGAGACGGCCTCGCGGCGAGCCGCCGCGTCGAACTCGTCGAGCATCACCAGTTCGGCACCGGCGTCGAGCGCCGTGCGGAGCTCCTCGAGGGTCTCCACCTCTACCTCCACCGGTGCTCCGGGGGCGACGGCGCGGGCCGCGGCCACGGCCTCGGCGATGCCGCCGGCGGCCGCGATGTGGTTCTCCTTGATCAGGAAGGCATCGAAGAGGCCGAGCCGATGATTGGCGCAGCCACCGCAGAGCACGGCGTACTTCTGCGCACGGCGGAGCCCCGGCAGCGTCTTGCGCGTGTCGACGACGCATGGTGGCGTGACGCCTTCCGGCGCAGCCGCCGCCATCGCGTCGGCATAGCGCCGGGCCCGGCTGGCGACCCCCGAGAGAAGCTGGGCGAAGTTCAGGGCCGTGCGTTCGCCCGTCAGGATCGCCCGCGCGGGCCCTGTCAGCTCGAAGAGCAGCTGGTCCGCCGCGATCGTGTCGCCGTCATCTACATGCCAGTCGATACGCACCTCGGGATCGAGGCGCGCGAAGGTCTCGGTGACCCAGGGACGGCCGCAGAACACACCGCGCTCGCGGGTGATCACGCGCGCGTGGGCACGGCGCGCGGCGGGAATCAGACTCGCGGTGAGATCGCCGGCGCCGACGTCCTCGGCGAGCGCGGCGTCGACGTCGGCGCGGCCCGCGTCGGGATCGAGCGGGTGTCGGAACACGCGGGCTCCAGCGTGGTGGACCGGCGCGCATGCTGCCGCGAGGCTGGCGGCGAGTACAGTACACTTCCGGACGATCGGTCAGCTTTACGGGACAGGATGGAGATCCGCGATCACCGGCTCGTGGGGGTGCGTCAGTGCCCTTCACCGAACTGCGACCCCCGCCCGGACGGAACGGCGATCGAGCTCGTGGTCGTGCACGGCATCAGCCTGCCGCCGGGGCGCTTCGGTGCCGAGGACGTCGAAGCCCTGTTCTGCAATCGCCTCGACGCGAGCTGCCGTCCCGACTATGCCTCCCTCGAGGGCGTCCGCGTCTCCAGCCATCTGCTCGTCCACCGCACCGGGGCCTGCGTGCAGTTCGTGCCTTTCCATCTGCGTGCCTGGCACGCCGGTGTCTCGAGCTGGCGCGGCCGTGAGGGCTGCAACGACTTCTCCGTGGGCATCGAGCTCGAGGGCACGGACGAGGCCGCCTACACGGACGCGCAGTACAGCGTGGTCGGGGCGGTGATCCGGAGCCTGCGCAGCACCTACGGGGCCATCGCCGAGGACGCGGTGGTGGGGCACGCGGACGTGGCGCCGGGACGCAAGACGGACCCGGGGCCGGCCTTCGACTGGGCGCGCCTCGGCGCGGCGATCGCTTGAGGCCCACGCTGCTCCTCGCGCTGGCGCTGTGCGCGGTGGTCGGGCTCGCCGCGGCGCCGCCGATGCGCATCGCCGCCCTCGCCCCGCACGTGGTCGAGATGCTGTTCCTGCTCGGCGCGGGCGACCGCATCGTCGCGACCGTCGACTACGCGGACCATCCGCCGGCCGCACGGGACCTGCCGCGCGTCGGTGATGCCTCGGCGCTCTCCCTGGAAGCGCTCGTCGCCAGCCGGCCGGACCTCGTCGTCGCCTGGGGCGCCGCCCTCGATCCCGAGCGCCGCGCGCGCCTCGAGGCGATCGTGCCGGAGCTGCTCGTCTCCGAACCGCAGGATCTCGCAGCCGTCGCGGACGAGCTCGATGTCCTCGCCGGCCGCCTCGGCCTCGGCGGCGACGCCGCGCGCGCATTCCGGCGTCGCCTCGAGGCGCTGGAGGCTCCGGAAAAGCGTCTCCGGGTGCTGCCGCTGATCTCGCTCCTGCCGCCGATGACGCTCGGGCGCGCCAGCTTCGTCGACGATGTACTGCGACGCTGCGGCGCGGAGAACCCCTTCGCGACCGAGGCGGGCATCGTGATGCAGCTGTCACGGGAAGTGCTCCTCGTGACGGAACTCGACTACGTGCTGCCGCTCGTCGAGGCGCCCCCGGAGGCGCTCGAGGCGCTGTTCGGCCGCGCGCCGGCCATCCTCTCCATCGACCCCGATCTGCTGGCGCGTCCCGGACCGCGGCTCCTCGACGGTGCGGAGTCGCTGTGCACGCTGCTCGCGGCGGGAATCTGATGTATCTCGGCCTGGACCTCGGGGGCACGAAGACGGAGATCGTCGCGCTCGATGCGTCGGGACGGGAGCGCCTGCGCGAACGGCGCGCGACGCCGCCGGGGGACTACGAGGGCGGTCTCGAGACCATGGCCGCGCTGGTGGCGGAGGCGGAAGTCGCGCTCGGCCCTGCCGCGAGCGTCGGCGTGGGCACGCCCGGCGCCGTCGTGCGTGCGACCGGTGTGATGAAGAACTGCAATTCCACCTGGCTGAACGGCCGGCCGCTGCCCGCGGATCTCGCGGCGCGTCTCGGCCGTGACGTGCCGATCGCCAACGACGCCGACTGTTTCGCGCTGTCGGAAGCCGTGGACGGCGCCGGCGCCGGTCGAAGGACCGTGTTCGGCGTGATCCTCGGTACCGGCGTCGGCGGTGGCATCGTGCACCGGGGGCGGCTCCTCGCGGGGCCGAACGCCATCGCCGGCGAGTGGGGGCACAATCCCCTGCCGTCGCTGGCCCCGGCCGGCGAGGAGATCGCCGCGCAGCACGCGGCGCTGGGGTCGAGGGCCTGCTGGTGCGGGCGCCGGGACTGCGTGGAGACATGGCTCTCGGGGCCGGGACTGCATCGGACCTGGCGTGCCCTGGGCGGTGAGGGGGCCGATGCGGCGGCGCTCGCCGGCGCACTGGCGGCGGGCGCGCCTGCGGCTCGGGCGGCCCTCGAACTCTATGGCTGGCAGCTCGCGGCGGCGCTCGCGACGGTCGTCAACGTCATGGATCCGGACGTCATCGTGCTCGGCGGCGGCGTCTCGAAGCTGCAGGCGCTATATGCTGTGATCCCGGAGCGCTGGGGCGCGTTCGTGTTCTCCGATGAGGTGGCGACGCCGCTCGAGCGCGCGCGCCATGGTGATTCCGGTGGCGTGCGCGGTGCGGCCTGGCTCGGCCGCGATGCGCTCCCGGGGAACGAAAAGGACAGGAGTTGAAGATGGCATTCCCGCGGGACATGCGAGACGCTGCGCCGGACGAGACGCGCGAATGGCTGGATTCGCTCGAGTCGGTGCTCGAGTTCCAGGGCACGGAACGCGCGAACTATCTTCTCGAGCGTCTCTCGGCGCGCATGACCGAGACCGGCTCGCGCCTGCCCTACACGATCACCACGCCCTATCGGAACACCATCCCGCACACGCGCGAGGCGCGCATGCCCGGCGATCTCTTCATGGAGCGGCGCATCCGTTCCCTGATCCGCTGGAACGCGCTCGCCATGGTCATGCGCGCGAACGCCCGGGACGCCGGCCTCGGCGGCCACATCGCCAGCTATGCTTCCTCGCTGACGCTGTACGAAGTCGGCTTCCAGCACTTCTGGCGCGGTCCGACGGACGATCATCTCGGCGATCTCGTCTACGTCCAGGGGCACTCGGCGCCGGGCATCTACGCGCGCTCCTATCTCGAGGGCCGCCTCACGGAAGCGCAGCTCGACCGCTTCCGCCAGGAGGTCGGCGGTGGCGGTCTGTCCTCCTATCCCCATCCCTGGCTCATGAAGGACTACTGGCAGTTCCCGACGGTCTCCATGGGCCTCGGGCCGCTGCAGGCCATCTATCAGGCGCACGTCATGAAGTACCTCGAGGCGCGCGGCCTGACCTCCATGGGGGACCGGAAGATCTGGGCCTTCCTCGGGGACGGCGAGTGCGACGAGCCCGAATCCCTCGGCAGCATCGCCCTCGCCGGCCGTGAGCGCCTCGACAATCTGGTGTTCGTCATCAACTGCAACCTGCAACGCCTCGACGGCCCGGTCCGTGGCAACGGCAAGATCATCCAGGAACTCGAGGGCGTGTTCCGCGGCGCCGGCTGGAACGTGATCAAGGTGATCTGGGGCCGGCACTGGGATCCGCTCTTCGACGCCGACGCACAGGGCAAGCTGCTGCAGCGCATGAACGAGGCCGTGGACGGGGAGTACCAGAACTACAAGGCGCGCGGCGGGGCCTACACGCGCGAGCACTTCTTCGGCGCGGATCCACAGCTGAAGGAGATGGTCGCGCACCTCTCCGACGACGACATCATGCGCCTGAACCGTGGCGGCCACGATCCGTTCAAGCTCTACGCCGCCTATCACGCCGCGACTCATCATGAGGGTCAGCCCACGGTGATCCTCGCCAAGACCGTGAAGGGCTACGGCATGGGCGAGTCCGGCGAGTCGGAGAACACGGCACACCAGGCGAAGAAGCTGGGGCTCGAGGATCTCAAGGTGTTCCGGGACCGCTTCAGCATCCCGCTCACCGACGAGCAGCTCGCCGACGTGCCCTACTACCGGCCGCCCGAGGACTCGCCGGAGATGGAGTACCTGCGCACGCGCCGCGCCGAACTCGGCGGGCCGCTGCCGCAGCGCCGCGTCAGGAGCACGCCGCTGGCGGTACCGGGCATCGACGCCTTCGAGAGCGTCACCCGGGGCTCCGGCGAGCGCGAGATCTCCACCACCATGGCCTTCGTGCGCATCCTCTCGGTGCTGCTCCGCGACAAGCAGCTCAAGGAGCGCATCGTCCCGATCGTCCCGGACGAGGCGCGCACCTTCGGCATGGAGGGCATGTTCCGGCAGCTCGGCATCTACTCGGCCGAGGGCCAGCTCTACGAGCCCGAGGACTCCGGCGAGATCGCGCCCTACAAGGAATCGCGCGACGGGCAGGTGCTGGAGGAGGGCATCAACGAAGCCGGCGCCATGAGCGCCTGGATCGCCGCGGCGACGTCCTACTCCAACCACGACACGCCGGTGATCCCCTTCTACATCTTCTACTCGATGTTCGGCTTCCAGCGCGTCGGCGATCTCTGCTGGCTCGCCGGGGACATCCAGGCGCGGGGGTTCCTGCTCGGCGGTACGGCCGGCCGCACGACGCTCAACGGCGAGGGCCTGCAGCACCAGGACGGGCACAGTCACCTGCTCGCGGCGACGGTTCCGAACTGCGTCGCCTACGACCCGACCTACGGCTACGAACTCGCGGTGATCATCCAGGACGGCTTGCGGCGCATGTACGCCGAGCAGGAGGACGTCTTCTACTACGTCACGGTGATGAACGAGAACTACCCGCACCCCGCCATGCCCGACGGGGCAGCAGAGGGGATCATCCGTGGCATGTACCGCATCGAGGAAGGGGGCGAGGCGAGCGACGGCAAGCGCGTGCGCCTGCTCGGTTGCGGCACGATCCTGCGCGAGGTGCAGGCCGCCGCCGCGATGCTGCGTGCCGACCACGGCGTCGCTGCGGAGGTCTACAGCGTCACCAGCTTCAACGAGCTGCGACGCGAGTGTCTGTCCGTGGATCGCTGGAACATGCTGCACCCCGAAGCCGAGGCGCGGCAGACGTGGGTGGAGCAGTGTCTCGGCGGCTCCGACGCACCCGTGGTCGCAGCCACCGACTACATGCAGGCCTTCGCCGATCAGATCCGCCAGTGGGTGCCGGGCAGCTACCGCGTGCTCGGTACCGACGGCTTCGGCCGCTCCGATACGCGCGCGGCGCTGCGCAATCACTTCGAGGTGGACCGGCGCTACGTCGTGGTCGCCGCGCTCAAGGAGCTCGCCGATCGCCAGCTGATACCCGCCGCCGAGGTGACGCGGGCCATCGCCGATCTCGGGATCGATCCCGAGAAGCCCGACCCCGTGACGCTCTGAGGAGTCCGAGGATGTCCATCGAACAGGTACGGATTCCGGACATCGGCGACTCCGGCGAAGTGGAAGTCATCGAGCTGCTCGTCGCGCCGGACGACGTGGTCGCGGTCGACGATCCGCTCATCGTCATCGAGTCGGACAAGGCCTCCATGGAGGTGCCTTCCACGATCGCGGGCAGGGTCGTGCGCCTCGCCGTCGCGCTCGGCGACCAGTGCAGCGAGGGCGACGTGATCGCGGAGATCGAGGCGGCGGCCTCGACCGCTGCGCCCGAGCGTTCGGAAGCGACCGAATCCGAGGCGACCGAACCGGTGGCGACCGAACCCGAGGCGACCGAAACGGAGGCGTCCGAACCCGATACGAACGCATCCGAAGCCGCGGCGTCCGAGGCGGTGGTCGACGTCGTCGTCCCGGACATCGGTGAGGCGTCCGGCGTCGAGGTCATCGAGATCATGGTCGCGCCGGGCGACGTCGTGGCCGTCGACGACGGCCTCGTCGTGCTCGAGTCGGACAAGGCGACCATGGAGGTGCCGGCCACGGCTGCCGGCGAGGTGCTCGAGGTCGCGCTGAAGGAGGGGGATGCGGTCGAGGAGGGTGCACTCGTCGCACGCATCCGGTCTGCCGATGCGGCCACCGCCACGCCGGAGTCTGCCGCTGCGCCGGAGAACGACGCGGCGCCGAAATCTGCTGCTGCACCCGCAGCTGCGCCTCCGGCACGCCCCGCGCCGCCGCCGACTTCCGCGTCGGCATCCACGTCCGCGACGCCCGCAGCCGCCGTCTATGCCGGGCCGGCCGTACGCAAGCTCGCACGGGAACTCGGCGTCGACCTCGCTCGCGTCGCCGGCTCCGGCGACAAGGGACGCGTGCTGAAGGAGGACGTCCACGGCTACGTGAAGGCGGCCCTCGCCGGCGCCCCGGCGCCCGCGGTGGCGGGTGCCTCGGGGACGGGCATTCCGCCGCTTCCGCCCGTGGACTTCTCGAAGTTCGGCGAAGTCGAGGAAGTCGCCCTGTCGCGGACCATGAAGTCCGGCGCCGCCAACCTGCATCGTTCCTGGCTCAATCTGCCTCACGTCACGCAGTTCGACGACGCCGACGTGACGGAGCTCGAGGCCTTCCGGAAGTCCCTGAAGCCGGAGGCCGAGCGTGCCGGCGTCAAGCTCACGCCGCTCCCCTTCCTCATGAAGGTCGCGGCGGCGGCGCTCCGCGAGTTCCCCCGCGTCGGCGGATCCTTCGCCGCGGACGGCGAGCACTACGTGCTCAAGAAGTACTGCCACGTCGGCTTCGCCGTGGACACGCCGGATGGTCTGCTCGTCCCCGTGGTGCGCGACGTGGACCGGAAAGGCGTCTTCGAACTCGCGGCGGAGATCGCCGATCTCTCCGAGCGGGCGCGCACGAAGAAGCTCGCACCCGGGGACATGCAGGGCGGCTGCTTCAGCGTCTCCAGTCTCGGCGCCATCGGCGGGCGGGGCTTCACACCGATCGTGAACGCGCCGGAGGTCGCCATCCTCGGCGTCTCGCGGCTGGCGAAACAGCCGGTCTGGAACGGAACGGAGTTCGTGCCGCGGGACATGCTGCCGCTGTGCCTGTCCTACGACCACAAGGCGATCAACGGTGCCGAGGCCGGCCGTTTCCTGAGCTGGTACGCCCGGGCACTCGGGGACGTGCGCAGACTGCTGCTCTAGTCGGGGCGGCGCCGCGGTGCCCAGAGCATCTCCTCGCCCGAGCGCCGGGCGAGGACGCGGGCCATGACGAAGAGCAGGTCCGAGGCGCGGTTGAGGTAGCGCCGCAGCGCAGGGTCGTCGCGGTCCGGCTCCGCGTCCGCGAGCGCCACGAGCGTCCGCTCCGCGCGTCGGCAGACCGTGCGCGCGACGTGCGCCCGTGCCGTCGCTTCGTCGCCGGCCGGAAGCACGAAGTTGGCCAGCGGCGGGAGCGTCGCGTTCAGCTCTTCCAGCGCGGCCTCGAGGTCGGCGACCGCGTCGCCGTCGAAGCCCTCCGTACCGGGCAGGCTGAGCGCGCCGCCGAGATCGAACAGGCGATGCTGCAGGTCCGAGAGCACCGGCTCCAGCAGATCGTCCGCAGGCAGGGCGGCGCGCAGCAGGCCGATGCAGGCGTTGGTCTCGTCGACGTCTCCGAGAGCGCTGACGCGAGGCGCGGACTTCGCCAGGCGCGTGCCGTCCGCGAGCCCCGTCTCACCGCTGTCGCCGCCGCGCGTGGTGACCCGGTTGATGCGGCTCATGAGCCCCAGACGCAGTCGACGATGGGACCTTCCGAGGTCCGGAGCGTCTCCTGGGCGAGGCCGATGAGTTCGTCCGGCGTCGGGATGCCGCCGCTCGTGTGCGCCGCCCCCACCGCGAGCGCGACGTTGACGGGATGAATGCCGGCCATGGTCTCCACCTTGATGGTGTTCAGCTCGCGCACGAGACGCTTGAAGCAGTGCGCCCGGCAGTTCTCGATGCTCTCCTGGTGCATGAGTACGGCGAAGAGGTCCGGCTGCGGGCGCGTGACGACGTCCATGGGGCGCACGCTCTGTTCGAGGCGTGCCGCCGAGGCCTGCACGATGCGATTGGCGTCGGCCGGCTCGAGCTTCGCGGCGAGTTCCGGATAGTCGAGGAGCGAGATCAGGACGACGCAGGCGGCGCCGCCTCGCGATGCGACCTGGCGCAGGATGTCCGAGAGCGCGCGGTCCGTGAATCGCTGGTTCCCGAGCCCCGTGAGCGGGTCGATCATGTTGCGCCGCTCGAGCGAGGCGATCTGCTCCCGCAGTTCGCGATTGCTCGCCAGCAGGCCGTTGTTGAAGCCGGCGATGCGGCAGGCGGCCCAGACGCGCGGGAGCAGATGGGTGCGGAGGGCCGCTTTGGACACGAAGTCGTCGACGCCCCGCTCGAAGGCCTCGGCGACGATCGCGCTCTCGGCTTCGCCGGACATCAGCATGATGTAGGTGAAGTGGTCCAGGATCTCGTCCATCTCCCGCACCCTGCGGGTGAGTTCCAGACCGTCCATGCCCGGCATGATCCAGTCGGAGATGACGATGTCCGCCGGGCGTTCCTCCAGCTGCGCGAGCGCCTCCTGACCCGAGGCGGCGAAACGCACGTCCCGGAAGCCGGCTTCCTTGAGGCTCTTCGTGATGATCGCTCGACTGAAGCGAGCGTCGTCGACGACGAGGAGCGGTAGTGCGGAGTCCATGACGCTCGTTCCAGCTGCCGAGGGGCGAGTCGATGCCCGGATCGGAGCGGGGAGGGCCGGCCCGACGAGGCATGCCGGCAGGCCCGTGCGCCCTCGCGCCGGCGTTGTCCGGGTCTGTTTACGGAGCCTCGTGGTCCGGGTCAAGGTCGTGGCTCATGCTCCCCGCCGAGCGTCTCGTCCCTCCGGGCGAGCGGTCGCGTCGCTCTCCGGATAGCGCCGCATGATCAGGCCGAGGATCGGCAGGCCGAGGAGTGCCACGAGCGTGGTCATGATGAAGAAGCTCGCCCAGTCGCCGTCGAGGCCGTCCACCATGGCGCCGGCCGATGCGGAGAACCAGATCCTCGCGAGATTGCCGAGGGACGCCAGCAGGGCGTATTGCGTGGCCGTGTAGGCGAGGTTGCACAGCCCCGAGAGGTAGGCGACGAAGGCCACGGTCGCCAGTCCGCCAGTGAAGTTGTCGGCGACCACCGCGACGCGGAACAGGGCGTCGTCGGCGCCGGCGCCCGCTAGGGCCGCATAGGCGAGATTCGTCGCCGCGGCCGCGAGCCCGCCCGCCAGCAGGGCGCGCAGGGTTCCGAGCCGCGCCACCATGAAGCCACCGATCACGATGCCCACGGCGTTCGCGCCCAGGCCGTAGACCTTCGCGACGGCCGCGATCTCGTCCAGGCCGAAGCCGAGCTCGCGGTAGAAGACGCCGGACATGCGCCCGAGCAGCGCGTCGCCGAGCTTGAAGACGAAGATGAAGAGCAGGATCACGAGCGCGCCGCGGCGGCGCAGGAAGTCCGCGAGGGGGGCGATCACGGCACCGTAGAGCCAGATCGCGACGCCCTGCAGCCCCTGCGGCAGTCCGCCCGCGACGCGTTCGGCGCCCGTGCGCTCGGCTTCCGCCGTCGCCGCGTCCGCAACGTGCTCCGGTTCCGGGCTGGCGAGCACCGCTGCCGTTCCCACGAGCACGGCGAGGGCGAGCAGCGCATAGGCGCTCTGCCAGCCGAAGGCATGGGCGAGCCAGAGCCCTCCGGCGCCGCCGACGAGCGTACCGCCGAGATGCCAGCCCCAGATCGCGGCGGCGCTGCCTGCGCCGTAGCGGGCCGGCTCGAGGATCTCGACCCGATAGGCGTCGACGACCACGTCCTGCGTCGCCGACGCCGTGGAGATCACCAGGGCCGCGAGGGCCACCGGCAGGAGTGCTTCGGCAGGATCGGTGAACGCCATGGCGGCGATCGCCAGCAGCAGCACCCCCTGCGCCGCGAGCGCCCAGCCGCGGCGCTTGCCGAAGCGGCGCGTGAGCCAGGGGAGAGGCAGGCGGTCGAGGAGCGGCGCCCAGAGGAAATTGATCGCGTAGGGCGTCGCGACCAGCGCGAACAGACCGATGTCCGTGCGGCTCACGCCCTCGTCGCGAAGCCAGATCGACAGGTTCGAGAACACCAGCGGCGACGGCAGACCCGAGGCGAAGCCGAGCGCGAGGATCGTCGCGATGCGCCGGTCCAGGTAGAGGGAAACGGCATCGCCCCAGCCGGCCGCTCGACGGCTCGCGTCGTCCGGCGGGGTCTCGCGCGGCGCGCTCATGCGGGTGCTGCCCAGGACGCCGCGTGAAGATCGACACGCGGCGCCGTCGACCCGGGGCGCAGGGGTACGCCCTCGGCACGCAGCCGCGCGAGCTGCTCGCGCGGTCCGCCGTCGGCTCCGGCGTCGCGGAGCGCGATGCGACCACCGGCGGCCACCACCCGGTGCCAGGGAATGCGCGAACCGGCCGGCAGCTCACGCAGCACGCGCCCGACGAAGCGCGCACGGCCCGGCAGGCCGGCAGCGCGGGCCACCTCGCCGTAGGTCGCGACGCGGCCTGCGGGAATGGCCGCGACCGCGAGCAGGATGCGTTCGCGCGGTGCGGCTTGCTCGCTGCTGTCCGGTTCGGTGCTCACGGGCCCTGTGCTCGTTCTCGGCGAGGCGCGAGCCGCGCATCGTGGGGTGCGGGCCACGGGCTGGCAACCGCGCTGGCACGAGGCGCGCGTCGCGGGAATCGGTCCCGGGCCTGCCCCGGTCCGTCGCAGCAGGCTTGAGATGCCCCTCCGCCGCGCCCATGCTGGTCCTCTGACGCACTGCCGTCGCACCGGAGATGCCCGTGCAGTTCCTCTTCCTGGCCTTCCTCCTCACGCCGATCGTGGAGATGTACCTCCTGATCAAGGTCGGCGGCTGGATCGGTGCCCTGCCCACGATCGGTCTGGTCGCGCTCACGGCCATGATCGGCGTCGCCCTGCTCCGGCAGCAGGGCTTCGCGACGCTGCTGCGGGGTCAGCAGCGCCTGGCCGCGGGGGAGCTGCCCGCGCAGGAGATGATGGAGGGCTTCGCGCTCGCGGTCGGTGGCGCCCTGCTGCTCACGCCGGGCTTCGTCACCGACGGCTTCGGCTTCGCCCTGCTGCTACCCTTCACGCGCCGTGCCCTGGTGCACTGGCTGATGAAGCGCGGCAGCTGGCAGGCCTACGGCGACGCGCGCGGCGCCGCGTTCCGTTTCGAGGCCCGTGCCGGGAGCGGCGGG
>JAZBPO010000209.1:0-30725 GCA_036351675.1 Pseudomonadales bacterium
AGGCGTGGGTCAGGAGCAGGCAGTTCCGCCCCGCTGCGCTGAGGCGGGCGAGCATGGGTTCGATGTCGAGCAGGGCCTCGTCGCCGTCCGTCGTGGCCTCGGCCTCGGCCGCGAAGCTGTCCAGCACTTCCTGTTCCCGGTCGGCGCGCCGGCGCCGCGTCAGGAAGGCGCGGTAGGCCAGCGTGAACAGCCAGGACTTCAGCCGACCCCGTCCTTCGAAGCGATCGAGCTTCTGCCAGGCCTGCACGAAGGTGTCCTGGGCGAGCTCGTCGGCTTCTCCGGCATCCCTGCACAGGCGTCGCAGCCAGGCGCGCACGGCGCCCTGGTGACGCCGCACGAGCGTCTCGAAGGCGCGCGCGTCGCCGGCGCGGGCGGCGGCGACGAGCTCCTGTTCGCCGTCGTCCAGGGCTCAGGCCTCGGCGGGTGCGGGCTCGGCGTCGCTGCCGCGGCGCCGGGAGAACAGCAGGTAGGCGACGCCGATGAAGCCCGGGAAGCTCGCGAGCGCCAGGAGCACCTCCTCCTCCACGGTCAGCGCGAACACGCAGACGGAGAGCGCGAGGCTCAGGTAGATGATGCCGCGCCGCATGTCGCGCTCCGGATCGGGTCTCGCGTTCGTCTTCAGCGACTCCACGAGCTCCGGGTCGAGGGCATGACCCTTCTCCATGGCGCGGTCCGCCAGCTGCAGCAGATCGCGGCGGTGCCGGGCGCGCAGCCAGAGCCAGAAGGCCACGAGCAGCAGCGGCCCACCCAGGACCGTGAAGGCGATGAATGCTTCGCTCACTTGCATGGTTCCGTCCTCGTGCTCGCCGCGAAGGATCAGCGCGGCTCCTGGACCTCTGGACGCACGGTGCGGTCATTCGGTTGCGGCGACGCCGGTGCGCGCGACGAACGGAGGCCGGCGAGCGTCGAGCCGAGGACGCCGCTGGCCGGTATGCTCCGGCGCATCCGACCGCGACGCGGTCGCCCGCTCCGGAGGCGCCCCTTGAGAGTCCCGACCCCGACGCGCGCACGCAGCACCCGGTCCCCAGCCCCATGGACATCCGCCGTGCTGTTCGCGGCGACGTGCCTGGCCGCGTCCGCGGCCGAAGCGGCACCGGCCGTCGTGGAGCTGACCATCGCCGAACTCCATGCGCGCCTGGCGTCGGGCGAGGCGAGTTGCCGCGAACTCGTCCAGGCCCATCTCGATCGCATCGCCGCCTACGATGCTCCGACCGGGCTGAACGCGATCACGGTGGTGAATCCCGACGCGCTCACCGAGGCGGCTGCCGTCGACGCACGGCTCGCGAAGGGGGAGGCCGTGGGTCGCCTCGCCTGCGTGCCGCTGCTCGTGAAGGACAATTTCGACACGGCCGGGCTGCCGACCACGGCCGGGTCCTCGGCGCTGGCGGGCTCCGTGGCCCCGGACGACGCCTTCATGGTGCGCCGCCTGCGCGAGGCCGGCGCCATCGTGCTCGCCAAGACCAACATGGCGGAGTGGGCCTTCAGTCCCCGCCAGACCGTCAGCTCCTCCTACGGCACCACCGCGAACGCCTACGCGCTCGACCACGTACCGGCGGGTTCGAGCGGCGGCACGGCGTCGGGTGTCGCCGCGAGCCTGGGCCTCGCCGGGCTCGGTTCGGACACGGGCAACTCGATCCGTGGGCCGTCCTCGCACCTCGCGCTGTTCGGCATCCGTTCCACGCTCGGCCTGACGAGCCGTGACGGCGTCGTGCCCCTCGTCTTCGACCGCGACGTCGCCGGTCCCATGACGCGCACGGTGGCCGACGGCGCACTGCTCCTCGACGTCATCGCCGGTACGGATCCGGCCGACCCCTACACGGCGGCCGCGGACGCCCGCCGGGAGGCGGACTACACGGCGCGCCTGCGCGCCGATGGCCTGAAGGGGGCGCGCATCGGCGTGCTGCGCGCGCTCGCGCCCGCCGACGACACGGATCCGGAGATCCTCGAGCTGTTCGAAGCGGCCCTCGAAGACCTCGAGCGGGCAGGGGCGACGATCGTGGATGCGGTGGAGATCCCCCGCCTGGCGGAGCATCTGGAGGCCGACTACTTCTGCAACCGCTTCCGCTTCGACCTCGCGAACTACCTGCGCACGCTCGACGACCCGACGTTCCTCGACGTGCGCGAGGTCCTCGCCCGCGGCGAGCACGTCCCCGGCAACGAGGGGCCGCTGGAATTCTTCTCCAGCGGGCCGCTCGACGTCTACCCTGCGGAAGCCGAGCCCCCGTGTCCCGACTTCGCCGACCATCCGGGGCGGCAGGCCTTTCTCGCGGACGTCACGGAGGCCATGGACGTGGCCGGTGTGGCGGCGCTCGCCTACCCGGGCTGGCGCTGGCCGCCGGCGGCGCTCGATCGCGGCAACGAGGACTATCGCGGCGACAACAGCCAGCTCGTGGCGCCGGCCACGGGCATGCCGGCGCTCAACGTGCCCATGGGCTACACGCGCGGCGGCACGCTGCCCGCGGGCCTGCAGCTCCTCGGCCGGCGCTGGGAGGACGGGCGGCTCATTCAGTACGCCCATGCCTACGAGCAGGCGACGGGCCACCGGCACCCGCCGGCGGCGTTTCCGGAGTTGATCGACTGACCCCGAGGGCCGACCTCGGCCTGCGTTCGCGTCGGCGGCCTCAGACGAGTTCCGCGAGCATGCCCCGGTCGTAGGTCGACAGGCCCTCGAGCGCTCCCGCGCGGACCTGGTTCGCCCAGTCGGCATTCGCGACGAGCGCTCGGCCCACCGCGGCGAGGTCGAACTCGCCGCGCTCGAGCCGCGCGACGAGATCCTGGATGCCCCGTGTGCCGATCGTGTCGGCCGAGGCGTAGGTGGAGACGAAGTCCTGATCCAGACCGATGGAGCCGACCGTGATCGTCGGTTTCCCCGACAGCCGCTTCGTCCAGCCCGCCAGGTTCAGGTCCGAGCCCTCGAATTCCGGCTCCCAGTAGCGCCGCGTGGAGCAGTGGTAGACGTCCACGCCCGCCTCCGTCAGCGGCGCCAGGAAGGCGTCCAGGGCCTCCGGGGTCGGCGCCAGCTTCACGTCGTAGTCCTGCTGTTTCCACTGCGAGAAGCGCAGCACGATGGGGAAGGCCGGTCCCACGGCCCGGCGGCAGGCGCGCACGATGTCGCAGGCGAAGCGCGTGCGCCCGACCATGTCGCCGCCCCAGCCATCGTCGCGCCGATTGGTCCCTTCCCAGAAGAACTGATCGATGAGATAGCCGTGGGCGCCGTGCAACTCGATGCCGTCGAAGCCCACGGCCTTCGCGTTCGCAGCGGCCTCGGCGAAGGCCTCGATGGTCTCGGCGATGCGTGCCTCCGTCATGGCTTCGCCGCGCGTCTTGCCGGGCAGCAACAGTCCGGAGGGGCTTACCGTCGGCACGTCCGGCCGTCCCGACTCCTCGGGCTTGCGCAGCACGCCGACGTGCCAGATCTGCGGGAAGATGCGGCCGCCCGCTCCATGGACGGCATCGACGACGCGCCGCCAGCCGTCGAGCGATGGCTCGCCGGCGAGCGCGGGAATGGCGTTCGATCCACTCGAGGCCGGGTCCGAGAGCGTCGTGCCCTCCGTGATGATGAGTCCCGTACCGCCGCGTGCGCGCTTCGCGTAGTACTCGGTGACGTCTGCGCCCGGCGTCCGGTCCGGACTCTTCTGCCGCGTCATGGGCGCCATGACGATGCGATTGGGTAGCTGGAGCTCGCCGAGCCTGAACGGTTCGAAGAGTGCGGCGAAGGGACTCATGGGATGCTCCTGTGCGATGGCCCGTCAGCGTGCGGTGATGGTCTCGCCGACCCAGCGGACGCGATAGACCGCGCCCTGTTGATCGTCGGAGACGAGGAGGCTGCCGTCGTGGTCCACGAGCACGTCCACGGGGCGGCCCCGGACGCGCTCGCCGTCGAGAAAACCGGTCAGAAAGGGCTCCACTCGGCGGACTTCACCGTCCTCCAGGAACGCCACGACGACCTGATAGCCGACCTTGCTGCTGCGGTTCCAGGAACCGTGCTGGGCCACGAACAGCGCGCCGGCGTAGGCGGGCGGAAAGCTGGCGCCGTCGTAGAACGCCACGCCGAGCGGCGCCGTGTGCGCGCCGAACTCGTGTTCCGGCAGCACGAACTCCGCCGGTGAGCGCCCGGCGCCGAACTCCGGATCGATCACGTCGCGTCCGTGCACGTGGGGATAGCCGAAGTGCGGAACAGCGGTGGCCTGCGGATCGAGGCGGTTGAGTTCGCAGGGCGGGGTGTCGTCGCCGAGCCAGTCGCGGCCGTTGTCCGTGAACCAGAGTGCGCCGGTCGCCGGGTCGAAGTCGAAGCCGACCGTGTTGCGGATTCCGCGCGCCGCGATGGTCCAGGCGCCGCTGTCGGCGTCCATGCGCAACAGGGACATGTAGGGCGCGTCGGGCTCGCAGATGTTGCAGGGCGCGCCGACCGGGACCCAGAGCGTTCCGTCGGGGGCGAACTCGAGGTGCTTCCAGCCGTGATGGCCGTCGCTCGGGAGCTCGGCCGTGACGACGACCGGGGCCGGCGGATCCTCGAGGCGTGCCTCGATGTCGTCGAGGCGATAGATCGTGTCCACGGCGCCGATGTAGAGATCGCCGTCGCGCAGGGCGATGCCGCTCGGCATGGTCAGGCCCTCGGCGATCGCGTGGGCCCTGCCGTCACGCCAGGCCCAGACGCGACCGTCGCTGCGGGTGCCCGCGAACAGCGTGCCGTCGGCGCCGAGCTGGAGCTGGCGCGCGTTCGCGAGCTCGTCCGTGACGAGTTCGACCGCGAAACCCGCAGGCACCCGCAGGTGCCCGACGTCCGGCTCGGCGCGGGCGCAGACACCGAGGATCAGGAGGGCGGCGAGGATGGCGAGCCGCGATGCGGAGCTGCGGAGCATGAGCTTCTCCAGGGTCGTGGACGGTCGCGAGGTCGCGCGCGAAGCGTACGCACATGCGCGCGCCGTCGGACGGATGCGGAGGCGATCTCCGCGCCCGGCGAGGGATCCCCCGATTATACTCGGCCCATGAGCACGGCACCGGACAGCGCCCAGGAGAGCGTCCTCGACGTGGCGCTCCGGGAGCAGATCCAGGCGGCCTACCGTGCCTGGCTCGCCTCGCGGGAGTTCGCGCCGCGGCGCGGGCAGCGGCTCATGATCGCCGAGATCGCCCGCACCGTCGCTGGTGTCGAGCAGGACGAGGAGGGCGCCCGCGTCCCGGGCGAGGCGCCGCACGTCTGCGTGGTGGAGGCCGGCACGGGTACGGGCAAGACCGTGGGTTACGTCCTCGGTGGCGCCGCCGTGGCGAAGGTCCGGGGCCTCAAGCTCGTGGTCGCGACGGCGACGGTCGCGCTGCAGGACCAGCTGGTGACGCGCGATCTGCCGGATCTGCTGCAGCGGACCCCTCTCGCGTTCCGCTTCGCGCTCGCCAAGGGCCGGGGACGCTATGCCTGTCCGGCCCGCCTCGACCGGCACGTCTCCGGCGACACGGGCGAGATGCTGCCCGGGGAGCTGTTCGAAGCCGCCGCTGCGCCGAGCGTCGTCGAACGTGCCGTCTACGGCGACATGCTCGGGGCGCTCGCGCAGGGCAGCTGGGACGGCGACCGGGAGAGCTGGGAACGCGCCGTCGACGATCGCGCCTGGGCCGGCGCGACCATGGACCATCGCGGCTGTACCGGACCGAAGTGCGGCTTCTTCCGTCAGTGCCCCTACTTCCTCGCTCGCGAGCGCGTGCAGCAGGCCGACGTGATCGTGGCCAACCACGATCTCGTGCTCGCCGATCTCGCCCTCGGTGGCGGCGCCGTGCTGCCGGCGCCGGAGGAGACGGTCTACGTCTTCGACGAGGGTCACCACCTCGCCGACAAGGCCCTCGGGCATCTGCGCCGCTTCGCGCGTGCGCTCGCCGGCATCGGCAACGTGGAAGGCGTCGAGCGCCTGCTCGGCACGCTGGCGCAGCGCTCGAGCCGCGACGGGCTGCTGGTCGAGGCGGCGCAGCGTGCCGCCGTGCTGGGCGAGCCCTTGCGTGAGGGCCTGCGCCGGGCCCTGGATCTCGGCGAGGCCCTGCCGGGCCTGGCGGAGCACGGTGCGAGGCGCGCCGGCCAGCGGCCGACCCATCGCTTTCCGCTCGGTGAGGTCGGTCCGGAACTGCGAACGCTCGCCGGCGAGCTCGCGCGCGGTCATGCGGAGCTCGCTGCGGCGCTGGAGCTCGCCATCGAGCACCTGCGCGAGCGCGCGGAGGACGCCGGGGAGGGCGCCGCCCGGGAGGAGACGGAGGCCTGGCTGACCGCGCTCGCGCAGCAGCTCGGTCGCATCGAGGGCGCCGGGGCGCTCTGGAGCGACTTCGCGGCGGAGCCCGGTGGCGCCGTGCATGCCCGCTGGGTGGCGCGCGCGGAGCGCGCCGACGCCGATACGAGCCTGGACCTGGAGTTCCAGGCGTCGCCCCTCGACGCCGCGGCGTCGCTCACGGAGGTGCTCTGGGAACGCTGCTTCGCAGCGGTCGTCACTTCCGCGACGCTGACGACGACCGGAGGCTTCCAGCGGTTCGCCGAACGCACGGGCATCCCCGCGGGGAGCCGCTACGTCTCCGCGCCCTCTGCCTTCCCCTATGCGGAGCGGGCGGTCCTCGCGGTCCCGCGCATGCGCACGGACCCTGGTCAGGCCGACGCCCATGCGGACGAGGTGGCGCGGCTGCTGCCGCAGCTCGTCGACCCGGAGGAAGGCACGCTCGTCATCTTCACGTCCTGGCGCCAGCTCGACCGGGTGACCGGGGCGCTCCCGCCGGCGCTGCTCGGTCGCGTACTCAGCCAGGCGACCGCGACCAAGCACCGCATTCTCGTCGACCACCGGGCGCGCATCGACGCCGGCGAAGGCAGCGTGATCTTCGGCCTCGCCAGCTTCGCCGAGGGCATCGACCTGCCCGGCGACTACTGTCGCCACGTGATCATCACCAAACTGCCCTTCGCCGTACCGGACGACCCGGTCGAGGCGGCACTCGCGGAGTGGCTCGAGAGCCAGGGGCGGAACCCCTTCATGGAGGTGAGCGTGCCGGACGCGGCGCTGCGCCTGAAGCAGGCCTGCGGCCGTCTCATGCGCTCGGAGCGGGACAGCGGGCGCGTGACGCTGCTCGACCCGCGCCTGACCACGCGCCGCTACGGGCGCGAGATCCTGGACGTGCTGCCGCCGTTCCGGCGTGTTCTCGGCGAAACGGCGCAGCGCGGTTCCGGGACGTCGCGCGCGGCGACGGCCTGAGCCCGCGCGGCACGCTCAGCGACGGAAGCGCTCCGAGAGCGGTTCGTTGGAGAGCCAGTCGGTCACGAGGGCGGCCGGTGTCACCTCGAAGTAGATGTTGCGGGTGCGGATGCCGGGAACCGGCGGCGGGCGCAGTTCGGAGCCGGATTTCTCCTCCAGCACGACCTCCGAAGCCGGCCCCTGTGTGCACTTGAAGCTCTCCGCGCAGACGAACAGCGGTACACCCGCTTCCCGGGCCGCCAGCGCCAGCAGATAGGTACCCGACTTGTTCACGACGGATCCGTCCGGGAGCAGTGCGTCGGCGCCGATCAGGACCGCGTCGACTTCCTTCACGAACAGGCCCATCTGGGCATCCGTGATGTAGGTGACCGCGACGCCGTCCCGCGCCAGCGTCGAGGCCAGGTTCCAGCCTTCCAGCGCGGGCCGTGACTCGGTGACCACCACGTCGAGCCCCTTGCGCGGCATGCGCAGCAGCGTCCGCGAAACGGTCGAGCTGATGGAGTGCGTCATCAGCCGGCGGCGGTCGCCGAGCGAGGCGATGACGTTGCGCGTCGTGGCGTCCGTCGCCGCGTCGGCCCAGGTGCGGACCTGGTTGGCCTGGGTCCGTGCGTAGGCCCGCAGCGCCTCCAGATCACCCTCGAACTCGGCGACCCCGGTGCGCCAGCGGGCGACGAGGTTGTGGATCGCGGTCATGCTCGGGCGCACGGCCGCGAGCTCGTCGGCGAAGGAGACGAGTTCCCGGCGCAGTTCGTCGACGTCCTCGGCTTCCACGTCCGCGTAGGCGGCGAGCGACTCGAGGGCGACACGCGCCAGGTGCGAGGCGCCGTCGCGCAGGTTGTCGCGGACGCGCCGCGAGAGATCCGCGCGCAGCACCGTCATCGGCTGCTACCGGCGCCGCCGATGCCCTGTTGCGAGAAGCGTCCCCGGGCGGCCTTGAAGGCCGCGAGGTCGGTGATCTCCGCACCCGCGGGTCGCTCCGTGTCCGGGAAGGCGCCGCGGGTCCAGACCGCGAGGCGTCCGGTCTCGAAGCGTTCCGCGAACTCGTCGGCGAAGGCGCGCAGCGCCGCGAGATCGAGCGACTCGATGGCCTCGGCGACGCGTTCGCGCGAATCGAAGGTCTCCAGGCCCGCGTCGAGATCGGTCCAGAGCCGGTTGCTGCGGTCCCCGAGGTTCTTGTCGGCCTCCAGCACGCTCGACAGCAGACCGGCGCGCTCGGCCTCGAATTCCGCCTCGCTCATGGTGGCGAGGTCGGCCCGGAAGCTGTCCAGGAAGGCTGCCGTCGCGGCCTCGATGGCGTTCGCGGGCGCGACCGGCGACTGCACCAGGAAGATGACGCCCGGTGTGTTGGCCTGGATCCACGGCTGAGCGGTGACGACGTAGCCGAGCTGGCGTTCCGTGCGCAGATCGTTGAAGTAGGGTGCACTCATCATGTGTGCGAGCAGCCCGAAACGTGCCCGCTCCGCCCAGCTCTGGTCGCGGCCCTGGACGTAGAGCGTGAGGGCCGCATCGCCGTGCTCCACCTCGACATGGCGTCGCGACGGCCCGTTCGCGCCGAGGCGCACGATCGCCTCCGGCGTCGCCGGGGCCGCGTCGGCGTCGAGCGCGAGTCCGCTCGCCACGGCGCCCGCGAGCGTCCGCGCACGCTCCGCCGTGACGTTGCCGTGCACGAACGCCAGCACCTCCGGTCGGTCCAGGGCGTCGACGACCCAGCGCTCGATGTCCGCGGGCTCCGTGGCCTCGGCGGCGGCGATGAGTGCTTCGAGGGTCCAGGCCGGGTCCTCGAGTACGCGCCGCAGTTCCGCGATGGTCTGCTGGTAGGGCCGGTCCTGGCGGCTGTTGCGCAGGTCCTTGATCAGCTCGCTGCGGAACTGCTCGAAGCGCTCTTCGCGGATCTCCAGCGTCGCCATGGTCACCACGACGCGTTCGAGGAGTTCGTCGAGCTTGTCGTCGAAGCCGCCGACGGAGAGCGCGAGACCATTGCCTGCGGGATAGAGGCCGAAGGACAGGCCTGCGAGGCGTGCCGGGTAGGCGTACTCGTTGAGCGCGTCCATGACGAGGCGTGCATAGAGGCGGGCTGCGACGGCGTCCTCCGGTGATGCGCTCGCACGATCGGTACGCAGTTCCACGCGCATCCGTGCCCGCGGCGCGCCGAACTCCGTGTCGCGCAGATGCCAGAGTTCCAGCGCATCCTCCGTCGCCAGGCGCTCGGGGACGGCGGCGCCGTCGGCCAGCAACTCCAGCGTTTCGGGGACGAAGGGATTGGGCGCGGGCAGCGTCACCGCCGGATCGCCCTCGGGCTGCTGCCAGCGCGCGAGCACCGCGGGATCGAGGGGCTCGACGGCATAGGGTACGTCGAACCAGCGCTCGACGCGATCCGTCTCGAGATCCGGCGCGATGAGGGCCACCTGGGCGAACTCCGGTCGCAGTCTGTCGAGGAAGTCGTCGATCAGGTCCTCGTCGTACTCGTCGAGCACATAGGGTCCGCGGATCACGTCCTCCGTCGGGTAGACCAGCATGTTGCTCGCGAGCGAGCTGACGTAGCCGAAGGCGTCGCTCTTCTCTCGATAGCGGAAGGCGAGTTCCGCCAGGCGCGACTGCTCCTCGTAGCGCGACTGCGCCACGCCACCGTCGCGAAGCTGCTCGAGATAGGCGAACACGAACTCGCCGATGCGCTCCCAGTTCTCGAGGCCGGACTCCGTGAGTTCGATCGTGATCCCGAGCATGCCCGCGTCTTTTCCGAAGCGGCTCGAACTCGCCGCCAGCGACTCGATCCAGCCGAGTTCCGTGAGGCGCGCGTGCAGGCTGCCTTCGCCCTCGTGGCCGATCAGGTTCGAAAGGTAGCCGCCGGGGTTGACCCGGTAGACCGGATCCGTCGCGGGCAGGGCGAAGGACAGCTCGAGTACGCGGCGCTCCTTGACGGGCTGCATGCGCATGAGGCTCGGCAGGTCCTCCGCTGCGTAGACGGGTACGGGTGCCGGGTCCGGCTCCACGGGCCGGCTCGGAACGGGCGAGAACAGTTCCTCGGCCCAGGCGGTGAGCGTGTCCAGCTCCTCGCGACCGAGCAGCACGAGCGCCATGCGCTCGGCCGTGTAGTGATCCGCGTAGAACTCGAGGAGGTCCTCGCGCACGCTGCTGCCCTCGCTGTCCGCCAGCGTCTCGAGGCTGCCGATGGTGAAGCGCGAGCCGGGATGCTCGGGGTTGAGCGCACGCTTCTGCGTCATGTAGGTGCGCCAGCCGTCGTCGCGCAGCTGCATCTGGTACTCGCTGTGCACGGCGTTCTTCTCGCGATCCACGAGCTCCGCGGTGAACAGGGGCGCGACGAAGAACTGGGCGAAGCGGTCGAGGCCGCCATAGAGCTCGTCGGCGGCGATCGAGAAGAAGTAGTTGGTGTGATCGAGGGCCGTGTAGGCATTGCGGGAGCCGCCGCGCGCGGCGATGTACTCACCGTACTCGTTGGGATCCGGGTACTTCTCCGTGCCCAGGAACAGCATGTGTTCGAGGAAGTGCGCGAGGCCGAGGCGGTCGTCGTCCTCGTCGAAGCTGCCGACCTCGACGGCGAGCGCGGCCGCGGCCTTGTCCGTGGCCGGGTCGGAGATCACCAGCACCTCCAGCCCGTTCTCGAGTTCGAAGGCGCGATAGGACCGGTCGTCGATGGCGCTGGTGGCGGGGACGATTGGGCCGCTCGCGACGGACTCCGACGTGGGGGCCGTGGCCGGAGCGGGCGCGCCGGCACAGGCGACGACGAAGAGGGCGGCGAGCAGCGTGGTCGCGAGGCTCGGGGTGTACCTGGCGGTGCTTCGGGGGAACGTCACGGTCCTGCGTACTCCTGCGGGTGACCGGCGCCGGCAGCGTGGCTCGCGGCCGGCGCGGGGGTCGGGTAACTTCGTTCGGGTGCGTCGGTCGGGGCACTCGGCACTCACGCCGGCGCCCGATCCGGACCACAGAGTTTAAGGAATCCGCTCAGACGATGCCCGACGACGTCGAACGCTACGCGCGCGTGGCGGATCTGCTGCTCTCGATCGAGACGGAGCTGCGCAGGGCCGGCCTCTGGGCCGATCTGCCGCCCGGCCCGGAGGCACTCGCCTCGGAGGTGCCCTTCGCCCGCGACGCCCTCGATCTGACCGGCTGGCTCCAGTTCGTGCTGCTGCCGCGCATGGCGGCCTTGCTCGAGCATGGCGCGCCGCTACCGACCGAGTGCGCCATTCGCCCGCTGGCCGAGGTGGAGTTCGCGGGTCGAGGTGTGGAGGCGCTCATCGACGTGCTCGGCGAATTCGACGCGCTCCTCGTGCGTCCGGTCCCCTGAGGTCGACGCCGTGAAGGAGTCCGCCGCAGCGCGCCCCGACGCTCGACGCCGCAGCGCGGAACTCGCCGCGAGCCTCTGGCCGGCGCCGCTGCGGGCCCTGGACATGGAGGCCGCGGTGGCGCGCGCCCTGGCCCTCGATGCGTCGCCGGGACCGGACCGGCCGCTGCATCTGGAAAACGGGCGCCGCGTCGAACTCGCCGTGCACGGCGTGCTGCTCGCCGCCTGGATCGCCCATCGGCGGGCAGCGCGCGGCGCACCGGGGCTGCTCGTCGGTCTGAACGGGGGGCAGGGCAGCGGCAAGTCGACGCTGTCCGCGCTCGCCCGTGAGGCCCTCACGCACCTCTTCGGCCTGCGGGTGCTGGTCCTCTCCCTGGACGATCTCTACCTCACGCGCGCCGAACGCGCGGCGCTCGCCAGGCAGGTGCATCCGCTGCTGGCGACCCGCGGCGTGCCCGGTACGCACGACGTGCGGCTCGGTATGGCGCTGCTCGACGCGCTCACGGACCCGGAGCGCTCGGCACCGGTCCGGGTGCCACGCTTCGACAAGGCCGTCGACGATCGTCGTCCGGAAGGCGACTGGGAACGGGTTGCGGCGCCCGTCGACGTGGTGATCTTCGAGGGCTGGTGCGTGGGGGCCTCCGCCGAAGCGGACGCCGCCCTCGTCGCCCCCTGCAACGCGCTCGAGGCGGCGGAGGATGCCGAAGGCACCTGGCGCCGCTACGTGAACGAACAGCTCGCGGGGCCCTATGCCGCGCTCTTCGCCCGCCTCGACGGCCTCGTCATGCTGAAGGTGCCGGACTTCGCGGCGGTGCTGCGCTGGCGCGGGGAACAGGAGGCCCGGCTGCGGGCGACCGTCGGCGCCGGCATGGACGACGCGGCCATCGCACGCTTCGTCGCCCACTACGAGCGCGTGACCCGACATCAGCTCGCGACCCTGCCCGAGCAGGCGGACCTGCGCCTGGATCTCGACGCGGGGCACGCCGTCGTCGCCGTCTCGGGGCGCGCCGGCCGGCCGTGACCCCCGGGGTCCGGTGGTCCGGCAACCAGGAAGAGGGTCGCTTCCGGTTCATCGCCGATTCAGTCCGCCGCGCGCACCATGCGCTCCAGGATGGCGCCGGGCCGCAGCCGTTCGAGTGAGCCCGTACCCGGTGCTGAGCTAGACTTCCGGATGTCGCGGCGCCTCCGGCGTCGGTTCCGGACGGAGGTGGTGGTGAAGTCGAGGCAGGCGGAGAAGCGCTTTCCGGCGCGCGGTGCGAACGCCGCGGCCTGCCTGCTGCTCGGTGTACTCGCCCTGCCCGCACGCGCCGAGGTCGGCGGCGACTGGCTCGTCGCGGCGATCGACCTGCTGGAGCAGGGCCGGCGCCCCCCGCCGGTGCTCTCGATCAACGACGCCGCGAGCCGCGCCCAGGATCGTTTCGGCGGGCAGGTCATCTCGATCTCGCCGGCGGAGCAGGACGGCCGTCGGGGCTATCGCGTGAAGATCCTGCTCGAGTCCGGGCGCGTGAAGACACTCTTCGTGGAGGCGCGCACGGGTGCGGTGATCGATCGGCGCGGACGCACGCCGTGAGGGTCCTCGTCGTCGAGGACGAGGCGACCCTGGCGCAGCAGCTCGCGGCGCACCTGCGCGGCGAAGGCATGGTGGTGGACGTCGCCGGCGACGGCCGCGAGGGCCTCTGGATGGGCAGCGAGTACGACTTCGACGTCGCCGTCGTCGACGTCGGCCTGCCGGAACTCGATGGCCTGTCCCTGATCCGGCGGCTGCGAGAGGACGGCCGCGCCTTCCCGGTGCTCGTCCTCACGGCCCGCGACGGTTGGCAGGACAAGGTCACGGGGCTCGAGGCGGGCGCCGACGACTATCTCGCCAAGCCCTTCCACTACGAGGAGCTCGTGGCGCGCATTCGTGCGCTCGTGCGCCGCGCCGCGGGCTTCGCGAGTGCGGCGATCAGTCACGGGCCCATCTCCCTCGACACCAACACGAAGGAAGTGCGCGTCGAGGACCAACTCGTCGAACTCACGGCTTTCGAGTACAACCTGCTCGAGTACCTCATGCTGCATCCGAACAAGGTGATCTCGAAGACGGAGCTGACGGAGCACCTCTACGCGCAGGACTTCGAGCGCGACTCCAACGTCATCGAGGTCTTCGTCGGGCGCCTGCGCAAGAAGCTGGACCCTTCCGGCGAAACGAAACCCATCACCACGGTCCGCGGTCAGGGCTATCGCTTCGCCCCCGATCCATGAGCCGGGCTTCGCCGCTGTCCATCCGGGCCCGCCTCGGCCTCGCCGCGGGCCTCGTGCTGCTGGCGTTCCTGTCGACCACGGGTCTGGTGCTCGATCGCGCCTTCCGGGCGAGCATCGAGGACAGCGCCCGTGAGCAGCTGCGGCTGCGCGTGCTGGGCCTGCTCGGTACGGCGGAGCTCGTGGACGGTGAGCTGTCCCTGCCGCCGGCGCTGCCCGAACCGCGCTTCAACCAGCCCGGTTCCGGTCTCTACGCGCGGCTCCTGAACGCGGAAGGCGATCCGATCTGGACCTCGCGCAGCGAGGCCTCTCATCGCCACGCGGACGATCGCGGCCAACCCCTGCCTCCGGGGGGAACGGTGTTCGAGACCAATGGCGTGGAGGCGGAGGAGGCTCTCTATCTCTACGGCTTCGGCGTGCTCTGGGAGGGGCCGGAGGGCGACGCGCCTTACACGCTCTGGGTGAGCACGGCACAGGCGCCCTTCATCGCCGAGACGCGGGGCTTCCGGCGCACGCTCTACACGCTGCTCGGCGGCGCCGGTGCGGCGCTGCTCGCGCTCCAGCTCGTGGTGCTCGCGCTCGCCATGCGTCCGCTGCGTCGGGTGGAGCGGGAGGTGGAGCGCATCGAGCGCGGCGATCTCGCCCGTCTGGAGGGCGCCTGGCCCGAGGAGCTCGAGGGCCTGACGCGGAACCTGAACCTGCTCATCGATCACGAGCGCGCCCGCCAGCAGCGCTACCGCAACACCCTCGACGATCTCGCCCACAGTCTGAAGACGCCGCTCGCGATCCTCCGCAATGCGCTCGCCGATGGTGGCGAGCGCGCGATCGCCGATGCGGGCGGTCAGATCGATCGCATGGACACCATCGTCGGCCATCATCTGCAGCGGGCGAGCGTCGGCAGCAACCCTCTCGCCGGCGCCCGGACCCCCGTCGCCGAGGCGGCGCGGCGCATCGCCGCCGGCCTCGAACGTCTCCACGCCGACCGCTCTCTGACGATCGCCGTCGACGTCGACGAGGACATCGTCGTCTCCGTGGACGAGCGCGATCTCTACGAGGTTCTCGGCAATCTCCTGGAGAACGCCTGCAAGTACGGCGAGGCGCAGGTGCGCATCCGCGCCGAACCGCAGCGCGGCGAGGTCCGCCTGTGTGTCGAGGACGACGGGCCGGGCGTGCCGGAGGCACTGCGCGGCGACGTGCTCGCGCGCGGGGCGCGCGCCGACACCGCGAAGGCGGGGCAGGGCATCGGCCTCGCGGTCGTCGCGGAACTCGTCGCTGCCTATGGCGGCACGCTCGAGATCGGGGTCTCCGATCTTGGTGGTGCCGCCGTGGCGCTGCTGCTCCCGACCGCGCCGGGTCGTCGGCCAGCGGCCGATCAGTCCGAGTCCGTGAGCGTCTCCAGGGAAGAGAGCCGTCCGGCTGCGTCGAAGCTCGCGAGGAAGCGGATCGGCCTGCAGCAGACGGCGCAGTCCTCGAAGTAGTCGGCGCCGAATTCCCCGTCGAGGGCGGCGCTGCCGTCGACGAGGGTGCCGAAGGGCTCTCCGCAGTAGGGGCAGGACACGACGACGTCCTCGATCACGGCGGTGCCCGCATCAGTCGCGTTTCGGCGCGTCTAGGGCCGCTCGGGCACGCCGGGCGAAGGCCACGCTGTCGGCGCCGCCACCGGGACAGGCGAGGAGGGTCGCGACGGCGGCCTCGATGCGCGCATCGTCGTCCCGTGCGGCGCTCTCGCCGCGCATGCCGGAGTTGAGCAGCTCGACCTGGCGCCGCAGGCGCAGCTCCGCGTCCTCCGCCGGGCTCTCGCAGCCGAGCGCGAGCTCCAGGTCGATGCATGCGCCACGGCGTTCGCCGTCGTCGGCGCGGCCGCCGTCCCGGCGCGCGAGCGCCTCGCGCCAGCTGGCCGTGAGGTCCGGCGGTGGCGCCGGTGCCGCACCTCCGTTCGCCTCCGCTTCCGTGCGCGCGACGTCGTACTCGAGGGCCGTGCGCAGGGCCGCGCGCCTCGCGTTCGCCCGCGACACCTGGCGCAGGCGCCGCGCCTCGCCGAGCAGGTCCTTCGCTGCGCGCAGGGCATCGTTCGTCTTCTTGCGTTCCGGTGGCGGCACGTTGCCGCGGCCGAGGGCGTCCATGGCGTCGCGCAGGGACTGCTCCGGCAGAGCGGAGAAATCCGCCGCCTGCAGCGCGTCGGCACCCCGGGCGCGCAGGGCCTCGAGCGCCTCGCCGTAGGCACGCGTCGCCGCCAGCAGCGGTTCGCGGCTGGCGGCATGGGACGCCTTCGCCTCGTCGCGCTGGTTCGAGATGCCCTGGAAGACCGCATCGCAGGCGGCTCGGAAGTCCTGCCAGAGCGTGCGGTCGACACTGCGCGGGGTGATGTCGACGGTCTTCCATTCCTGTTGCAGCGCCTTCGCCTGCTTCGCCGACTCGGGCACGGGTACGCCGTCGACGACCAGGGCGCGGGCGGAGGCCACCAGCGCCTCCTTGCGGGCGATGTTGGCCTGCCAGCGCTGTTCGAGCTGCCGTTTCAGCGTACGTGTGAGCTTGTGGTAGCGCTTGCCGAGCGCGCGGCCGTCGCGGTCCACGTCCTCGAAGCGCTTCCAGTCGTCGCGCGAGGAACGATAGATCCGTTCCACGGCCTTCCAGTCCGCAGCGGCCCAGTCGCAGCGCTCGAGGAACTGCTCCAGCTCGTCGCAGATCCGGCGCCTCTGCTCCGTGTTCTCGGCGCGGCGCGCGGCGGCGGCCTCGAAGTGGACGCGGGCCGGTGCGAAGGCCTTCTCGGCTGCCGCGTCGAAGCGGGCCGCCAGCGCGGCACCCTCGTCGCCACGGACTGGGCCGAGGCCGTTCCACTCGGTGCGCAGGCTCTTGACCTGCTCGGCGCGCGCGGGTCCTTCGACGTCCTCGGCTTCCGCGAGTTGCTCCATCGCCTCGCAGAGCGCTTCGCGTTTCGGCGCCGTCGCGAAGTACTCCCAGTCCCGGAGTTCGTCGATGCCCTGTTCGAGGGCCTCCACGCGCTGTGCGAGCCGCTCGTTCACGGCAGGCAGGGTCTCGAGCTGTCGCTTCAGGTCACGCTGCATGCCGAGCACGGGCCCGAGCTTCTTCGCCTCGAGGGCGCGCTCCATGCGCGTCGTGAGCTTGCCGACGCGCTCCCCGAGGCGCCGTTCCGCGTCGTCGAGGGCGGTGACGGCAGTGGCTACGGCGTCGCGCTCCTCGCGCACCCGTGCGAGCGGAGCCGGGGCGGCGCAGGCGTCGGGCCAGCCGCACTGACCCAGCCAGCCGTCTAGGAGGCCGAGGCGCGCACGCAGCAGATCGCGCCGCGGCCAGTACGCGTCCGCTTCGGCGCGGGTGCGCGGCAATCGTTCCTCGATCTCCGGCACCGGTTCCGGGGCCGGGGCTTCGCCGGCCGCGAGCCACGCGTCGAAGGCCAGCGCGAGCGCGTCCAGGCGGTCGCGCAGCTCGCGCCGGCGAGTCGTGACGTCCTCCGGAGCCGGCGCCGCGTCCGTGGCATCGCGCCAGCGCGCGTCTTCCACCTCGAGCGCCGACAGCAGTGGACCGCGCTCGGCGCTCACGGCGCCGCCTGCGGCGATGCGCCCGTCGACCTGACCGAGGAGGACCTCGAGGGCGTCGACCAGGCCATCCAGCTCGCCGCGCCGCGCCTCGGCCGCGGCGTCGGCCGCCTGCTGCGCGGCGAGGGCTGCCTGCTCGCTCTCGAGGCGCAGGTCGACGGCGGCCAGGGCCTCGTCGAGCCGGGTCAGCGCAGCAGGGGCGGGCAGGGCCTCGAGGCCGAAACGCGCGAGTACGGGCGTCGTCGCCGCGAGCTTCTCGAGCGCTTCGTCGCGGTGGCGGCGCAGGAGAGCCAGGCGCTCGGCCAGGTGGGCCGTGTCCTCGGTCGTGGCGAGCGGTGTCGCCTCGCCGGCGAGCTGTTCGATGCGGGCCGCCGCCGCCTCTCCCTCCGCACGGGCGTCGCGGAGGGCGTCGAGCCGTTCGCGGACCCTGCGGGAGACCTCCTTGTCGCGCTCGCGAGCGCCTCGGGCGACGCGGCGCAGGGCGTCCTCCGAGACCACGCGTTCCGCAGCGGCGGCGCGGATCGGCGCGAGGCGGTGATGGGCCGCGATCTCCGCGAGTACCTCCTCGTCGTCGATGCGGGCGAGGACCGTGGCCGCGACGCCGCTCGGCGCGGCGTCGAGGAGATGGCGCACGGCGGCGACGTTGGCGAGCGTGTCCAGGAGCGCCTCGACGTCGAGCCCGCCCGCGATCAGGGTCTCGAGGCGACTGCGTGCGATCGCCTCGGTCTCCGTCGCATCCATCAGTGCGAGGAGCGTGCCGGCATCGTCGATGCGTACGACGCAGGCGGCGCGCACTGAAGGCTCGGGATCGGTGCGTGCGAGTTCCGCCAGCGCCTGCGGGTCCAGGGGAGGGTCCTGCCGGTCGAGTGCCTCGATGCGGCGCGTCGGATCGGGATCGTCGAGACCGGGGCCGGCGAGACTGCGGATGATGCGGGTGATCATGGGGATCGCTCTCGGTGAGATCGCTGCGATGGGCGGGCGCGGGGCCCGCCGTCTGCGCCGCCCGGGGGGCGGCGAGTACCGGTCACTGGCTGTCAGGCTTCCCGTGAAGCCCTCAGAGCTTCGAGTGGGTGCCGTCGCACAACGGTGCGTTGCTCGTGGCCTTGCAGCCGCAGAAATAGAGCGTGCGACTCTCCTCGGCGTCGAAGCGCTTCGGCGTGAAGGTCGTGTCCTTGTGCGATCCGTCGCAGAACGGCTGGCTGGCGCTGCGGCCGCAGGTGCACCAGAAATAGGTGCGCCCCGCTTCCACGTCGACGGGATAGGGCGCCTTCTGCGGGCATTCTGGCGTGCTCATGACTCGTCTCCTCGGCGCTGGCCGGCGGGCCTCAACCGTATTTGCGCTCGTCCCACCACGGGAAGAACTCCGGCATGTCCTGGCTCGGTCGCCCCGGGAACACCGGCGGCCGCTTCTCGAGGAAGGACATGACCCCTTCCTTCGCGTCCGCGGTCTGACCGAGGGCGTAGACACCGCGCGAATCGAGCTTGTGGGCTTCCATGGGGTGGTCCGCGCCGAGCATGCGCCAGAGCATGTGCCGGATCATGGTCACGGACACGGCGGAGGTGTTCTCGGCGATCTCCTTCGCGATCTCGCGCGCCCGGGGCAGCAGGTCCTCCGGCGCCACGACCTCGCTGACGAGGCCGCCAGCCAGCGCTTCCGATGCAGGGAACACGCGGCCCGAGTAGCACCACTGGAGGGCCTGACTGATGCCGACCACGCGCGGCAGGAACCAGCTCGAACACGCCTCCGGGACGATGCCGCGGCGGGCGAAGACGAAGCCGAAGCGCGCGTTCTCGGACGCGATGCGCACATCCATCGGGAGCTGCATGGTCGCGCCCACGCCGACTGCGGGCCCGTTCACGGCGGCGATGATCGGCTTGTTGCACTCGTAGATGCGCAGCGTCAACAGCCCCCCTCCGTCGCGCGGTGCGAGGGCCGGGCCGCCGTCGCCGGTGGCGTCGGCGCCCCCGTCACGGCTGTCGTAGTCGAAGGTCTCGCCGCCCTTCTCGAGGTCCGCACCCGCGCAGAAGCCGCGCCCCTCGCCGGTGACGATGATGGCGCGGACGGCGTCGTCGGCGTCCGCGGCGTCCAGCGCCGCCATCATCTCCTGCATCATGGTGCCGTTGAACGCGTTGAGGCGATCCGGCCGGTTGAGCGTGAGCGTGAGGATGCCGTCCTCGAGTTCGTAGCGGAGCGTCTCGAAATCCATGGTGCTTTCCGGTCGTGACCATTGCGGCCGCGTATCTTGTGAGCCTGTGCAGCACGCGTCCAGCCCCGTTCCGCGATCCGCCGACGGGCGCGGCCCTCCTGGCCTCGCCTTGTACGGCCCGGTGCGGCCCGCCTATCATCCGCCCGCCGTCGAGGGTGCGTTCTTCTGGATCCGGGGGGGAAGCACGGTCCGGAGACGGTCGCAGCGCAACACCGTGACCACGCGGGCGTGAGTCGCAGCTCAGCTGGAGAGAGACCATGGATCTGAAGCTCCGCGAGGAGGACCTGGCGTTCCAGGCGGAGGTCCGCGCCTTCATCGACGAGTACTGGCCCGAGGAGGCCCGTTCGGCGCGCTCCACCGCGACGCGCTTCGAGGAGTCCAGCGGCCAGGCGCCCGAGGTCAGGCGCTGGATCGACGCCCTCAACGAGAAGGGCTGGGCCGTGCCCAACTGGCCGCAGGAGTGGGGCGGGACGGACTGGACTCCGACGCAGAAGTACATCTGGGACCGCGAGACCGCCATCGCCGAATGCCCGCAGCTATCCGCCTTCGGCGCGCGCATGCTCGCGCCGGTGCTCTACACCTGGGGCACGCAGGAACAGAAGGACCGCTTCCTCCCGCTCATCCGCGAGGAGCGCATGATCTGGTGTCAGGGCTATTCCGAGGCCGGCGCCGGCTCGGATCTCGCCTCCCTCGCCACCAAGGCCGAGAAGGACGGCGAGCACTACGTCGTCAACGGCACCAAGATCTGGACTTCCGGCGCCCACGTCGCCGACTGGATGTTCTGCCTCGTGCGCACGGACGGAACGGGCAAGAAGCAGGAGGGCATCAGCTTCCTGCTCATCGACATGAAGTCCGAGGGCATCAAGGTCAATCCGATCTACATCCTCGGTGGCATCCACTCGGTCAACGAGGTGGAGCTGAAGGACGTGCGCGTCCCGGTGGAGAACCTCGTCGGCGAGGAGAACAAGGGCTGGACCTACGCCAAGGGGCTGCTCACGCACGAGCGTACCGGTATCGCGGGCGTCGCCCGGTCCGAGAAGCAGCTCGAGCGCCTCAAGCAGATCGCCCGCGAGACCGCCGTCGACGGCGGCTGCCTCTGGGACGACGCCGACTTCCGCCGCCGCATGGACGAGCTCGAGGTCGAGCTCTCCGCGCTGTCCATGACGGAACTGCGCGTGCTCGCCCAGGTGGAGCAGGGTGGGGCGCCCGGGCCGGAGTCGTCGATCCTGAAGATCAAGGGCACGGAACTGTCCCAGGCCATCGCGATGATGCAGATCGAGGCCTTCGGCTACTACGGCATGCCCTATCCGGACCGCACGCTCATCGACAACGAGGGGCCCATCGGCCATCCCTACGTGGCGCCTTCCATGCAGGGCATGCTCTACGGCCGCGCGTCCTCGATCTTCGGCGGCTCCAACGAGATCCAGAAGAACATCATCAGCAAGGCCGTGCTGGGGCTCTGACGCCCGGGCCGAACGGACGAGGGGGGTTACGCAGCGGTCGCCGGTCGTCGCCGGTTAGCGTCGCGAGCCCGAGAGACGAGAGGCATACGAGGAAGATCCATGGATTTCTCGCTTTCCGACGAACAGGGGATGCTGAAGGACAGCATCGAGAAGTTCGTCCAGAACGATTACGACTTCGACACGCGCCGCAAGATCATGGCCGCCGACGAGGGTTTCAGCCGTGAGGTCTGGGGGCAGATGGCCGAACTCGGCTGGCTCGCCGTGCCCTTCGCGGAGGACGACGGCGGCTTCGGTGGCGGCGCCATCGAACTCATGCTCGTCATGGAGCAGATCGGCCGCGGGCTCATCGTCGAGCCCTACCTGGCGACGGTCGTGCTCGCCGGTGGTTTCCTCAAGCGCGCCGGCAGCGCCGAGCAGAAGGAGAAGTACCTCGCCGGCATCATCGACGGCTCGAAGCTCGGCGCCTTCGCCTTCGCCGAGCCCCAGGGCCGCTTCAACCTCGCGGACCTGACGACGACCGCCACGGCGGACGGTGACGGCTACGTCCTGAACGGGCACAAGGCCGTGGTGCTGAACGGTCCGTCGGCCGACTTCCTCGTCGTCTCGGCACGCACCTCGGGCGAGCAGCGCGACGCGGACGGCGTCTCGGTGTTCGTGCTCGACGCGGATACGGCGGGTATCTCGCGCCGCGACTATCCGACCGTAGACGGTCTGCGCGCTGCGGAGATCACCTTCGAGAACGTCAGGGTCGGCGCCGACGCGCTGATCGGCGAGGCCGGCAAGGCCCTGCCGCTCGTCCAGGAAGTGATCGACGAGGCCACGCTCGCCGTTGGCTGCGAGGCGGTCGGCAACATGGAGGTGGCCTACAAGTCCACGGTCGAGTACTCCAAGCAGCGCGTCCAGTTCGGTCAGCCGATCGGCAAGTTCCAGGTCCTCCAGCACCGCATGGTCGACATGTTCATGGAGTACGAGCAGTCGAAGTCGCTCATGTACATGGCCGCCATGCGCCTCGACGAGGGCTACGGACCGGTGGCGCAGAAGGCCATCTCCGGCTTCAAGGTGCAGGTCGGCAAGTCGGGTCGCTTCGTCGGCCAGCAGGCCGTGCAGCTCCACGGCGGCATGGGCATGACCGAGGAACTGCACATCGGTCACTACTTCAAGCGCCTGACCATGATCGACACGCTGTTCGGCAACGTGGACTTCCATCTGCGTCGCTACGGCAACATCTCGGCCTGAGCCGAGGGGCCCGGTGGTTCGGGCCCCGCAGCGTTCCGAGAGGGGAGGTCCTGCGGCGACGCGGCGCCTCCCCTCTTTCGTTCAGGGGCGTCGCTTCGTTCGAACCGGGGCCGGGCCCCGAGGGGAGAGATGCCATGGGGAGCATTCCCGACTGGTTCTGGGAGGCCGTCGAGGCACCGCGTGAGGAAGGCGTGGTCGAGGTCGAGGACGTCGACGTGCGCTGGCAGGCCTGGGGGACGCCTGGCGCACCGGGTCTGCTCCTCGTGCACGGCATGTTCGCCCACGCGCACTGGTGGGACTTCATCGCCCCGCGCCTCGCGGACCGCTATCGCATCGCCGCGCTCGATCTCTCGGGCATGGGTGACTCGGATTACCGCTACGAGTACGACGGCGACACCTGGGCCGACGAGCTCCGGGCCGTCGCCGACGCCACGGGCCTCGGTACGGACACGGTGATCGTCGGCCACAGCTTCGGTGGCCGCATCGGTCTGCACGCCGCCGTACGCCACGCGGACCGCTTCGCGGGCCTCGTCATGGCCGATGCAGGGGTGCGCGACCCGGACGAGGAGCGCGCTTCGGACCGTCCGCCCATGGGCGGACGCCCGGTCCTGTACCCGGACGCCGAGACCGCCCGCAACCGCTTCCGCCTGCAGCCGCCGCAGCCCTGCGCGAACGAATTCCTGGTCGAATACATCGCGCGCAACTCGGTCATGGACATCGACGACGGCTGGGCCTTCAAGTTCGACACGGACCTGCTGACGAGCATGAGCGGCGTCGCGCACGAGGACGCGGCGCGCGATCTCGCGGCGCTCGAACTGCCCCTCGCGCTCGTCTACGGCGCTGACAGCGAGCTCTTCTCCGGGCGCACCGTGGACTACATGCGCACCATCGCGCCGCGCGACTTCGAGGCCGTCGCGCTGCCGGATGCGCAGCACCATCTGTTCCTCGATCAGCCGCTGGCGTTCGTCGAGACCCTCGCCGGGGTGCTAGACCGGCTCGGCACGGGGGCAGACTGACCATGCGCCGCCTGCTGCTCCTCACGCTCGTCGCGCTCGTCGCGCTCGGGGCCGCAGCGGCCGAAGGACCCGCGCCGGATCCGCGCGCCGTCGTCGATCGCTACCAGAGCGCGATCGCCGCCTCCGACTGGGACGCGATGGCGGCGCTGCTCGCACCCGACGCGCACTACGAGGACCGCACCATGGCCCACTTCGATCGACCCGCCGTCGATCTGCACGGGCCCGAGGCGATCGTCGGCTTCTGGCGTGCATCCGCCGAGCAGGCGGGCAGCGGTGCGATCCGCTACGAGGTCCGTCGCGCCTTCGTCGCGGGTCCGGTGGTCGTACTCGAGCAGCGGGCGCTGGTCGAGAACGACGGCGCGGCCTGGGACATGCCCGGCGTCACCTTCACGGGCGAGGTGGAGCTGGTCTCGCTCTTCGAGGTGCGGGACGGACGCATCGGCTGGCACATGGACGCGGCGGACTATGCGGCGTCCGAGGCACAGGTCGCATCGCTCAGGCGCGCCTTCGAGGCCGGCCGGGACCAGCCGCAGTGAGCGTGCGACTCGATGTCGCCCTGGCGGAGGACCAAGGGGCCATCCGCGCCTGCTGGCCCGTCATGTCGCAGCTTCGCACGCAGCTCGACGAAGCCGCTTTCCTCGAGCGGGTGCAGCGACAGCGGATGTCGGGCTATCGCCTGGCCGCCGGACGGGTGAACGGGCGTGTCGCGGCCGTCGCCGGCTTCGTGCTCGGGGAGAAGCTGGCCTGGGGGCGCCATCTCTACGTCGACGATCTGGTCACGGACGCCGGCGCGCGCTCCCTCGGCGTCGGCCGGGCGATGCTGGACTGGCTCAAGCGCTTCGCCGTGGAGGCCGGCTGCGCTTCGCTGCATCTCGATTCGGGCATCCAGCGGGCCGACGCGCACCGCTTCTACGAGCGTGAAGCGCTGCTTCGCACGAGTGCGCACTTCGCCATCGACCTCGCCTCGTCCCCCAGGGTGCTCGCCACGGCCGCGCCCGTCAGCGACGCGATGCCCAACGGGGCACGCCGGATCATCGACAGTCTTCCCCTCGGCGAAGGCGGCCACGCTCCGCATCCGGCTGGTTTCGAGGCGACGGATCCGGACGACTACGAGGATCCCTCGCACGAGGGCGGTCTGGACCCCGACTTTCGCTGACCGAAGGGTTCAGAACAGCCCCAGCTGCGAGGAGCTGGCGTCCGGCGCCGACGTCACGTCGACCACGGGCGGACGGAAGCCACTGGTGCACAGCCGCGGCGAGCGATCGGACAGCCCGAGACGCCGGACGGCGATCTGGAAACGCTGCGCGATCAGCGACGCGAAAGCGCCGTCGCCGCGCATGCGCGAACCGAAGCGCGGATCGTTCAGGCGACCGCCACGACTCTGGCGCACCAGACTGAGGACGTGTGCGGCCCGATCCGGGTAGTGCTCCGCGAGCCAGGCCCGGAACAGCGCCGCCACCTCGTTCGGAAGGCGCAGCAGGATCCAGTTCGCGCGCTCGGCACCGGCTTCCGCGGCGGCTTCGAGGAGCGACTCGAGCTCGGCGTCGTTGATCGCCGGGATGATCGGCGCCGTCATCACGCCCACGGGTACGCCGGCTTCGCGCAGAGCGCGGATCGTCCGCAGCCGCGCCGTGCCGGACGGCGTGCGTGGCTCGAGGATGCGCTTGAGGTCGTCGTCGAGCGTGGTGAGGCTGACGCCGACGGAGACGAGGTCGCGCCGTGCCATGTCGGCCAGCAGCTCGAGGTCGTCGAGGATCGCCGCGCCGCGGGTGGTGATGGTCACCGGATGATCGTGGGCGGACAGCAGTTCCAGCAGGCGACGCGTGACGCGCAGGCGGCGCTCCAGCGGCTGGTAGGGGTCCGTGTTGGTGCCGAAGGCGATGGGTCGGCAGCGATAGCCCGGCTTCGCCAGCTCCTGTGTCAGCAGTCGCTCCGCGTCGGCCTTGAAGAGGATGCGCGTCTCGAAGTCGAGACCGGGCGAGAGGTCCACGTAGGCATGGGCCGGGCGTGCATAGCAGTATATGCAGCCGTGCTCGCAGCCCCGGTAGGGGTTGATGGAGCGATCGAAGGGGATGTCGGGGGAGGCGTTCTGCGTGATCAGCGTGCGCGCGCGCTCGGGGCGCACCTCGGTGACGACCGAGGCGTCTTCGTCCTCGAGACGCGTCCAGCCGTCGTCCACCGGCACGCTGCGGGTCGCCGCGAAGCGCCCCTCGGGATTCGTGACGGCGCCGCGGCCGGGAAGGACGCGCCGTGAAGCAGGCCCGTCCGCGACGGACGCGGGTTGCATGAAGTCGGTGCGGTCCATGGGGCGGATGATACTGTATGTATGACCAGTATCAAGGGGAGAGTTGGATGAGAAGGGGCAAGGCACTCCTGATGCTGACGCTGCTGGCCGGCCCGGTCACGGCGGAGGTCACGGATGCGGCGACCGCGGGCTTCGGCGTCGAGCAGGTCCGCGAGGTGCCGCAGGCGCCGGCGCTCGCCTGGGCGCTGTTCGTGGAGGAGGTGGGGCGCTGGTGGAACGGGGCGCACACCTGGTTCGGTGACGCCTCGGCCCTCTCGATCGAGGCCGAGGCCGGCGGCTGCTTCTGCGAGCGCGCGTCGGCCGGAACGGTGGAGCATCTGCGTGTCGGTATGGCGGCCCCGGGCCGCTCCCTGCGCCTGCTCGGCGGGCTCGGGCCGCTGCAGCCGCTCGGCGTCGCCGGTGCCCTGAGCGTCGACTTCGAGGCCCTCGAGGCCGGTGGCAGCCGGGTACGGCTCGTCTACCGGGTCAGCGGACACACGCCGGGCGGGCTCGAAGCGTGGGCCGGACCGGTGGACGCTGTGCTCGGCGAACAGCTCGAACGCTATGCGGCCCACGCCGCGGCGGCGGACTGAGCGAGTTCAGAGCCCGAGGAAGTTCCGCACTTCTCGCGCGACCGCCTCGAACTGCGCCGGCTCCAGGTGCAGGTGATGGGGGCCGTCCAGCTCGCGGATCGTGAGCTGCGGATGGTGCTCGGCGCGTCGCTCCACGCCCGGTCGGTACCAGCGGTCGCCTTCGCGCGCGATCAGCAGCAGGCAGCGGGCCGTGGTGCGCGCCATGAGATCGTCGATCTGCCGCGCCGTGATGCGCAGGGGCGTCGCGAAGCGGATGCGCGGATCGGTACGCCAGGTGCAACCGCCCTCCACGAAGGCATGGCCGCGGGCCACGAGTTCGAGGGCGGCCTCCATGGACTGGTCCGTCGCCTCGGTGACCCGGCGCGCCATGGCCTCGAGATCGGCGTAGACCGGCGGCTTCTTCTCGTGCGCGCGGAGCATCTGTTCGATGGCCTGGCGGTTGCGGTCGTTGCCGTCGGCGGCGTTGCCCTGGTGGTGGACGAGGCCGTCCACGAACACCGCTTCCGTGACGCGCTCGGGGAACAGGCCGGCGAGTTCCGAGGCGATGGCGCCCCCCATGGAGTGACCGATGAGCCCGAAGCGGTCGAAGCCGAGCGCATCGGCCGCGGCGATCACGTCCTGGATGTCCGCGAGCGGTACGTAGTGCACGCCGGGTGCGCGATGGTCCGAGTGGCCGTGGCCCGCGAAGTCGAGGGCGACGAGGTCGAGCTCGGGCAGCAGCGGCGCGAGGCGGTTCCAGGTGTTGGCGTTGTCGAGCCAGCCGTGGAGCGCGATGAAGGGCCGACCGGCCGGGTTGCCCCAGCGGCGGGCGGCGAGCGTCAGACCGGGAACGTCGATGCGCAGGTCCTCACCCTGACGGAGGGTGGCTGCCGAGGTGTCGGCTCGGTTCATGGATGGGGCTCGCTCGGTGCCGGTGGGGGCGCGCGATGGTACCCGAGTCGGGCGCGCTGCGGGGACGCCGGTGCGAGCCGGCGCTGGAGGGCTTCGGCGAAGGAAGCGGTGAAGCCGGATACCTCGGTGCGTTCGGTCGTGCGATGGGTAGGGGGCCGCCTGCGACGAAGCGAAGGCCCGGACTCTTCACTTTTCTCCATTTTGTCTCCACTATTTCTCGTGTCCGGAGGAGCCGGACGCGAACCCCAACTGGAGAGACATCGAATGAAGAAGATCATCAGCGGCATGCTGCTCACCGCTGCGACCGCCGGCGCGGCGGCTGCCGAACCGGGCGTCTACTACGGCGCGGGCCTCGGCCTCTGGTCCGTGGACTTCGCGGGTCTGGACGCCCAGGCGGCGCAGGTCCGCGGCCAGGTCGGCTACCGTTTCAACGACTTCGTCGCGGTCGAGGGCTCACTGCACAACTACTTCGAGGCCGAGGACAACGGCATCGAGTTCGACGCCTTCGGCGCTCAGCTCGCCGTGCGGCCGTCCTTTCCCCTCTCGGATGCGATCGAGGGCTACGCGCGCCTCGGCTGGGGCTACTACGACGCGGAAGCGAGCGGCTTCGGAGTGGGCGTCGACACGACGGACGACGAGTTCGTCTGGGGTATCGGCACGAACTTCAAGGTGTCCGAGCGCGTCGGCGTGTACGTCGAGTACTCCGATCCCTTCGACAGCGAGGCCGACGTGTTCACGCTCGGTTTCACCTACCACCCCCAGGGTCGCTGAGACACCCCGAGCCGGCCGCCCCCTCGTCATGGGGAGGTGAGGGGCGGCTGGGCTGCCGCCGCGTCGCGGGACCGCGACGCGCTGCGGCCGCCCTGGCGGCGCAGGCTCCCTGCGCCGGAGCCGCCGAGCCCGCGACCGCGCGGGCTCGGTCCGGCTGCCTCAGGCGACGGCGCCGAGGGACACGAAGGTCTTGCCTTCCTTCGCCAGCTGCTCGAGGAGCGGTGCCGGCGTCCAGAAGTGGCCGTACTTCTCGCGGAAGCCCTCGATCTTCTTCAGCACGGCGTCGAGGCCCATCTTGTCGGCCCAGAACATCGGCCCGCCGGTGAACTTCCGGGAAGCCGTAGCCGTTGACGTAGACGATGTCGATGTCGCAGGAGCGGATCGCGATCCTGTCCTCGAGGATGCGTACACCCTCGTTGACCGGCGCGAGGATACAGCGGTCGAGGACCTCCTCGTCGTCGATCTCGGTGCGTTCGATGCCGAGCGCGGTCGGACGACGGCTCTAGTCCGCCTCGTCGCGTTCGCGTTCCGCGCAACCAGCCACGTTCTGCAGGTGAACGACACCGTCGCCCCTGCCGGCCGTGCGGGCCGCGGCCATCGCGGCGTTGCGGATCTGTCTGCCGGTCAGCCGAAATCGCCGCCCCAGCAGCGCATGATCGACGCCCTGCGCGAGCGTGGTCTCGACGGGAAAGACTTTCCGCCAGATCCGCGATCGGTCCTGCTCGTCAGGGTAGGGAAACGCGACGATGAAGAGCCCCTGGCGTTTCAAGGCGATGTCGATGTCGTCCCCGGAGTTGCTCTTCAGGATCACGAGCCCCGCGAACGTCTCGATACGACTCAGGAGATAGTCGGTCACTGCGTTCGCGTACCGGTCGCTCGCGTTGCGGACTTCGGTGCGGCGCCCGAACAGCGCGTCGGCCTCGTCGAACAAGAGGACGGCTTCGCTTCCTCGTGCTCTCGAGAAAACGCGAGAGAGGTTCTTCTCCGTCTCGCCGATGAACTTGCCGACTAGCTCCGTCGCGTCGACGTGCAACAGCTTGCGGCCCAACTCGCGCGCGAGAATCTGCGCAGCCATCGTCCTTCCCGTGCCACTCGGCCCCGTGAAGAGCGCGCAGAGACCACTCTGCGAGGTATCGCCGCGTTCGCTGCGCTTCCCGTCGCCGTCCTCGGGCGCGAGGCGTTGCGCCCGGGCAGCGAGATCGCGCAGCTGAGTCAGCACATGCGGTGGCAGGACGATGTCGTCCCATCGGAACGGTGTGTCCAGGGGCTTCATCGCGATCCTCGCCGGAGACGCCCGAACGGCAGGTATGGTGTTCAGCTTGCCACTTTCCTCCGCCGGCTGCGCATCTTCATGGGCGGCTACGGGCTCGCCCCGCACGACGCCCGACAGGGGTGTGGACGAGTATTCGATGGAAGCGCCGATCGCCCGCGAGCGCGATCGCGCGTGGCTCGGGCGGGCGGCACGACGGTTCGCCGGCGACGGCTCTGCCGGACGGTCAGCCCGCCTCGCCCACCGGAGGCAGGCCCACACGCGCCCGACCCGCGTCGTCCTTCGGGGAGAAGTCACGGCCCGCGTACTCGGCCCCATCCGGACCGCAGAGCCAGGCGACGGCTCGCGCGACCCATTCGGGCGGGATGTGAGCCGACCAGTCGAGACTGCTCACGGGGTTGATGCCGTAGTCGCGGATGCTCGACTGCAGTCCAGATGATCTGCGCCGTCAGCCTGCCGCGGTGAGGTGTTGCTCGCCTTGAAGCGCCCCTTCCGGGACGACACCACGCGCCTGAAGTTCACGCCGGAGGACTTCATGGCGCGACTCGCAGCGCTGGTGCCGCGGCCGCGGGCGAATCTGATTCGGTATCACGGCGTGCTCGCACCGGCGCATCCGTGGCGCAGGTGGGTCACGGGCATGGGGCAGGAATCAGAGGGGCCAGGATCTGACAGCGGCACCGGCACCGGTCCCGCCGCGCGCCGAGGCCTCCATAGGCACGGCGATGGCGGTGCGGTCGTGAACGAGGATGAACCGGCTGACATCGTCCATCCGCCGAAGGCACCGCTGACCTGGGCGGAGCGGCTGCGACGCGTGTTCGCTATCGAGATCACCGTGTGCCCGCACTGCGGAGGGCGGCTGCGGGTGATCGCAGACGTCACGGCCCCCGACGTCATCAACCGGATTCTCGAACACGTCCGGCGGGAAGGGTTGCCACGGGCGCCTCCGATTCAGGGCGATCCCGCCTGAAGCACCAGAACCTCTCGAAGTGTCCCTCACCAGGTGGTCGGGCCAGGCCCGCTCGGCTCCGGCGTCAGCTTCCGATCGGTCCGTGCGAGCCTTCCGATCGTGTCGTAGTCTCGGTCATGGTCGTGTAGGGCGAATCGGAAGCGCGCCTTGGTCGAATGCCATGACGCGCACCACATGGGGAGGGTGGTGGTCGCCGGTTTGTACGGACAACCTTCTTGTCCTTACTGTTCCCGGTCATGACCAACCTGCTGCCGAACGAGGACCCTGAACAGGTGCTACTCTCCGTCCTTTGAACAGGACCTGGGCATCCGGCTGTGGGCACTAAATTCTCCGAGGACGTGATTCCGCTGACCGACCTGAAGGTCAACCCCGGCCGCGTCGTCAAGCATGCAACGGACGCGCACCGACCTGTGCTGCTCACCAGCCGAGGGCGGGGTGTGGCTGTGGTGCAATCGGTGCACGACTACGAGACGGCGGAAGAGGAGCGTGCATTCATGCGAGCGGTTGTTGCCGGTCTTGCCGACCTCGAGGCGGGCCGCGAGCTGTCGCTCGCAGAGGCCAAGGCTCGGCTCGGTCTGAAGTAGCGAAGTGGCCAAGGTCGCCGTTCGGTTCGCGGAATCCGCACTGGCCGATCTGGAATCGATACGGGCTTGGTACGCCGAACAAGACGTACCCGAGGTGGGTGAGCGCTTGCCCGACGTGCCAGGCGAAGACGCGCCTTGACGTC
>JAZBPO010000210.1:0-3014 GCA_036351675.1 Pseudomonadales bacterium
GATCCGCCGCGCTGCGACGATCCTGCAGCAGCAGCTCGCAGTGTTCGTCGACCTCGAAGGCCAGGCCGAAGCGATCGTCGAGGAGAAGGAGGAGGAGATCGATCCGATCCTCCTGCGTCCCGTCGACGATCTCGAGCTCACGGTGCGCAGTGCGAACTGCCTGAAGGCCGAGAACATCTACTACATCGGCGATCTCATCCAGCGCACCGAGGTAGAGCTGCTGAAGACGCCGAACCTCGGCAAGAAGTCGCTCACGGAGATCAAGGACGTGCTCGCGTCCCGCGGTCTCTCGCTCGGCATGCGCCTGGAGAACTGGCCCCCGCCGAGCCTGCGCAAGGACGACAAGGCGATCGCCTGAGCGATCGCGCCGTCCCGCTAACCAGAACGAACGTCGCGCCGCCATAGAGGGCGCCGCACCGAGAGAGAACGAGGAAACGCCGCCATGCGCCATCGCAAGAGTGGTCGCCAGCTGAACCGGAACTCGAGCCATCGCCAGGCCATGTTCCGCAACATGGCCGTGTCCCTGGTGGAACACGAGATCATCAAGACGACCCTGCCGAAGGCGAAGGAACTGCGTCGGGTGGCAGAGCCGCTGATCACGCTGGCCAAGGACGACACGGTCGCCAATCGCCGCCTCGCGTTCGCGCGCACGCGCAGCAAGGAAGCGGTGGGCAAGCTCTTCACCGAACTCGGGCCGCGCTACCAGGCGCGCCCCGGTGGTTACACGCGCATCCTGAAGTGCGGCTACCGGCCCGGCGACGCGGCGCCCATGGCCTACGTCGAACTGGTCGACCGTCCCATGCCGGAGGAAGTGGACGACGACTTCGAGGACGACGACGACGAGGAGTGATCGGCGGCGCCAGCCGCATGCGTTCACCGGAAGCCGGTCCCACCCTCGGGTGCGCCCGGCTTCTTCGTTTCAGGGCTCCGTTGCCCGCGCCAGGCGAACGAGCGTGTCGACCGTGGTGTCCGTGGCAGTGTGGAAGGGCCAGTGCCCCACCCCCTCGACTTCCAGGGGCGTACCCGACCGGCGGGCTGCAGCGTCCCGAGCCACGGCGATGGGTACGGAGCAGTCCGCGGTCCCGTGCAGGAGCCGGATCGGCTCTCCGGCCGGCGGCAGGGTCAGGGCCTCGGGGCGTGGAGCCCGCGACCGTCCTCGCGCCAGTGTCGCCGACCACGGTGCCGGCTCGCGTCCACGTGTTCGGTGCGGATCACGGCGTCGCGAAGCGTGCGCGCAGGCGTCGATGCCGGCGCGCGAAGACCCGCCGATAGATCGCGAGGAGCAGCCGCGTCGGCACCCCGCGGCGCGCCTCGAAGCTGCATCGGTCCGTGACCCGGACACCGTCCGCGATGGTCTCCACCGTCCTGCGATGCTCCCAGGTGCGCATCAGGTGATTGCTCGATCGTTCGTGGAAGGCGCGGCCGGGCTCGAGGGCGACCAGGCCGAGGCGATGGCGGTCGAAGGGCAGCCCGAAGACGCTCAGCACGGACACGAAGTGGCAGTGCCCGTCGGCCGGCACCGCGGCCACCGTGGGGAAGTGCGCGGGATGACTCATGGCGATGGGCGCCAGCTCGGCGTTCACGCCGCGCCAGGAGATGGCGTGGGCCCACACCTCCGCTGCCGCGGCGCCCGGCAGCACCGAGCTCATCTCGAAGTGCGCGGTCATGCGTAGCTCGGCGCCGATCCGGCGATGCGGACCACGGCTTCGATGGCGCGCTGGAGGCGCGCGGGCAGGTCGTCCGGCAGGGCGTCGTCGAGAACGTAGCCGTGCAGGAGGGCGTCGCCCGCACGGACGGCGAGGGCCGCCCGGTGGCGCGCTTCCGACTCGTCGAGCGCCTCCTCGGCGACCAGACGTGCGATCAGGGTCTCCTCGAGGCCGCGCTCGAGTGCATCCAGGGCCGCCTGCACCGGGCCGATCCGGGGCGCGCGTTCGTACAGGAAGCGATGCGCCCGCGGATGCGCGGCGTGCGCGTCGCACGCCGCGGTCAACACATCGGCGATGAGCGCTCGCCAGCCTTCCTCTGCGTTGCTCGCCCGGGCGAGCAGGGCCTGACCGGCCGTCTCGACGTGCCGCTCGGCGAGCGCCTCGGCGATGGCCGCCTTGCCCGGGAACCACTGATAGATGGCCCCGGTCGAGAGGTCGGCCTCCTCCGCGAGCGCGCGCAGCGTCGTGGCGTCGAAGCCGTCGCGGTCGAACAGCAGTTCGGCCGCGTCGAGGATCCGGTCGATGGTCTGGCGGGCGCGGGGCTGGGTGGGCGCTTTCATGCTCGTTTCCGAACGTTGTTCGGAAACGAGCATGATCCGAACCGTGTTCGGATTTCAAGCCGCGCACCCCGGCCCGTCGGGTCGGGGGCTCAGGCCTTGCGCGTCTTCCTGCCGGCGCCGGCCGCGGGACGCGCCGCGCCGCGCTTCTTCGTGGCGCCGGCCTTCGCCGCGCCGCGCCGTTTCGCCGTGCCGGGCGCCTTCGCAGGCGCCTCGCGCCGCTTCAGCATCGGCCCGAGGAAATGGCCCGTGTGCGACCCCTTCACCTTCGCGACGTCCTCCGGCGTGCCGGTGGCGATGATGCGACCGCCGCCGGAGCCGCCCTCCGGGCCGAGATCGACGATCCAGTCCGCGGTCTTGATGACGTCGAGGTTGTGTTCGATCACGACCACCGTGTTGCCGTCGTCGCGCAGGCGGTGCAGCACGCCGAGGAGCAGTTCGATGTCGTGGAAGTGCAGGCCCGTCGTCGGCTCGTCGAGAATGTAGAGGGTCTTGCCCGTGTCGCGCTTGGAGAGCTCCCGGGAGAGCTTCACGCGCTGCGCTTCCCCCCCGGAGAGCGTCGTGGCGCTCTGGCCGAGGCGGATGTAGGACAGGCCCACGTCCATGAGCGTCTGCAGCTTGCGGGCGATCATGGGGATCGCGTCGAAGAACTCCCGTGCCTCCTCGATCGTCATGTCGAGGACTTCCGAGATGTTCTTCTGCTTGTAGGTGACCTCGAGGGTCTCGCGGTTGTAGCGATGGCCGTGGCAGC
>JAZBPO010000211.1:0-4912 GCA_036351675.1 Pseudomonadales bacterium
ACTGCGGTGGATGCCACCTCGAGGGTGGTACCGGTGATCCACCGGAGGTGCCGGATCTGACGGCTGACGTCGACCGGCTCGTGCTCGCTCCCGGCGGCCGCGCCTATCTGGCGCAGGTGCCCGGTTCTGCCCAGGCGCCCTTCAGCGACGACAAGCTCGCCGGCGTCCTCAACTACATCGTCCGCGAGTTCAATCCCGAACTCGTGGATTTCGCTCCCTTCACGGGGGAGGAGATCGCGGGCTATCGCGGCACCACGCTCCTCGACCCGCTCTCGGCGAGGAAGCAGATCCTTGGTCCATGAACGCCTCTGCGGGATCGCCGTCCTCGCGCTCCTCGGCCTCTGGGGTTGTGCGGAAACGGCACCGATCGGAACCTCGACCGCGGCCGTGGCCACGCCGGCACCCGCTGCCGCCGACGAGGACCGCATGGCGCTCCACGTCTTCGATTGCGGCCGCATCCGCCTGCCCACGGTCACGGACTTCGGGCTCGAGGACACGCAGACGAAGGTGCGGGAGCTGTTCGTGCCCTGCTACCTGATCCGTCACCCGGACGGTGATCTGCTCTGGGACGCCGGCCTGCCGCCCGCCTATGCAGAGGCCGACGGGTGGGTGGCCGACGCGGGCGCGGAGCATCGGCTGGTGGCCCCGATCTCCGCGCAGCTCCGCACGGTCGAACTCGCGCCGGGCGACATCGAGTTCGTCGCCTTCTCCCACTTCCACTACGACCACGTGGGTGACGCCAATGCCTTCGCCGGCGCGGAGATGCTCGTTCAGCGCGCCGAGTACGAAGTGGCCTTCGGTGATTCACCCGGTGTCGCCTTCTTCCTGCCCGAACTCTATTCGGCGTTGGCGGACGGTCCCAGACGTCTGCTCGACGGCGAGTTCGACGTCTTCGGCGACGGGCGCGTGCGCATCATCCCTGCACCCGGGCACACGCCGGGTCATCAGGTCCTGCTCGTCGACCTGCCGGAGACCGGCAAGGTCCTGCTGTCGGGCGATCTCTGGCACTTCTTCGCGAGCCGCGAACTCGGCGCCGTGCCGAACTTCAACACGGATGGCGCGCAGACGCTGGCGTCCATGCAGAAGATCGAGGCGCTCATCGTGCGCGAGGGTGCGGAACTCTGGCTCCAGCATTCACTCGCGTTCCACGAGGAACTCGATCTCGCGCCGTACGCCTATCGGTGAACCGCCTGTCGGACTGGACCTCGAGCCACTAGAATCGCGCGCGTCCAGCCCCGATTCGGGTCCGCACCATGAGCATCAGTGATCTCGGTTCCCTCGGCGAGTTCCTCGGTGCGATCGCGGTCTTCGCGACGCTCCTGTTCCTCGCCATGCAGATCCGCCATGCGAATCGTACGGCGGACGATCAGGCCGTGGTCATGCGCAGCCAGAGCATGCGCGAGATCCTCCTGATGCTGGGCGGCGATGCGGAACTCGCCTCGCTCTATCAGCGCTGGCTCGGGGCGGACGAGGCGTCGGTGCTCCGCGCCTACGAGGACGGCGATCCCGATGTGATCCGCTTCGGGAACCTGGTGCTGGCCGCGCTCGTGACGCTGCAGTCCTCCTGGCTCACGGATCGCAGTGAGAAGGGGCGGCGTCTCACGCACTCCCGCCTGCGGTGGCAGTTCGAGCAGGCGGGCGTGCGCGCCGTCTGGGAGATCTTCCGCGACGTGCACTTCTACGACGAATTCCGTGTGGAGTCCGATTCCATGATCGAAGCCATCCGGGCTGCCGGCGTCAGCGGTGCGATCCCCGCCGCCGATGCCGTGGCCGACGACCGCGAGCGTGCAGCGTGAGGTCGCGCGTCGCAGCCGTCGTGCTTCTCGCGATCTGTGCCGCGCCGCTGCCGCTCGCCGCGGACCACGCGCACATTCTCTCGCTCGCCGAGCGCGCCCGCGTCGTGGACGAGATCACCGAGCATCGCATCGAGACGGTGCTGCCCGAGCTGATGGCGCGCAGCGGCATCGATCTCTGGGTGATCATCTCGCGTGAGTACAACGAGGACCCCGTGATCCGCACCATGCTGCCGGGCGATCAGTTCGCGGCCCGGCGGCGCACGGTCCTCCTCATCCACGATCCGGGCGAGGGCGCGCCCCTCGAGACCCTCTCCGTCTCCCGCTATGCGGTCGGCCGTACCTTCACGAAGGCCTGGGACAAGGAACGGGACGGTGATCAGTGGGCGCATCTCGCGCGCCTCATCGCCGAGCGGGATCCGGAGCGTATCGGCCTGAACTACTCCGAGACCTGGGGGCATGCGGACGGCCTGCCGGTCACCGAGTACCGACTGCTCACGGACGCGCTGCCGCGTCGACTGCGCCAGCGCATCGTGAGCGCCGAGGCGCTCGCCGTCGGCTGGCTCGAGACGCGCTCCGAGTACGAGATGACGCTGTATCCGCAGATCGTCCGCATCGCCCACGAGATCATCGGCGAAGGCCTGTCCGAGCGCGTGATCCAGCCCGGCGTCACGCGCACGTCCCAGGTCGAGTGGTGGTACCGGGAGCGCATCGCGGAGCTGAAGCTCGCCACCTGGTTCCATCCATCCGTTTCGGTGCAGCGCGCCGACGACGCGGCGCTCGACTTCAAGAGCGCCGTGCTCGCGAGCGGTGACGACGTGATCCGCCCCGGCGATCTCGTGCACGTCGACTTCGGCATCAGCTACCTGCGCCTGAACACCGACACGCAGCAGCATGCCTACGTACTGCGCCCGGGGGAGACCGACGCGCCGGCAGAGCTGAAGCGCGCCCTCGCGCGCGGCAACCGGCTGCAGGACATCCTCACGGGCAACTTCCGCGTCGGCCGCACGGGCAACGAGGTGCTCGCGGCGTCGCGGGCACAGGCCGTCGAGGAAGGCATCGAACCGTCCATCTACACCCATCCGATCGGCTTCCATGGCCATGCCGCGGGCACGACGATCGGCATGTGGGACGCCCAGGAGGGCGTGCCGGGCGACGGCGACTATCCCCTGCACGCGGACACGGCCTACTCCATCGAGCTCTTCGCCGCCACGGAGATCGACGCCTGGGGCGGCAAGAAGGTGCGCATCAAGCTGGAGGAGGACGCCTTCTTCGACGGCGAGACCGTGCGCTACATCGACGGCCGACAGACCGCGTTTCATCTGATCCCGCGTCCGGCGGGCGCCTGCTGCACGCCGACGCCCTGACCCGCGGGCCGCGCAGCGGTCGCGCGCCCTCGTCACGACCCGATCACGGAGCGGTCTGCTGATAGGCAGCGAGATCGAAGTTGCGGCTCGCCGCGTGGGCCGCCGCCACGGCGTCGAGCATGGCGTCGAGTTCCGCGCGGTCGAGCCAGCGACCGTTCAGCACCACGGCCTCGATGGCTCGCGTGTTCCTGATGTCCTCGAGCGGATCGGCTCGCAGCAGCACCAGATCAGCGCGTCGACCGGCGTCGAGAACGCCGTCGTCGCTGCCGAGGATCGCCGCGGGCGTCGCCGTGGCGGCGCGCAGGGCCTGCGCCGGAGTCATGCCGTTGCGCACCAGGGACGCTAGCTCGTCGTGCATCGAGAAGCCTGGCACGACGAGATGCGAGGTCGCGTCCGTGCCCGCGGTGATGCGCACGCCGCGCTGCGCCATGCGCCGGAACAGGACGCGGTGCGCCTCGGCGCGGGCGTCCCAGAGCGCCTGGATGCGCTGGCGCTCCTCGGCGCTCGTATCGGCGGGCGCCTCGAACTGGTTCCGGCCCGGGAGCCAGCCGAACTGTCGGACGAAGGGACTGCCCTCCACCATCGCGGGGTTGGCGTAGGCGAGCGGCAGACGTCGCAGCGCCTCCTCGAGACCGAACACCTGGTCGCCGACGTTCTCCATCATCCAGAGCGTGCTGTTCACGGTGATGTCGCTGGCGAGCAGGGCGTCGATGATCGCGTCGGCGCGCGAGGCGACGAAAGCCGGGAACTCGCTGGCGTAGTCGCCCGCTTCTCGTGCTCGGAACTCGAACTGCAGCACCTTCACGAGCTCCTCGATGTGGGCGATCTCACGCTGCTCAGTGCTGGCGAGTTCCTCGAGGTCGAAGCCGTCCGGAAGGTGTCCGATCGTGTATACGCCTCGCGTCGACGCGACGCGGTTTATGGCGCGGTAGGTGTCGAGATCGAGGTCGGCATAGGTCTTGAGCGCGTCGTAGCCCGCCGCGACCAGTGACGCCACGAGCTTCTCGGCGCGTTCCGGGGCACCGGCCGCCTGTCGTGGTGCCGTGAAGCTGTGCAGGGCGCGCTTCGCGAAGCCGCCGTTGAACAGCATCGGTGAGGCGACGTGCAGCAGCGGACCGATGCGGCCGTTGGCGATCTCCTCGCGCAGCACCAGATCCGCCTCGGAACCCGCGAGATCGCGCACGTGCGTGACGCCGTTCGCCACGTACAGCAGCAGATCGTTCGGCTGCTTGCGCAGGTGGACATGGGCATCCGTCAGGCCCGGGATCAGGTAGTGCCCGGTACCGTCGATCACACGGGCGCCGGGCGGTACCTGTCCGGGTCGGGAGATGCTCGTGATCCGGCCGGCGTCGATCACGACCAGGCGCCCGGGGAGCATGCGTTCCCCGTCCGGAGAGAGCACGTCGACGTTCGTCACGGCCAGGCGCTCGCCCTCGGCCCCGAAGCGGTCGGCCGCCACGTGTTCGACGTAGCCTCCGTAGATGCGATGGGCATGGCTCCAGACGAGCGCCAGAGCGACGGCGCCGACGAGGAGCACCGCCACGGTGCTGATGATCATCGACTTGCGGAGTCGGTTGGGGCGCGGCGTCGTGGCCATGGGTCACCTTCGTTGGCGTCCTGGAGGCGGCATTGCAGCGAAATCGGGGCGTGCGGGCGCCCGGATCGATCGGATCGGACGTCCGAACGGGCCGTTCAGTCCGTCCGCGTGACCCGAGCGCGTCGCCAGGCCGTCGGCGTGGTGCCGGTGAACTG
>JAZBPO010000212.1:0-42712 GCA_036351675.1 Pseudomonadales bacterium
CGGGGAGAACACGACCGTCGCGACGTCACCGATACGGATGCCGTCGCGGACGATGATCGAGGCGATCTCGTCTTCCGAGACCACGGACGCGTCGGCACGGACGATCAGCTCCTGATCCAGGGAGCGGAAGCTTCCGGCGGGGACGTCGAGCGGTGCGTCCTGCAGGACGTTGCTCAGGTCCGCCACGGTGAGGCCGTAGCTCGTCAGGCGCAGCGGATCGATGATCACGCGCAGCACTCGCTGGCGCGTGCCGAACAGGGGCACGTCGGCGACGCCCTTGAGGGCGATGAGCTGCGGGACGATGTCCTGCTCGACGATGCGGGTCAGCTCTTCCTCGCCGTAGCGGTCGCTCATGACCGCGACCTGCACGATCTCCTCGGCGTCCTCGTCGGCCTTGTAGACGGCGAGCTGCTCGACCTCGTCGGGCAGATTGCGCTCGACGCGGCTGACGGCCTCGCGTACTTCGGCGGCCGCGTCGTCGAGGTCGACGCCGGGCTGGAACTCGACGCGGACTCGCGATGAGTTCTCCTCGCTCGAGGAACGGATGCTCTGCACGCCGGAGACGCGCGCGACGGCGCCCTCGACGATCGACGTGACTTCCGAGTCCATGGTTTCCGGCGCGGCGCCCGGGAACTGGGCGCGGACGCTCACGATCGGGCGGTCGACGTTCGGCAGCTCGCGGACCTCGACCGCCATGATCGCGGCGAGGCCGGCGATGGCGATCAGAAGGTTCATGACTGTGACGAGCCAGGGGCGGCGTACGCCCAGGGCGGGCAGGTCGTCGCGGTGCGTTTCCTCTGCGCTCATGGTCACTGCCCCTGCGCGCGTTCGACCTGCTCCGGCGGCGCCAGGGCACGCCGGGCGTCGCGGGCGAGCATCTCGGCGTCGAGCGTGCGGAGCGGCAGATTCGCGCGCATGCGCTGAACGCCTTCCGCGACGATCTCCGTGCCCGGCGCGATGTCGCCGTCCACGAGCACGCGGCCCTGCTTGCGCTGCACGACGGCGACGTCGACCCGACGGGCACGACCCTCGTCCACGACCCAGACGTAGGGACCGTCGGCGCCCCAGAGCAGGGACACCTCGGGGACCGACGGCCAGCGGTCGCCGACCAGGTCGAGGCCGACGCGGAAGCTCATGCCCGGGCGCAGCGAATCGTCCGGGTTCTCGACCTCGGCGCGGGCGTTGAAGGCACGCGAGGTCGGGTCGATGCGGCTGTCGACGTCGACGATGGCGCCCAGAGCGCTACGGCGCCCCACGGTCCAGGTCTCGATCTCGATCGGATCGCCGGGCGAGAGGCGGCCGGCGAAGGCCTCCGGGACCGGGAACCGCACCAGCAGTGCGCCGCGGTCGTCCATGTTGGCGATGAGCGTGGTCGGATCGATGCGGTCGCCGGGGTCGACCTCGGTGAGCCCCACCACGCCGGCGAAGGGCGCACGCACCGTGCGCTTGTCGAGGGCGACGCGAGCACGGTCGCGCTCGATGCGTGCGGCCTCGACGGCGCTGCGTGCCGTGTCGACGACGGTGGCGGCGACCGTCGCCTCGCCGCGCCCCTGGGACGCTTCGTAGCGCTCGAGGAGGCGGCGTGCCTCGTCCAGGCGGACGTCGGCGAGTTCGAGGGCGAGGCGCTCGTCACGGGCGTCGAGCTCGAGGAGTACATCGCCTTCGGCGACGCGCTGGCCCGGGGTGAAGTTGACGGCCACGACCTCGCCCGCGGCCTCCGGGTAGAGCTCGACGGAGCGCCGGGCTCGTGCCGTGCCGACCGCCTCGATGCGGATGCGTTCGGCCTCGAAGCGGACCGGCTCCGCGACCACGGGTACACCGCTCGAGGTGCCGCCCTGCCAGGCACCGCGGCCGGACGATTCCTCCGCGGTCTGTTCGCAGCCTGCGATCAGGCCAGCGAAGAGCAGGAGCAGGAGGCACTCCACGGAGCGCTCGAGTTGCTCACGCGACTTCATGGTGAATAGCTCCATCGATGGATTCGTGCAGGATGGGGGCGCACGGAACCCGGCGTGCATGCACGCATCGACGGCATCGGAGATGATGTCGTCTGCCACTGGGCGTGATCATAGCGCGGGCTGGACAGCTTGTCCTGCTTTCGGCCGGCTCTCGTGCGCAATGTCCATGGTTTGTCCACATTTCGTCCGGAGCTGTCCAACGTGTCGATTCCCGCGTCTCCAGAGCTCGACAATCTGCTCGTCGATCCCGTCACCTGGGCGGACGAGGGGCGTATCCACGATCTGCTCGGCTGGCTCCGGGCCCACGATCCGGTCCGGCGCCTGGAGCCGGAAGGATACGAGCCCTTCTACGCCATCACCCGGCACGCGGACGTCATGGAGATCGAGCGCGACAAGGCCGGCTTCGTGAACGATCCGCGGCCGACGCTGGCGCCGGTGATGATCACGGCGGCGATCCAGCAGCTCACCGGGCGTCGTCACCTGGTCCGTTCCCTCGTGCAGATGGACGATCCGGACCACATGAAGTACCGCATGCTCACGGCGTCCTTCTTCACCCGGCAGCGTCTGCAGGAGATGAAGGGTGAGGTGGAGCGTCTCGCGCGGGAAACCGTGGACCGCATGGCCGAGTTCGGCGGCGAGTGCGACTTCGTCAAGGACGTGGCGGTCTGGTACCCGTTGCGGGTGGTCATGAGCGTCCTCGGCGTACCGCCCGAGGACGAGCCCTACATGCTCAAGCTCACGCAGGAGCTGTTCGGCTCCACCGATCCGGACGTGCAGCGCTCCTTCGACATCATGGCCATCGGCGACGTCGTGAAGGACTTCGAGGCCTATTTCACGAAGATCTCCGAGGATCGGCGGGCGCGACCGCGCGACGATCTCGCGACGGTGATCGCGAACGCCACCATCGACGGAGCGCCGATCCCGGAACTCGAGGCCGCCGGCTACTACATCATCGTCGCGACGGCGGGCCACGACACCACGAGTTCGAGCACCTCCGGCGGCCTGCTCGCGCTGCTCGAGAACCCCGGGGAGCTGGCGAAGCTGCGCTCGGACCCGGTCAAGTACGTCGACGGCGCGGTCGAGGAGATGATCCGCTGGGTCTCGCCGGTGCGGCACTTCATGCGTACGGCGACCAAGGACCACGAGCTGCGCGGCAAGACCATCCGCGAGGGCGAGTCCGTGATCCTCTGGTACCCGAGCGCGAACCGCGACGAGGAGGTCTTCGACGCGCCCTTCGAGTTCCGCATCGAGCGGCCGCCGGCCCGCAACCTCGCCTTCGGCTACGGCGCGCACGTCTGTCTCGGCCAGCAGCTGGCACGGCTGGAGATGGCCGCGCTCTACCGCGAGCTGCTGGCGCGCGTGGACGAGGTGGAGCTGGCCGGTGAGCCACGGTTCGCCCAGGCCGCCTTCGTGGGCGGTCTGAAGAGCCTGCCGATCCGCTACCGCATGAAGTAGTCGGCGCTGCGGAGCGGTGCTCCGAGGCGCTGTCCGGTCGTGCTGCGCCGCCAAGCGGCGCGGGAGCCTCTCGCCCGCTCCACTAGAATCGAGTTTTCTTGGGCCGGCACGACGCGCACGCAATGGACAGGATCCCGACCTGGGTCATCGACGACACTTCCGGTGCCGCCGGCGCCGAGCCGTCGGACTGGACCAGCACCGAGGAGGAGCATGGCGTCTTCTGGCGGCGCGTGGGCCTGAAGCCCTTCGGCCGCGCGAATGCCCTGTTCCGGAATCGCTTCTACCGCTGCCCCGACTGCGACTCCTTCCTGAGGCCCCTGCGCCGGCGCGGCTTCTTCGCCTGCGTCGGATGCCTCACGGCCTTCCAGTGGCGTGGCGGGGTGCTGTCCGGTTACGGCCGCAAGAGTGATGCGGCGATCACCGTCTCACCCAGCGAGTTCAACCTGCGCTGAGCCCTCCCGGGGGGCTGTGGTCCCCATGCTATTCTCCGGCGCCGCCGGTGGAGCTCGGTCCGCCCGGCAGCATCCGCGAGAGGAGAGTCCCGTGCTCCATGCACGTACCCCCGTGCTCATCGGCGTCGGTCAGGTCACCGAGAAGGAAGCGGACCTCGAGCGCGTCTCGTCGCCCATGGATCTCATGGAGCAGGCCACCTGGGCCGCCTGCGACGACGCGGGCATCGGCCGCGAGCGCATGGCCGACGTCGATACGCTGGTGGTGGTGCGCAGCTTCCGGGAGCCCATGGCCAACTCTGCCGAAGTGCTCGCGCGGCGGGTGGGCGCCGAGCGCGCCGGGAGCTGGATGATGCCCAACGGGGGCAACGGCCCGCAGTACCTCGTGAATCGCTACGCGGAGGCCATCGCCAGGGGTGAGGCGCGCTTCTGCCTGTTCTCCGGCGCCGAGGCCATGGACAACGGCCGGCGCCTGCTGAAGGCGGGCATCACGCCGGACTGGGACGAGCCCGCGAGCACGGAGCGCCGCTATCTGGTGCCCGACAAGAAGATGTCCATGGCCATCGAGGACGCACACGGGCTGATGATCCCGGCGAATGCCTATCCCTGCTACGAGAACGCCCTGCGCGGCCACTACGGCGAGAGCATCGAGCAGCATCAGCAGACCATGGGCGAACTGTTCGCGAAATTCACGGACGTGGCCGCGACGCATCCGCAGGCCTGGTATCCGATCGCCCGCTCGGCGGAGGAGATCGCGACCGCGACGCCGGGGAACCGCTACGTCGGTTGGCCCTACACCAAGTTCATGAATGCCATGAACCAGATCAACCAGTCGGCGACGCTGCTGCTCACCTCGGTGGAGTACGCGCGTGAACTCGGCGTCCCGGAGGAGCAGTGGGTCTTCCTCCACGGCTGCGCGGACGCCTCCGAGCTCTGGCACATGCTCGACCGGGAGAACTACCACTCCTCGGTCGCGATCCGCACCATGGCGCGCGAGGCCTTCGCCATGGCGGGGCTGACGATCGACGACGTGGACTTCATCGACCTCTACTCCTGCTTCCCGTCGGCGGTACAGATCGCACGCGACGAGTTCGGCATCGCGAAGGACGATCCGCGTCCCCTCACGATCACTGGTGGGCTGCCCTTCCACGGCGGTGCCGGGAACAACTACGTGATGAACTCCATCGCGAGCATGATCGACGTGCTGCGCGCGAACGACGGCAAGTACGGCCTCGTGACGGCGAACGGCGGCTATCTCACGAAGCACTCGGCGGGCATCTACTCCACGACTCCCACGGAGGTCGCCGGCGAGGTGCCGTTCCTGCGCCAGGACCCGGCCGTCTACCAGGCCGAGATCGACGCGACGCCGCATCCGGAGATCGTCGAGCGCCCCGACGGCGCCGCCAGGGTCGAGACCTACACGGTGCTCTTCGGGCGTGAAGGCACGGCCGAGGGTGCGATCGTCATCGGCCGGGACGCCCGCGACCGGCGGTTCGTGGCCGTGACGCCGCGGGACGAGGATCTGTTCGCGGCAATGACGCGGGAGGACTTCCTCGGTCGTGCGGGCACGGTCGTGGCCGGCGAGAAGGTCAATCTGTTCACGCCGGCCAGCTGAGCTGCCAGGCCGTCCACGGGCAACATCGGACTCGGAGAAGAGCATGAGCGAACAGCAGCAGAGCGCGGGCGGCCTCGCCTGGTGGGCACGCTTCACCATGCTGGGTGGCACGATCGCCGTGGTCCTGATGTTCGTCGGTCCGATCGGCTATCGCGCAGGTCTGCTCGGGGTCTCGGGCGCCGTGCTGCTCGCGCCGGGCATGGCGGCGACGCTGGCGGCGATCAGCTTCCTGTTCGCGCTCGTCGGTATCTTCCTGACCATCCGCCACGGCCTCACCGCGGAGCGCATGCCCGTGCTCGTCGGCGGCGGTCTGTCCCTCGCGATCCTCATCAACATGGCCGGCCAGTTCGGCGCGGCGGCGGACAACCCGATCCACGACATCACCACCGCGCCGGAGGATCCGCCGGTCTTCGATGCCATCGTCGCTGCCCGCGCGGACGCACCGAACACGCTCGAGTACGACGCCGACGCACTCGCCGACACGACGCGGCAGAAATACCCCTTCGTCCAGCCGCTCTTCACGGAACTGGCGCCCGAGGCGGCGCAGACGCGCGCCGTGGCCGTGGTCGAGGAACTCGGCTGGGAACTCGTCCAGGCTTCCGCCCCCCCGGGCCTCGTGGAGGCGACCGACACGACGCTGTTCTACGGCTTCAAGGACGACGTCGTCATCCGGCTGCGGCCCGAAGACAGTGGTACGCGCATCGACCTGCGCTCCGTGTCGCGCGTCGGGCAGTCGGATCTCGGTGCGAACGCAGCGCGGATCAGGGCATTCCTCGAAGCCTTCTGAGATGCTGCGCCCTCAGCAGGCGTCAGGGACGGGCGCATGGCAATCGAGATCGTCGACATCGCAGGCATCAGGGGCGTGCTCCAGGCCGTGCGCGGCGAGCACAGCGGCGACGAGCTGCTTGCCGAGAACCGGGCCATGTTCTTCCAGCGCACCGATGATTTCGCGGCCTGCCGGTTCTGGTTCGCGGACTTCAGCGGCAGCGATCTGCACGGCGTGAATCCCGTGCACATCCGCGAGCTCGGCGAGATCGCCGAGCGCGCTGCCACGTCCAACCCCGCGCTGCTGACGGCCCTCGTCACGCCCGAGGACCTCCAGTTCGCCCTCGGGCGCATGTGGGTCATGCTCACGGAGGCGACCGGCTGGGAGCACCAGGCCTTCCGCACGCGCGCGGAGGCGGCGGACTGGCTCGCCGAACGCCTCCAGCTACCCCGCGAAGCCTTGCTCGAGGCGCACGCACGGGAGGGCTGAGTCCCACCGGAGCGTTCTTTTCTCACAGCGCACGGCGGTCTGTTCGCACGGGTCGGTGAGCTTCCTGCCGCAGCCCTGCACGCGAGCCCGAGCCTAGGCTGCCTCCGGGACCTGGGCGCGATGGGTGGCGGACGGTGGACGAGGATCTCGGCGCGATCGGCCAGGGCGGGCGCAGGGCGTGAACCCGGCCGCCGGGCTGTTCCGACCAGAGGCCGTGGCTGCCTCGCGTCGCCGGCTGTGGGGCGATCTCCTGCTCACGCAACCCCCGGGCACCGGCGCCGTACTGGCGCTGGTGCTCGGCCTCGTCATCGCCGCGGGTGCGCTGCTGTGCTTCGGTGAGTTCACGCGCACGGTGCGCGTGAGCGGCTATCTCGTTCCGGACGGTGGGGTGCTCGGCGTGCGCGCGCCGCTGCCCGGGCTCGTGGCGGAAGTCCTCGTCGCGGAGGGCGATCTCGTCGCCGAGGGTCAGCCGCTGGTCCGCATCGTCGATCCGCGCGCGCTCGATCAGGGGCCGGAGGCGGGCGAGGCGGCCCTCGACGCCATCGACGCGCAGCTCGCACGCATCGCTTCCCTGCGCGCGACGGAAGCCGCCCGCCTCGAGCGCGAACGGTCCGCAGACGAGGGGGCGTTCGAACGCGCCCGGCGGCGCGAGGCCGCACTGCGAGCCCAGCAGGCTGCCCTCGACGCCCAGCTGGAGCTCGCGGACCGCACCGCGGCGCGCCTCGCACGCCTCGCCCGCGCTGGGCACGTCACGCGCCAGCAGCTCGAGGCGGCGGAACGCGAGCGCCTCACGCTCGCGCGCGAGCGCGCCGCGCTGGAGGACGGCCTGCTGGTCCTCGATGGCGAGGCGGCCATGGCCGCCGCGCGTCTCGCGGACTGGTCGGACCGGCGGCGCCGACGGTTGGCGGAGCTCGATGACCGCCGTGACGCCCTGCGCCGCGAACGCATAGAACTCGGCGGTCGCGTCGAGTTCTGGCTGCGCGCACCGCGCGACGGTCGCGTCGCCTCGCTCGGCGTGGTGGCAGGGGAGCCGGCGCGGCCGGGCCGCGATCTCATGACCCTGCTCGCCCCGGAAGCGCGCATGCACGCGGTGTTGCTCGTGCCCTCGCGGGCGATCGGCTTCGTGGCGCCCGGGCAGGAAGTCCGCCTGCTCTACGACGCCTTCCCGTACACGCGCTTCGGCGCCCACGGTGGCGAGGTGGTCGGCGTCGGCCGGAGCATCCTCGCCCCGGAGGAACTCGATGCGCCGGCCCGGGTGGTCGAGCCCGTCTACAAGGTGCGGGTGCGACCCGAGGCGGGGGAGGTGCTCGCCTATGGGCGCTCGATCCCGCTGCAGGCGGGCATGGCGCTCGAGGCGGACCTGCGCCTCGAGCGGCGCAGGCTCTGGCGCTGGCTCTTCGAACCGCTGCTCGCCCTGCGGGGGCGCCTGTGAGCGCCGGGACCCTGCTGCCCGAGATCCTCCGCACCGGGCGCCTCGCGCGCACGCCGCTCGTGCTGCAGTCGGAGCAGGCCGAGTGCGGCCTCGCCTGCATCGCCATGATCGCGGGCCACCACGGCCGCATCGTCGATCTGCCCACGCTGCGGGTGCGCGCCGGCGACGCCGGACTCGGGCTGGGGTTGAGGGAACTGATGCAGATCGCCGGTGGCGTCGGACTGCATGCGCGGCCACTGCGTCTCGAGCCGGAGGAGCTCGGCGAACTGCGCTGCCCGGCGCTGCTGCACTGGGACCTCGATCACTACGTGGTCCTCGAGCGTGTGGGCCGCCGCGGCATCACGATCCTCGACCCGGCGCGGGGCCGGCGCGACCTGACCTGGAGGGAAGTCGACCGGCACGTCACCGGCGTCGCCCTCGAGCTGATCCCCGGCCCCGAGTTCGGCCGCGGTGGCGAAGTGCGACGCATGCGCGTCGCCGACTTCTGGTCACGGTCGAGCGGCCTGGTCAGGAACCTGCTCGGCGTCCTGGCACTGTCGTTGGCGCTGCAGCTCTTCGCCCTCGCGGCGCCCTTCTACGTGCAGCTCGTGGTGGACGAAGCGCTCGTGAAGCAGGATGCGCTGCTGCTGGAGGTGCTGGTGCTCGGCTTCGGCGCGCTCGCGCTGCTGTCCGTGGCCGTGACCTGGGTCCGGGGCCGGCTCGTGCTCCACGCCGGCGCCGCCATCGGGTTCCAGATGGCGGCGAACCTGCTGCACCACCTGCTGCGCCTGCCGCTGCGCTGGTTCGAGCGGCGACATCTCGGTGACATCGTCTCGCGTTTCGGTTCCCTGGCGCCGGTGCAGGGCCTGCTCACGCAGGGTTTCGCCGTCGCTGCCGTCGACGGGGTGATGGCGGTCACCACGCTCGCCATGATGATCGCCTACAGCGGCACGCTGACGCTGATCGTCTGCTGCGCCCTCGGCCTCTACGCCCTGCTACGCCTCGCGACGCTCGCCGAGTACCGGCGGCGCCAGCAGGCGACGATCGCGGCCGCGGCGGAGGAGGAGACGGCCTTCCTCGAGACCCTGCGCTGCATCGAGACCCTGAAGGCCTTCGGACGTGAGGAGGACCGGCACGCGCACTGGCAGAACCGGCAGGCGAAGACCGTCAACGCGGAGGTCGCGCAGGGGCGTCTCGGCCTGGCCATCAGCGCGGCGAATGGAGTCCTGTTCGGCCTCGAGAATCTCGCCGTCGTCTATTTCGCGGCGCTCATGGTGCTCGAGGGCAGCTTCACGGTTGGCATGCTCTACGCGTTCATGAGCTTCAAGGGGCAGTTCACGGGGCGCATGACCACGCTTCTCGACGGTCTCGCCGGCCTCGCCGTGCTGCGTCTGCATCTCGAGCGGCTGGCGGAGATCGGCTACGAGGTGCCGGAGTTCGAGGTCGGATGCGAGGAGAGCGCCAGCGCTGGAGGTTGCGCGTCGGGACGCGCCGGTGGCGCCGCGATCCGCGTGCGCGATCTTTCCTTCCGTTTCGGCGAGGAGATGCCCTGGGTCTTTCAGGGTCTCGATCTCGAACTGCCCGCCGGGGGGCTCACGCTCGTCACGGGCCCGTCGGGTTGCGGCAAGACCACGCTGCTGCGCGTGCTCTGCGGCCTGCTGCCGCCGACGCGCGGTGCTCTGTTCGCGGACGGCCGCACGATCGCCGGTCCGGCGCTGCGGAGCTGGCGCTCGCGCTGTGCCGTCGTGCTCCAGGAGGATCGCCTGTTCACCGGTACGCTCGCCCAGAACCTCAGCTTCTTCGATCCCGACCCCGATCTAGCCTGGCTGGAAGAGTGCGCGGCGCGTGTCGGCCTCGCGCCCATCGTCGAGCGCCTGCCTCTCGGCTGGCAGACCCGGATCGGCGAGGGAGGCACCGGGCTCTCCGGTGGTCAGCGCCAGCGGCTGCTGCTCGCGCGGGCGCTCTACGTGCGCCCCGATGCGCTGTTCATGGACGAGGGCACGGCGCACCTCGACCACGGCTCGGCGCTCGAGGTCGCGGCGCTCGTCGGGGGGCTGACCATGACGCGCGTCATCGTCACGCACGACGCACGAGGAATGCCCGCGCCCGACCTGCACCTTCACTTCGAGGCGCCGGGCATGCCGGTCGAGGTGGCGCCGGGCGCGGCCGTCGCTATCGCCTGAATCGGGACGGTTCCCGGATCAGGCGCGCCTATCCCGTCGTCGGTGCGGATCGCGGACGGCCATCGACACCCCGGGGGCTCCGGCGTGCCTTGCCCCGGGGGCAGCGCAGAACGCAGAGTGTCGGGGTGATCGCGACGCAGGACACGAGGCCCATGATCGACCTTGCACGGGAGGGGACCATCCACACCCTGACCATGAACGCCGGCGAGAACCGGTGGAACCTGGAGTTCGTGCGCGCCTTCGATGCGGCGCTCGACGCCGTGGAAGCAGCGCTCGAGAAGGAAGAGGGGCCGGCAGCGCTGATCACCACGGCGACGGACCCGAAGTTCTTCTCCAACGGCCTCGATCTCGCGTGGATCTCGGCGCTGGCGGAGCGCGACCCGGACGGTGAGCGCGCGGCCTTCAGCGTCGAGTTCATGACGCTCATGGCCCGCATCATCACCTTCCCGGTTCCGACCCTCGCGGCCGTGAACGGCCATGCCTTCGGGGCCGGCATGATGTGCGCGCTCTGCCACGACGTGCGCATCATGCGCGCCGACCGCGGCTTCCTGTGCGCGAACGAGATGCAGATCGGCTTCCGTATCCCGACGCCGGAGCTCGCCCTGTTCCGCCACAAGCTCTCGGGCTCGGCGTTCTTCGAGACCGTGCAGCTCGCCAAGCGCTGGACCGGCGAGAGCGCGCTCGCCGCGGGTGTGGTGCAGCAGATCGCGACCCTGGAGGACATGCCCGGCGCCGCCCGGCAGACGGCGGCGCAGCTCGCGCCCCTCGGTGTCTACCGAGAGCTGTACGCGGAACAGAAGGAGCGCCTGTTCGGGGAGCAGGCCGCCCTCGACGGGCCGCACGGTGCCGCGTACATGCTGCGGAACTATCCAGACTTCCACTGATGCCGGGCGCCGGGCGCGACTGTCCGCCGAGGCCGGCCCCATGGCGCAGGTGTCCGGGAAACGTTAGTGTTCGAAGGTCTGCGCCGCGCTCCAGGGCGGCGTAGCCGCGATCCCGAGCCAGAACACCCGGAGTGCCCCCTTTGGAAGCCCCCATCGACGCGGAAGCTGCTGCTGACGCTGCGCCCGGTCAGGCGCGCGTGGTCGTCCATCCTGTCGTGTTCGGCGTCTCGGCGATGCTCATCGTCGCGATCTCGGTCTTCGGTGCCGGATTCCCACAGCTGGCTGCGCAAGTCTTCAACGGCGTCCAGTCCTGGATCATCGAGACCTTCGGCTGGTTCTACATGCTGACGGTCGCGATCTTCCTCGTGTTCTGCCTGTTCCTGGCCTTCTCGCGCTTCGGCGACGTCGTCCTCGGGCCCGACGACTGCGTCCCCGAATACACGCGCCTGTCCTGGTTCGCCATGCTCTTCTCGGCAGGTGTCGGCATCGGCCTCCTCTTCTTCGGCGTCTCGGAACCGCTGCTCCACTTCGGCAATCCGCCCACCGAGACCATCGAGCCCGGTACGGCCGCGGCCGCGCGTGAGGCCATGAACGCCACCTTCCTGCACTGGGGCGTGCACGCCTGGGCCATCTACATCGTCATGGGTCTCGCGCTGGCCTACTTCTCCTTTCGCCACGACCTGCCGCTGACGATCCGTTCAGCGCTCTATCCGCTCATCGGCGAGCGCATTCACGGTCCGATCGGCAACGCCGTCGACGTCGCCGCGGTCCTCGGCACCGTGTTCGGCGTGGCCACCTCCCTCGGCCTCGGCGTGCTGCAGATCAACGCCGGCCTGGGCTATCTGTTCGATGTACCGGAGACGGCGCTGGTGCAGGTGCTGCTCATCGCCGGCGTCACGGCCATGGCGACCGTGTCCGTCGTCGCGGGACTCGACGCGGGCATCAAGCGCCTGTCCGAGCTGAACATGGTGCTCGCGGTGCTGCTGCTGCTCTTCATGTTCGTGGTCGGCCCCACGACCTTCCTGCTCTCGGCCTTCGTGCAGAACACCGGCGCCTATCTCGCCGATCTGGTCGATCTGACCTTCCGGCAGTTCGCGTACCAGCCGACGGAATGGCTCGGCGCCTGGACGCTCTTCTACTGGTCCTGGTGGATCGCCTGGGCGCCCTTCGTGGGCATGTTCATCGCGCGCATCTCGCGCGGGCGCACGATCCGCGAGTTCATCGTCGGCGTCATGGCCGTACCGACGCTGTTCATCTTCTTCTGGATGACCGTGTTCGGCGACACGGCCATCAACGCGGTGCTGAACGGTGGCATGCAGGAGGTGCAGACGCTGGTGACGGAGAACTTCTCGCTCGCCCTGTTCGTCATGCTCGAGGAGTTCCCCTTCAGCCTTCTCACGTCGATGCTCGCGATCGTCCTCATCGTCACCTTCTTCGTCACCTCCTCCGATTCCGGCTCCCTCGTCGTCGACATGATCACCTCCGGCGGGGCCCAGGATCCGCCGGTCTGGCAGCGTGTCTTCTGGGCCGTCACGCAGGGGGTGGTCGCCGCCATGCTCCTGGTCGCGGGTGGTCTCGGGGCCCTCCAGACGGCCGCGCTCACGAGCGGCCTGCCGCTGGCGGTGGTGATGCTGTTCATCTGTGTCGGGCTCTACACGGCGCTCTCGCGCGAACACGAGGTGCGCGCGCGTCACACCGGGCCGCCGCTGCCCGTGGCGCGGGCGCCGCGGGACTGGCGCTCGCGCCTCGAGTCGCTCGTTCGCCACCACGACCGTTCCAGCTGTCTGCGCTTCCTTTCCGAGACGGCCCGGCCGGCGCTCGAGAGCGTCGCCGTGGAGCTGCGTGGGCACGACCTGGACGCGATCCTGGACGGCGACGAGGAAGAGCTGGTGCTGCGGGTCCGCGAGGGCGAGGGCGTGGTGTTCGAGTACGGTGTCGCCCTGCGCAGCTACCGCATGCTGCAGTTCGCCTTCGTCGAGCGCCCGGCCGACGAGGCGCGGCGCCGGCACTGGTTCGTGGAGGCGTGGTGCTCCACCACCGGCGAGCGCTACGACGTTCTCGGCCTCACGCGCGATGCGCTCATCGACGATCTGCTTGCGCACTACTCGCGCTGGGTGAGCGCCCAGACCGAGCCCTGGGAAGACGGCTCTGCCGGCTCGGCCTGATTCGAGCGACGCCCGTGCGCCTGCCCCGCCCGCTGATCCGCCTGCCCTTTCGCTTCGACGCCGAGCGGCTCGCCGCGGAAGTGGCCGATGTGCCAGAGGACGCCTGGCTCGCTCATCCCTCGGGCCTCGAAGGCAACAGTTCGCTGCCGCTCGTGTCCTGCGACGGCGGCATGAACGACGACTTCGGCGGCCGCATGCTGCCGACAGAACGGCTCGAGCTCTGTCCCTATCATCGCCAGGTCATGGCCAGCTTCGGCGAGATCATCGGCCGCTCCCGACTCATGCGCCTCGCCCCGGGCGCCGCGGTCAGCCCGCACGTCGACTTCAACTATCACTGGATCTCGCGGGTCCGCATCCACGTTCCGGTGCTCACCGAGCCCGAAGTGGTGTTCCGCTGTGGCGGCGTTCCCGTGCACATGGCGCCGGGAGAGTGCTGGATCTTCGATTCCTGGCGTCGCCATCGCGTCGATCACGGCGGTAGCCGGCTGCGCGTGCATCTCGTCATCGACCTCTCCGGCTCCTCGCGCTTCTGGGCCATGGTGCGCTCCGTCGCGCACCTCGACGGTCGCGCCGATGCCGCGGAGATCGATGCGCGCTCGCAGCGCCTCGAGTACGTGCCCGGACAGCGGCCGGAACTCGAGACGGAGCGCTTCAACGTCGCGCCGGTCATGGCGCCGGGCGAGGTCGACGCGATCGTCGCGGAGATCGTCGCCGAGTTCGAGGCGAACGCCCGCAACGACGGCGAGCGCATGCTCGCCTATCGCCTCCTGCTCGAGGACTTCGCCCACGACTGGCGCCAGCTGTGGCAGCGCCACGGTCCCGATCCGGCAGGGCGACCGCACTACGAGGCGCTCATCGAGCGGGTCCGCGCCGGCCTCGCGCCGGATCCGCGGGCGCTGCTCACGGGCAGCAACGAGGTGGGCGTGAATCCCGTCGTCGTCCAGCGCCTGCTGCGCGCGGCACTGCAGCCGCAGGAGTGGGAGCGCTATCTCGCCACCACCGCGGGGGCGACCGGAAGCTGACGGGGAGACAGCCATGGAGAACGTCCAGCTGAAGGACGCCGACTACTGTGCGGGGCGCTTCCAGGGGGCTCTGCGGATCGGCCTGCCGGCGCCGCTCGTGAAGGCGTACCTCGTGATCATCCCGTTCGTGGAGATCGGCCTCGGCCTCGCGCTGACGATCACGCGCTGGCGCAGGATCGCGATCCACGGCTGGTTCGCCTTCATGGCGACGCTGCTGTTCGGGCACCAAGTGCACCAGGAATGGTCCGCCGTGAACCAGGTGCTCGACTACTTCTTCCTCGGCCTGCTGTGCCTCGTGCTTCCCGCGCACGGGTCCTGGTTCGCCCGCGACCCCGGCCCTGCCTGAGCCTCAGTCCCGGTCGGTGATCGGGTAGCGTTCGAGGACGTCGCCGAGCGCGTCCTTCAGCGGGTCGAGCCAGGGCTCGTAGGGGCGCCAGGCCGAGAGGCCGCTGCGGTAGATGGGCTGGCGCACCTGCTCCGAACTCGGCGTGCGCACGCTGCGCTCCGTGCGGTGGAACTCGACGCAGCTCTCCTCGAAGGGCAGACCGCAGAAGTCGAGCAGGCGCCGGACCTGCCCTTCCAGATCGTCCACCACGTCCTCGTGCTGCACTCGCAGCACGAAGCCGGGCAGCGCCTCGTCCCAGTGGTCCATGAGCTCGACGTAGCGGCGGTAGTAGTGGCCGATCTCGGTGAGGCCGTAGCTGAATTCCTGGCCCTCGCCGAAGAGCTGCTTGAAGCCCGAGAAGCAGCAGGCCATGGGGTGTCGCCTTGCGTCGATGATCTTCGCCTTCGGCAGGATCAGGCGGATCAGGCCGAGGTGGAAGAAGTTGTTGGGCATCTTGTCGACGAAGAAGGGCGCGCCCGAGCGATAGATGCGCGCTTCCTCGAGATAGTGGTGGCCGAGTTCCGCGAGGGTCGAGGCGTCCAGATCGCAAAGGATGCGCGGGTAGCGGGTCGAACGGACCGTGCTCCGACCGCGCAGGCGCTGAGCGATGGCGGGCAGCGTGGGCAGCTCCATGGTGCCATCCACCTGCGAATGGGAGGCGAGGATCTGCTCGAGGAGCGTCGAGCCGGCCCGCGGCATGCCGATCACGAAGATCGGATCCGGAGCATCGACGCCCGTACCGGTGCGGGCCTCGAACAGCTCGGCCGTGCAGATCTCCTTCTGGCTCTCGATGCGCCGGTCGGTCTGCTCCGCCGTGTAGCGCACGGCGTCACGCTTCAGGCGATTGCCGCGCTCGTAGAAGGCGAAACTCTCCTCGTGCTCGCCACGGTCCTCGAACGCCTTGCCGGCCGCGAAGCACAGGTGGATCCGGTCCTCGACGGCGCACTCCGGGCGCGCCTCCTGTTCCCGCATGGCGTCGAGCTCGGCGTCCGTGAAGCGGTAGGTCTTGGTGTTCGCAAGGCTCCAGAAAGCGTCACCGAAGTCGGACCTGAGCCGGTAGCCCTGCCGATAGCTCTCGACCGCCTCGTCGAGGCGGCCGACGGTCTTCAGGGCATGGCCACGTGAGACGTGGATCTGCGGCTGCTCCGGCGTGCGCGCGAGGATCGCGTCGTAGAGCTCGATGCCGCGCTCGTGGTCACCGAGCCCGACCGTCGCCAGCGCCTCGGCGACGCGATGGGGGAGATGCTCCGGATGCCGCTCCAGCAGCGGCGCCAGCACCTCCAGGGCCCGCGCGAACTTCTGCCGCCGGATCAACACGTTCACGAACTCCATGCGTGCGGCGTCGTGGTCCGGTTCGAATTCGAGGGCGCTCTCGAGCAGGAATTCGGCGTCGTCGAGCACGTCGAGGCGGACGCCGATCTCGGCGAGCAGGCGCATGCCTTCGACGTGTTTCGGTTCCCGTCGCAGGAAGCTTCGACAGAGTCGCTCGGCGCGGTAGAGACGATCCTCGTGCAGCAGGCTGGTGGCGCTCAGGAGTTCCTTCGGTAGGCGCCCGAGGGCGTCGGCCCGATGCGCCGCCGCGTCGGCCTCCCGCGGTCGGCCGGCGAGGCGATGGAGCTTCGCCAGGGCGCGCCAGCTGCCGATCAGTGCGGGGTTGAGGGCGACGGCGCGCTCGAAGGCGGGACCGGCGCGCTCCACGGCGCCGCGATGCGTCTCCAGATGGCCACGCTCCTGCCAGGCGCGGGCGTTCTCCGGGTCCGTCTCGAGGAGGACGTCGAGGGCCGCACTCGCGGCCTCCAGGTCACCGAGAAAGCGCAGCGCCACGGCCTCGATGTAGCGAGCTTCGCTGCGGTCCTCGGGGGAGAGCGGGTCGTCGTCGCGGGCGAGCAGGGCGCGCACCCGCGCGACGGCGTCTTCGAAGCGGCTCGCTTCCACGAGCCGCCGGGCCTCGACGAGCGGAGACGCCTGTGGCGCCTCGTCCGGGGCCTCGCCGGCCCCGCTCATCTCTCGCGCCCTGTCGTTGCGGTCAAGCGTTGGCGTCCGGCGGGATCAGAACGCGTCGTAGGATACCCGCAGGCCGATGGTCCGGGGACGCGTCGGGACGACCTTCGGCGTGAAGTCCGCCGAGTTGTTGGCCGTGATGAACACGTCGCCGGCCTCGTCGAAGGCGTTCTGCATGAACAGCTCGGCGGTCCAGCCGTCGCGGTCGATGCCGGCGGCCAGGTCGACGAGCGCATAGCCCTCCTGGACGTAGCGGCCGTTCTGGAAGGTCTCGCCCGTGGCCGGGACCGGCGAGGCGAAGGTGCCGCCCTCGGCCTCGATCTCGAGACCCGACCCCACGCCGTAGACCTCGAGGTGCGCCTGCTCGGCATAGAAGGCGTTGCCCGTGATGCCGGTGAAGCTGTCGGTGCGGTAGTTCACGCCTGCCCGGACGTAGCCGCGACCCTGCAGCGCCGGCAGGTCGAAGTCGTAGCGCGCGCGGATGTTGCCCGAGAACTCCGGGGTGTACGGCAGTTCGCTGCCTTCCGGAACGGCGATGCCCTGGAGCTGCGGATTGAGATCCGTGATCTCCGTCTGGATGAAGCTGAAGGCGCCGGAGATGGTCAGGTTCGGCGTCGGCAGCCAGGTGAAGTCGCCGTCGATGCCGCGCACCTCGGCGTCACCCACGTTCTCGAGGAAGACCAGGAATGCGACGTTCGCCGGGTCGAAGCGTGCCGTCTGGAGATCGGTGATCTCCGAGTAGTAGGCCGTGGCGTTGAAGCGCAGTGTGCGGTCGAGGAAGTCGCCCTTGAAGCCGAGTTCGTAGTTGGTGAGCTCGTCCGTCTCGGCCCGCGCCGGGACGATGAAGCCCTGGAAGCGGCCGGTCTGGTTGGCCGCGGCCTGGCCGGCGTTCCGGTTCACGCCCGGCGGACGGAAGCCTTCCGAGTAGGTGCCGAAGAGCATGAGCTGCTCGTTGACCCGGTAGTCGAGGCTGAACTTCAGGATCGTGTCCTCGACCTGCAGCACGCCGTCCGAATCGAAGTCGCTGATGTCGAAGGTGCCGGCGTTGAGCGCGTCCTCCAGCAGCTGCGGGTTGTTCGTGCCCCGGAACGCCGGGCGCAGGCCCGAGGGGCTCTGCAGGTTGACGATCTCGTCGATGTCGCCGCCGCCGAGGGCCTGCAGGCGCGCCGTGACGTCGTTCGAGAAGCCCGTGCCGTTGCAGGAGCCGTCGGCGTTGAGGGGCGCGTCGGCCGTGCCCGGCGCGAACTTGCAGCCGAAGGCGAAGTTCGATGCGCCCTTGAAGTCCACCTCGTACTCGTAATAGCGCGCGCCGGCCGTGAAGGTCAGATCGGGCATGAGGTCGAAGGCGACCTCTCCGAAGATGGCGAGCTGGTCCTCCTGGCGCGTGAAGTCGTTCACGAAGGTCGTGTCCGGCGTGAACTGGACGCCCCCGGCGTTGGCGCCGGGCGTGACGAGACCGACCTGCCCGGGCGTGATGCCGAAGGCGTCACCGGTGCTGGCGTAGTTGAACTGGCCGATCGAGGTCGTCTCGATGTCGTCGAGGAACAGGCCCGCCGTCACGCGCCAGCGATTCTCCTGCGGCGTGCTGATGCGGAACTCGTGCGTCATGCGCGTGTTCTCGGTGTCGCCGACGTAGGTCTTGGTCGGGTCGAAGCAGGTGTCGTAGGAACCACCGCCGTCGTTGTTGCACAGGTAGTAGGCGATGTAGCCACCGCCGTTGTTGTAGCCGGTGTAGTCGATGGTCGTGTCGACCTCGCGGTCGAGGTAGCCGCCGGTGTAGATGATGTCGAGGCCCCGCGCGCGACCCTCGACGGTCCAGGTCGTGAGGCCGAAGGCGTCCTCGTTCTCGTTCGGCGTATAGCGCTGCACGGACTCCTCGTCGAGGTGCGGGTCGTAGTCGAAGACCCCTTCCGTGTCGAGCTGCTGCTCCGTGTGCTGGACGAGGATGTTCCAGTCGGCGTTGAAGTCGTAGGAGACGCCGATCCGCGCGCCCTTGTAGGTGGCGTCGTTCTGATCGTCCTCGACGAGGTTGCCGTTGGTGGTGGACTGCAGCGTCGCGTTCGGGTCGATCTGCGGGCGGAAGCCCGAGCCGAAGGCGATCTGGTTGCGGTTGATGGTGGGGATGCTGGGCGTGAAGGTGCCCGGCACGTTGTCGATCCAGCCGCCCTGATAGTCGTTGTAGCCGACGATGCGGACGGCGAGGGCGTCCGTGAGCGGCATGTTCAGGAAGGCCTCGACGGAATTGCTGAGCTCACCCCCCTTGGTCGTCGACACGCTGCTGTCGAAGCCGGCCGAGAAGCCCGTGTGATCGGGCTTGTTGGTGATCAGGCGCACCGTGCCCGCCTGGGAGCTGGCGCCGAAGAGCGTGCCCTGCGGGCCCGGAAGCACCTCCACGCGCGTCAGGTCCGCTGCGTAGACGTCGAGATTGCGGCCGCCGAAGGCCACCGGCTGCTCGTCGAGGTAGAGGGCCACGGCGGGCGAGGTGCCGTTGACCGAGGAGACGGACGTACCACCCTGCTCCGTGGCGGAGCCGCGGATGTAGAGATCGTTCCGGCCCGGTGCGCGGCCACTCTTCACGACGTTCGGCAGGTACTGGACGTACTCGAGGAAGGTGGACGTGCCCTGTGCGGTCATCTCGTCGCCGTTGAGCGCGTTGACGGAGACCGGGATGTCCTGGGTCGATTCGGTCCGCTTGGTGGCGGTGACGACGACCTCTTCGATGGCAGCCTGCGCGGCGGGTGCGCCCACCGCGGACGCCGCCAGTACGGCAGTACTCAGTCGAGTTCGCTGGAACATAGTGGCCCCAATTGTTAGTGAGCGAAACAATAGAGGGCGCGGAGCATACACGAAGCTGTGACGTGATGCCCTTTGATCGGGGAAAAGGTGGTCCGGTCGTGGGCCGAGATCGTGTCGTGGGCTAAACAGCGGCCCGGCTCAAGGCGTGGCGCGGTCAGCCGATTCGTTCGTGAACGTCACGACGCTCCTGCCCGAGAGGGAAGGGGTCGTGCTGCCGGCGCGGCCGCTCGCGTTCCTGGAGGCAGGCAGGCGGTCGGCCCTGAGGTATGCTGCGCGCCGCGTCTGGGCGTAGCTCAGCCTGGTAGAGCACGGGCTTTGGGTGCCCGGGGTCGCAGGTTCGAATCCTGCCGCCCAGACCAGATCGGTCCGTTCGCGCTGCCGCGGTTCCCGCTCGCAGCGTGGTCCTGCTGCGGCTCTTCAATCCGGCAGCGGGATGAACTCCTCGTCACCGCTGACCATCTCGAAGCGTCCCTCGCGCCAGTCCGCTTTCGCCTGCTCGATGCGGGACGGGTCCGCCGCGACGAAGTTCCACCACAGGGTCCGCTCCCCGACCGGGTCGCCGCCGACGAGGATGGCGCGGCTGTCCGCCTCGGCGCGCACGAGCATCGCCGCGTCGGGTTTCAGCACGGCCATGGAGCCCGCCTCCAGCACGCAGTCGCCGATGCGGACCCGCCCGACGGCGACGTACAGGGCGCGCTCGATGGCCTTCGGCAGGCCCGTCGCGGCGCCGGTCGTGAACTCGAGATCCAGATAGAGCGTCGGGCTCGCCGTCGCCACCGGTGAGCGGGCACCGAAGGCCTCGCCCGCGACGAGCGTGACGCGCACGCCGTCCTGCTCCACTCGGGGCAGGCGGTCCGCCGGATAGTGGACGAAGGCCGGATCGGTCTCGGCGAGCGGGTCGGGCAGGGCCATCCAGGTCTGGATGCCGTGCAGGCGCTGGCCCGACTCGCGCAGCTCGGGCGCCGTGCGCTCCGAGTGGACGATGCCGCGGCCTGCGGTCATGAGGTTCACGGCGCCGGGCCGGATCGGCTGTTCGTAGCCGAGGCTGTCGCGGTGCATGATCTCGCCTTCGAAGAGATAGGTGAGCGTCGACAGGCCGATGTGCGGATGCGGCCGGACTTCGATGCCCTCGCCGGGCCCGAAGTCCGCGGGGCCCATCTCGTCGAAGAACACGAAGGGTCCGACGGCCCTGCGCTGCGGTGACGGCAGCACGCGGCGCACGGAGAAGCCGCCGAGGTCCTTCGGCTTCGAGGCGATGACGAGGGCGATATCGTCCTGTCGCGACTCGCAGGCGGGTTCGAATGCTGTGTGCAGGCTCATGCTGGTTCCGTTCGCTGCTCGGATCGGTCGGGAGTCTACAGACGCGCGCAGCTTTGACGATGCGGCAGCTCGCGGGGAGGCTCCCGGTCTGCCGCTGCGGGCAGGGGAGGCGTGCATGAGCGGAGCGGAACGGACCGAGCGCGACAGCATGGGCGAGGTCACGGTACCTGCGGACGCACTCTGGGGCGCCCAGACACAGCGCGCGATCGACAACTTCGCCATCGGCGGCCGCCCCATGCCCGCAGCCTTCCTGCGCGCGCTGGCTCGGGTGAAGGCTGCGGCTGCGCGCGTCAACGCCGAACTCGGCCAGCTCGATGGAGTGCGGGCCGAGGCCATCGCGGAGGCTGCGGACGCTGTGGCGGGCGGTGCCCACGCGGAGGCGTTCCCGGTCGACGTCTTTCAGACCGGCTCGGGCACGAGCAGCAACATGAACGTCAACGAAGTGCTGGCCCGGCTCGCTGAGGGGATCTGCGGGCTCGAGGTCTCACCGAACGATCACGTGAATCTCGGCCAGAGCAGCAACGACGTGGTGCCGACGGCCCTGCACGTGGCATGCGCGCTCGAGCTGCGGAGCAGGCTGCTGCCTGCCCTCGCTTCGCTGGCAGCGACGCTGCGGCGGCGCGCCGATGCGCTCGCGCACGTCACCAAGACGGGCCGCACGCACCTCATGGACGCCATGCCGGTGACCTTCGGTCAGGAGCTCGGCGCGTGGGCAAGTCAGGTCGAGGGTGCCCTCGAGCGCTTCGAGGCCACGGCGCCGCGACTTCGGCGCCTCGCGATCGGCGGCACGGCCGTCGGCAGCGGGGTGAATGCGCATCCGGAAGCCGGCGATCGCATCGCGGCCGCGCTCGCGGCGGCGACCGGCGAGCCTTTCTGCCGTGACGCGGACCCCTTCCGTGCCCTCGCGACGCAGGAGACGGCGGCCGAAGTCTCGGGCCAGTTGCGCGGCACGGCCATCGCCTTCACCAAGATCGCGAACGACCTGCGCTGGATGAACAGCGGGCCGCTCGCCGGTCTCGGCGAGATCGAGCTGGAGGCGCTGCAGCCCGGCTCCAGCATCATGCCCGGCAAGGTGAATCCGGTTCTGCCCGAGGCCGTGGCCATGGCGGCGGCCCGCGTGATCGGCCTCGACGCCACCGTGGCCGTCGCCGCCCAGTCCGGCAATTTCCAGCTGAACGTCATGCTGCCGGTCATCGCCGACGCGCTGCTCGAGATGATCGGTCTGCTCGCGGGTGCCGGGGAGGCGCTCGAACGCACCGTGGAGGGCTTCCGGATCCGGGGGGAACGCGTGGCGGCGCCGCTCGCACGCAATCCGGTGCTCGTGACCGCGCTCAATCCGGTGCTCGGCTATCTGAAGGCCGCCGAGATCGCGAAGCGGGCGCTCGCGGAGGATCGTCCGATCCTCGACGTCGCCGAGGAGATGACCGCGATGCCGCGCGAGGAGCTGGAGCGTCTGCTCGATCCGGAGCGCCTCACCCGTGGCGGCATTCCCGAGCGCGGAGCCTGAGCCGGAGCGGCGACGCAGGTCGGCGGCGTCCGTTCAGAACCAGAGCAGTTCGTGTTCGAGCGTCGCGAGGTCCACGACGCCGATCACGTTGCGACCCTTCATGTGGCCGGCGCATTCACCCGGGTTGAAGAGCAGCCGCTTCTCGCAGCGTTCGATCACCTGCAGGTGCGTGTGCCCGTGCAATGCGAGCTCGTGGTGATCGGCGAGCTGGTCGTCGAACTCGCGCGGGTCGTGCACGACGATGATGTGGCGGCCGTGCCACTGGAGCTGCAGGGGCGGCTGCGCGAAGGCGAAACCGTGAGCCCTTGCCGTCGGTTCCAGGCGATGGAGTTCGTCCTGGTCGTTGTTGCCCCAGACGCCGTGCAGGGGCGCGTCGAGACCGGCGAGTACGTCGAGGGTCTTCGGCTGGGTGACGTCTCCCGTGTGGATCACGCGCGCGACGCGCGCCGCGTTGAAGCGCTCGACGATGCGGCGCGTGTTCACGAGATTGTTGTGCGTGTCGGAAACGACGCCGATGCGCATGGGGGCACCCCGGCACGGCGCCCGCGAACGGGCACCGTGCGCGCAGGTCGCTCAGGCGGCCTTCTCGAGGATGTGGATGCCGCAGGCGGAGCCGAGGCCGATGACGTGGGTCATGCCGATGCGCGCCCCTTCCACCTGGCGCTTTCCGGCCTCGCCGCGCAGGTGCGTCGCCACCTCGTAGATGTTGGCGATGCCCGTGGCGCCGAGCGGATGGCCCTTGGAGAGCAGGCCACCGGAGACGTTCACGGGGATGCGACCGCCGAGGGCCGTCTCGCCCTCGTCGATGAGCCGGCCGGCCTCGCCGTCGCCGCACAGACCGAGGTTCTCGTAGTGGAGGATCTCGGCGGTCGCGAAGCAGTCGTGCAGCTCCACGAGGTCGATGTCCTCGGGGCCGATGCCGGCGCGCTCGTAGGCCTCCTTCGCGGCGAGGCGCGTACAGGTGTTCACGTCGGGCATGACGAGATCGCGTTCCTGCCACGGATCGGACGACAGCACCGAGGCGCGCACCTTCACCGCACGCTTCGCGAGGCCGAGCTCCTTCACCTTCGAGGCGCTCATGAGCACGGCGGCAGCGGAGCCGTCGACGTTCGCGAAGCACATGAGCTTGGTGTTCGGGTAGCTGATCATCTCGGCGTTCATGACCGTCTCCAGGGGCGTCTCGATCTGGTACATGGCCTTCGGATTCAGCGTCGAGTGATGGTGATTCTTCACCGAGACCCTGGCGAACTGCTCGAAGCTCGTGCCGTACTTGTGGGCATGCTCCATGCCGGCCTCCGCGAAGACCGTCGGCATGGTGCCGCCGCCGAGCAGACCTTCCTTCGGGATGCCGCTGCCGCCACCGCCGCCGCCGAGCAGGCCCTTGCCCATCTGTTCCACACCGACGGCGAGTGCCGTGTCGTAGACGCCGGCCTTGATCGCCATCCAGGCCTCGCGAAAGGCCGTGGCGCCCGTCGCACAGGCGTTCGCGACGTTCACGACCGGGATGCCGGTCTGGCCGATCTGCTGGAGGATGCGCTGCCCGACCATGCCGGAGGCCTGGTAGAGGTTGCCGCAGTAGAGGGCCTGCATGTCCTTGATCGTGAGGCCCGCGTCGTCGAGGGCGAGGAGCGCGGCCTCGGCGCCGATGTCCGGGACGCTGCGATCCGGGAAGCGGCCGAACTTGATCATGTCGACACCGACTACGTAGACGTCTTCGCTCATCGGGAGACCTCCGTGGGCGCGCGGCTCAGGCCGGCGCGAAGAAGAAGGAAAGATAGGAATTGCCGTCCTTGTCCTTGCGGCCGAGGGCATCGCGGTAGACGACCTTCACGGGCATGCCGAAGGGGATCTGTTCCGGATCGGGTTCGACTTCGACGAGGTTGCCCTTCAGCGTGCCGCCGTCGTCGAGGTCCACCACGGCCGAGACGAAGGGCACCTCGACGCCCGGGAAGGAGCGGTGGACGATGGCGTAGCTGTAGAGCTTTCCGGTCTCGCCGAGACGGATCGTCTTCATGGCGTCCCGCGTCGCGCACTTCGAGCAGACGTTGCGAGAGCCGAGGAAGATCGCGCCGCAGTTCGAGCACTTCGATCCTTCGAGGTACGGATCACCGTCCTCCGGGATCTTCAGGTAGTCGACGGCGGGCAGGGGCCCCGCGGCGGCGGCCTGTTCGGACATGGGCGGTCTCCCTAGCGCCTGCATGGGCCTCGAAGACTAGTCCCGAGGGCGCCGGGCAGGCAATCAGGCCGCCTCGCCCTCGGCGCACAGCCTGAACACGGCGATCGGTCGTGACGCGCGGTCGGCGTAGTGGTCGTAGCCGGGATAGACGGCCGTCGCCTTCATCCAGGCATCGCTGCGAGCGCTGCCGGCGAGTTCCTCGGCGCGGTAGCGCCTGCAGCGACCGTCGTGCAGGCCCTCCACGTCCCGGTGCGCGCGCAGGTTGTGCGCCCAGGCGGGCTCCCGTGGCCGGCCACCGTTCGAGGCGACGACGATCAGATCGTCGCCGTCCGGGACGCAGAGCAGCGGCACCTCGCGCAGCGCGCCGCTGCGCGCGCCGCGGACCCGGAGCAGCACGAGCGGGATGACGAAGCTGAGGCGCAGCCGGCCCCCGCTCCAGCGCATGAGCGGGCGATCGATCACCGTCGCCAGGCGCAGCGCCAGCGCGCTGACCCGGGGTCTGGCGACGAAGGTCGCGAACCAGCGGGGCAGGTGGGTCCTTCGCATCGGCGGTCTCGATCCGGGTACTGCGCGCATCATGCCGCGGACCGAGCGCCGGATTCCGCCCTCGGGCCTCAGCACGCCACGCCCTTCGGCAGTCTCTTCTGCCTCTGCCACATGCCGACAACGCACTGCCCCCCTCGACCACGGCACGAGCCGGCGGCTACCGCGGACCTGACTCGGCCGGCTGCTCCATCCCGCGAGGGCCTCCCCCCGGGCGCCCGCGCGCCAGCACGAGTGGCCGCGCGGAGGCCGGTTCGTGGCAGTCTTCCGCCAGCAGGACGCCGACACCGGACTTCGCGAGGCACCGCATGAACGACCAGCCCTTCCCGCCACCTGCTTCGGCCGAGGACGTGCTCCGGCTCGTCGCCGAGCGCCAGCTCACGCACGTGAAGGTGGGCGTCTTCGACATGGACGGTGTGCTGCGCGGCAAGTACATGAGCCGCGACAAGCTCGAGAGCGCCCTCTCCGGTGGCTTCGGCTTCTGCGACGTGGTGCTCGGCTGGGACAGCAACGACCAGCTCTACGACAACGTCCGCTTCACGGGCTGGCACACGGGCTATCCGGACGCGCAGGTGCGCCTGCTGCCCGAGACCTGCCGCGCCCTGCCGGAGGAAGGCGACGGCCTGTTCCTGCTCGGCGAGTTCGCCGGCGAGGCAGAGGCCGTGTGCCCGCGGGCGACGCTGCGGCGCGTGCTCGCGCGCGCCGAGCGACTCGGCTTCGCGGTGCAGGCGGGGCTCGAGTACGAGTTCTTCGTGTTCGACGAGACGCCCCAGTCGCTCGCGGAGAAGGGCTGGCGCGAACCGCAGCCGCTCACCCCCGGCAACTTCGGCTACTCCGTGCTGCGCAGTTCCGTGCACGCGGAGCTCTACGAGGATCTGCTCGGCATGGGAGAGGCCATGCGCTTCCCCCTCGAGGGTCTGCACACGGAGACGGGCCCGGGCGTGCTCGAGGCCGCGCTCGCTGTCTCGGACGCCCTCGAGGCAGCCGACCGGGCGGCGCTGTTCAAGACCTTCGCCAAGGTCCTGTGCCAGCGCCGGGGGCTGCTCGCGACCTTCATGGCGAAGTGGTCCGGGGACTATCCGGGTCAGTCCGGCCACGCACATGTCTCGCTGCGCGCGGCCGACGGTACGTCCGTGTTTCACGACGCAGACGCGCCAGCGCACATGAGCGCTGCGCAGCACCGGTTCGTCGCCGGCCAGCAGGCGCTCATGCCCGAGCTGCTGGCGCTGGTGGCGCCCACCGTGAACAGCTTCACCCGGCTCGTGCCCGGGTTCTGGGCGCCGACGCACGCGACCTGGGGCATCGAGAACCGGACCTGCGCGCTGCGCGTGATCCCGGGGTCCGCGAAGTCGCAGCGCGTGGAGTACCGGGTCGCCGGCGCCGACGCCAACCCCTACCTCGCCCTCGCCGCCGCCATCGGTTCCGGCCTGCACGGCATCGAGCAGCAGCTCGAGGCCCCTGCCCCGCTCGAGGGCAACGCCTACGAGGCGACGCTTCCGGCCGAGCAGGCGCTGCCGCCGACGCTCTGGGACGCGGCCCAGCGCCTGAAGGCCTCGGCGCCCGCGCGGGAGTTGTTCGGCGACGCCTTCGTCGAACACTTCGCCGCGAGCCGCGAGTGGGAGGAACGGGAGTACCGGCGCCACGTCTCCGACTGGGAGTTGCGTCGCTACTTCGAGATCATCTGACGGATAGACGCGGGGGCGAGGCGTGACGGAGCAGCTGTCCGGCAACTGGAACTACCCGACGCAGGTTCGCTTCGGCGCGGGACGCCTGGCGGAGATCGGCGATGGCCTGGCGGAACTCGGCATCACGCGGCCGCTCGTCGTGACCGACGCCGGTCTCGTCTCCTTGCCAGTGATCGCGCGCCTGCTGGAACTGTGCGCCGGCGCCGGTCGCACCGCGGCGCTGTTCTCGGGCGTCGACGGCAATCCCGTCGGCGGCAACGTCGAGGCGGGCATCGACGCCTTCCGGCAGGGTACGCACGACGGCGTGATCGCCATCGGCGGCGGCAGCGCCCTCGACGTCGGCAAGGCGATCGCGCTCATGGCTGGTCAGCGCTGTTCGCTCTGGGACCTCGAGGACGTCGGCGACAACTGGCGCCGCGCCGACGCCGCAGCCATCGCGCCCTGCATCGCCATCCCGACCACCGCCGGTACGGGCTCCGAGGTCGGACGCTCGAGCGTGATCACGAACGAAGCGGAGCGGCGCAAGATCATCGTCTTCCATCCCGGCATCGTCCCGGACCTCGTGCTCTGCGATCCGGAACTCACGATCTCCCTGCCGGCGCGGCTGACCGCCGCCACGGGCATGGACGCGCTCAGTCACAACCTCGAGGCCTGGTGCGCGCGGGGCTTCCATCCCATGGCGGACGGCATCGCGCTCGAGGGCGTGCGCCTGGTCGCGAGGCACCTGCGGCGCGCCGTCGCCGAGCCGGAGGATCTCGAGGCGCGGGCCGCCATGCTCGCCGCCTCGCTCATGGGCGCCACTGCCTTCCAGAAGGGCCTCGGCGCCATGCACGCGATGAGTCATCCGATCGGCGCGCGCCTCGGCTGCCACCACGGCGAGATCAACGCCGTGGTCATGCCCTACGTGCTCGCGCACAACCTCCCGGCGATCGACGAGCGCCTCGCGCGGCTGGCGCGGGCCATCGAACTGCCGGAGCCGACGGCGCGCGGTTTCGTGGTTTGGACCGTCGAGCTGAAGGCGGCGCTGGGCATCCCGACGACGCTCGCGGAACTCGGCGTGCCCGGGGATCGGGTGGACGAACTCGCGGCCATGGCGGTGGTGGATCCGGCGGGCGCGGGCAACCCGGTGCCCCTGAACGAAGCGGACTACGTTCGTCTCTATCGCGCTGCGCTGGCCGGGCGCCTGCAAGGGGATTGATCATGCCTGCGGGCCGGCGGATGCTGTTCCGCGCCGCTGCGCGTATCTGCTGGCCGCTCCTCGGTCCGGGCCGACGTCCAGGCGGGTCAGCGTCGGATCGAGCGGCCATGCGATCCTCGAAGGTCTCGAAACGAGAGCCGATCGCGTATCGATTCGCGCTTCGACATCGATGTCCACCGATCCTGTCGACGGGCACCGCCACGACGATGCGCTGCGGCGCTTGTCACGTCATTGGTCGAGCGCGTCGGCATGAACAAGTCTGCAGTCGCGGTGCCAGTCAGGCTCGCACGCCTCACCTGGATCATGCTGCAGCGCGGCGAGTCCTGTCGGGTTCAGCGTGCACGAGCGCGTGGTCGTCCTTCCGGTCGATGCTGACTGCCTCGGTTGTCCGCGTCTGGCAGATTCTGGCCCCGGACCCGGCCCTCAGCAGGTCGATCAAGCTGTACCCGGCCCCGGGTGTGGCGCTCATGTGGTCTCGAAGGACCGCATGTCGTGCCGCCATGAGCGAGCCGGGTACCTGTCAGCAGGATCGTGCTTCCGCGAGGCAGCAACGAGCGACGATCATGAGTAGCGGCTCCCGGCGCGAGCGCCCGGATGGCACAGTCCGGGGTGCAGCACCAGGGGCGTCCATGCATGACCACGGAATCCGTGCACTGAACCCGCTGGCGCTCCGTCGAGAGTCGCATGAGGCGCCGACTCCGATCCTGCGGATGCTGTCGCCCGCGGCCACGCGGATGCTCGGCGTGCCCGACTCCCGCCCGTGCCCGAAGCCGCAGGTCCCCCGCATGCGCGTCGACACCAGAGTCCGCAGAGGCGATCGACCGGGATGGCTGGCGCTCGCGGTGGTGCTGCTGTGCCTGAGCAGCCCTGTCGCGGCCGCTGCCGTGGACGCCGTCTCCGGACGGCTGGCGGCGCGGCTCGACGGAACGAGCGGAGATGCGCCGCTCGAGGTGCACGGGGTCCCGGTGCTGGGCGTCGAGTTGTCGAGGCGCCTGTACCGGGAGCGCCATCACGCGCTCCTGTGGGTCGATCCGGTTCGGCGCGACGCGCTCATCCGCCTGGTCGCGAATGCCATCGAGCACGGCCTGAACCCGGACGACTACAACCTCGAGACCCTGCTTGCGCTTCGGTCGGGGGCGCGGGAAGGGTCCGAGGCTTCCGTCGATCGCGACATCCTGTTCACCGAGAGCCTGATCAGACTGCTCTATCACCGGCGCTTCGGGAAGGTGGATCCGGCTTCGCTGCAGGCGACCTGGCGCTTCGACGCGCCACTCGAAGCCGGCGTCGACCCCGCGTCGACGCTCGCGTCGCTGCTCGCGAGTCATGCGCTCGCGCAGTCGGTAGCCAGGTTGCTGCGCAAGGGGCCGCGCTATCGGGGACTGCAGGCGGCGCTCCGTCGCCATCGGGAGATCGCGGCAGCCGGGGGCTGGCCCAGGGTCCCGGAGGGGCCCTCGCTCAGGGTGGGAGACCGGGACCCTCGGGTCTCTGCGCTGCGTGCGCGCCTGCAGATGGAGGGGGATGCAGAGGCGACGTCCGGTTCCCGGACGAACTACTTCGACGGCGCGCTGGAGGAGGCCGTGCGCCGCTTCCAGGCGCGACACGACCTCCGCGTGGACGGTGTCGTGGGCCCGGCCACGCTGGGGGCGCTCGAGGTCCCGGTAGCGGCGCGGGTGGACCAGCTGCGGATCGCCCTCGATCAGCTGCGCTGGATCGTGCCGGCGATCGAAGGGCGCTACGTGGTGATCAATGTGGCTTCCGCGGAGGTGCGCGTGGTCCGAGACGGCCAGGATGTCTGGCAGCGGCGCGCCATCGTCGGTCGACCGCTGCGTCCGACGCCGATCCTCCTCGGCGAGATCGCCTACCTCGACATCAATCCCAGCTGGACCATTCCGCCGGCGATCCTCGAGGAGGACGTGCTGCCGAAAGTGCGGGCGGATCCGACCTACCTCGACCGGTCGCGCATCCGTGTTCTGGATGCGTCAGGCCGCAGGGTCGATCCGTACGGCGTCGACTGGGCGACCCTCGAGCATGTCCCCTACACCCTGCAGCAGGCGCCCGGCCCGGAGAACCCGCTCGGCGCCATCAAGTTCGTGTGTCCGAACGAGCACTACGTGTTCCTGCACGATACGCCGCATCGGGAGCAGTTCGCCGCGCGCGATCGTCGCTTGAGCTCCGGCTGCGTGCGCGTGGAGGACCCCTTCGCGTTCGCGGCGCTGATCCTCGAAGATCCGGACGACTGGAGTGAGGCGGCGCTCACGGCGCTGGCCGAGACCGGCGAGACGCGCAGGGTGCTGCTCGATCCGCCGTGGCCGGTCTACGTGCTGTACCTGACCGCCGAGCTCGACGCGGCCGGGCGCGTCCGGTTCCTGCGGGACGCCTACGCACGAGAGGCCGAGCTACTGAGGGCGCTGGATGCCGGTGTCCCGAGCGTCGCCGGCGAAGCATGAGGGATCGCCATCCGGGCGGTAGGTGCGGCGCGTGCAGGCTGCGGATCGGTACGCCCGCTTGATCTTCCGCGACGCAGCCCCGATATCAGCTCCATTGCTTCGATCGGAGCGCACGGGATGATCGGTCCGAAACGGCTCTCGACGGCCCTGCTGGTCGTCGCCGGCCTGGCGAGTCACGCGCCGGCTGCCGCGAAAACCACTGCAGAGCGTTCGCTCGCGTTCCGTCACCTTCACACCGCGGAGACGCTCGACATCGTCTACTGGCGCGATGACGACTACGTCCCCGAGGCGCTCGCTGCGATCAACGCGTTCCTGCGCGACTGGCGTACGGACGACGCCACGGTCATCGACCCCGAGCTCCTCGATCTGCTGCACCAGGTCTACGAGGAGTCCGGCAGCCGGGGCCGTTTCGAGGTGATCTCCGCGTACCGCTCGCCCAGGACGAACGAGATGTTGCGTAGCAGCACGAGCGGCGTCGCGAAGCGCAGTCAGCACCTCCTCGGCAAGGCCATCGACGTCCGGCTGACGGACGTGCCGATCAGCCGCCTGCGCAAGATCGCCTACGGACTCGCGCGGGGCGGAGTCGGCTTCTACGAGCGCTCCAACTTCGTGCACCTCGATACCGGTCGTTTCCGCACCTGGTAGGGCGCTGCGCTCCGTTCGAGCGCGGTCCATCGCCAACGACGGATACCGCGCACGCGTCGGGTTCGGACGGCGTTCGAGGCAGCGGTCGCGCGGTTCTCTGCGCCGTGCGCCTCCGTGGACATGCATCCGTTGGCCTGAGCCGGAGCAGTGCGCCGGTGTGGCCGACAGCGTTGGTCTGTCGGCTCGACCAGGCTGACGTCGAGATGGTCGGCCGCGTCGCCTGCGGCGATCGTCAGGGCACGCCCTGGTAGGCCAGCGCCCGTGGCGGTGCAGGTGTCCCCTCGAGCGCTTCATCCACGATCGCGCGGACGCGCGCGACCCGCTCAAGCCAGAGGGGATCGCGCGTTCGCGCGCCCATTCCGGGAACGAACTGCACGAGACGATTTTCGGGGTCGGCGTGGATCAGGATCGTCCCGAGGCCGACCGCGTGCCGCGTCTCGATGACGCGATCGATCAGCGCGTGAAGCGCGTCGTTCTCTTCGAGGACGGAGTGCGCAAGCAGGCGCTCGTCGATCTGCATGCGGTCGAGGTGGCCGCGCCTGCGTGCCTCGGCCATCGCCGTGCGGGCCCGCGCCGGGTCGCCGAGCGCCGCGAACATCGTGACGAACGCATCGGGATGCGCGCCGCCGAATTCCGCGAAGGTGCGTTCCGCCAGCGTCTGCGCATCCTCCTGGCGGCCGGCCATGGCGAGGAGGACGACCTCCTGCGCCAGCACGCGCGCGCGCCCGTGGCCGATGACGAGCACCGCGAGCGCTTCCGGAGCGATCTCGAGTCCTGGCTCCACCTCGCCGAGCGCGGCGAGCGCCGAGCGATAGGCGAGGTAGTCGCGCTCCCGCAGGGCTGCGTCGCGGATCCCGACCAGATCGCCGGTCAGGAGCGCGTGGTACTGGTCCGGCACGCCGCGGAGGAAGCCGCAGGGGTTGGCCATCGACAGGAAACGCTCGAAGCCGACCAGGTCGAGCCGGACGAACGCGTTCATCGCCTGCCCGATGCGGCAGAACTCGTTCCAGAACGGATGGATGCCCGCCCTGGTCGCGACCGCCTCCTGGCGGCGGGTGAGTGCGTCGAGGTCCGCGACGTCCCGGGCTGGAACGATCCTCGCGGAGTACAGGCGCAGGATCGCTTCCTCGACCTCCCGCAGGCTGGTGAACTCGGCGACGTTGTCCGAACCGAGGACGCAGGCGTCGAAGGCCTGCCAGTGCTGCAGCAGTTCCTCCGGAGCCACGTACTCGCCGAGCTGGCGGGCGTAGGTCCGCCGACGCGCGGTGGTGAGATGCGTGAAGGCCAGCTCCGACATCGCGGGCTTCACCTGCCACTCGTATCGAAGCAGCGCCACCTCGCGGACCAGGCTCGACGCCGCGTGCATCGCGGCGTCCGATGACGGCGTCGGCGGTGCGTCGGTGGGGAAGGTGCAGGTGTGTGACCAGACGACGCGCCGCGCGTCCGCGAAGCTCAGGCTGAGCGAGACTCTGGCCCGCCCGGCTGCGGTCCGAACCGTTCCGGCGAGGGCGTATTCCGCACCGCTGTGGTCCAGGACGACCAGCGGGTCGCTCGAAGTGCCTGCGAGCGCGGGGCTCGCGACGACGTCGAAGCCACGGGCAGTCTGTGGATCGCGCCATCGCAGCGGCTTCAGCTCCGGACCGTTCAGCAGTTCGGGGATCGCCCTTTCGAGTCGGGCCGCGACGGCCTCGGTGTCCGCTGCCTCGTCGAGGCGTCGCAGCGGCATGATCGCGATTCGCGGTGGGGCACTCGGCGCCGGCTTCTCGCGGACGGTCCCGGCTTCCTTCTCCTCGCCGTTCCTCGCCGCGGCAGGCGTGATCCCGAGGGCGGTCAGCAACGCGGACGCGACTCGTGCTTCGATCGATACCCGCGCGGCGCCGCTGCAGTCGAACTGGTCGACCCAGAGCACCTCGCGCGTGCGTGCCTCGATCAGTTCGACGTCCAGGTGACGCACGCCGCCCGACGTCCGCAGGCGAATCTGGAGCAGATGACTGACGCCGAGCTGCGCGATGGTCGCGTCGACGTCGAGGGCGGTGAGTTCGGCCGAAGAGCTTCTGCCGATGACCGACACCCTCGAGCTGCGAGCGAGGCAGGTGCGCAGGCCGGCGGCGAGTTCGTCGTGCATGCGGGCCCCGTCGGCGTCGCCCTCCGGCAACATGCCGGGCAGGACGAGGAGCCGCGGCGCGGCCGTCGTCCCCGCTTCGACGCGGGCCCCGAGCCGCTCGACCCCGGCGATCGTGCGGTAGCCCTTGCGACTGATCGTCTCGATGAAGGACGGGCGCCGCGCGTCGTCGCCCAGCAGCCGCCGGAGCCGGGAGATGCGCTGCTGGACCGCGTTCTGCTCGACCACCCGGCCCGCCCACACTGTGCTCAGCAGCTCACCGGTCGTGACGAGTTCGCCCGGCCGGCGCAGCAGACAGTCCAGTACGGCCATCACACGGGGTTCGAGCTGATGCTCGGTCTCGCCCCTGCGAATCCGATTGAACTCCGGTTCGACCTGCCACGGGCCGAATCGGTAGCGGACGCCCTGATCGTTCACGTCCATCCACTCCCGCTGGGGATCGCCGATCGAAGCGCGGCCCTCGACGCGGCGGGGACGGTCCCGCCGATCAGCGAAGCTTCAGCGTTTCCAAAGGATTCCCTCCTGCGCCAGCGTAGCGTCGATCGACCCACAAGAGGAGGGGACGATATGGACACCAGCTCGACGAAAGATCTGTGCAGGATCGGAAAGCGCGCGGCGACCGGCGGATGGCGCGCCCGGAAAGTCCGCGCCGCGACGCTGCTCGGTCACGGCCTGCTCGCCGCGGCGTTGGCCGCGGGCACCGCTGCCTTCGCCGACGAGCCTCGGATACTGCAGGCGAAGCTCGTGCCCACCACGGGCTTCAACTCGGATTGCGACCAGCCGATCTTCCGGCTTCCCGCACCGCTTCCTGCGGACCTGCATTTCGACTTCGTGGGACTCCATGACCCGGCGATCGAGGTGGACGGCCTGCCCCGGGATGCGATCGCGCTCTCCCCCGAGGACTGCAAGCGCAGTGGCGACCGCCGCGTCGCGACCACGTCGGACCCGGACTTCCAGGAGTTCCTCGGCTTTCCGCCGCCGGATCCCAGGCTACTGAATCTGCTCAGCAACCAGGTCCCCGTGATCACCCTGCCGGATGGCACGCGCACCTTCCTGCCGCCGCAGGGGGCCCTGCCTCCGCCTTTCCCGCCGGCGCGGAGCCTGCCGTCGGAGCCGCAGACGCTCGGCCGCTTCCGTGACGTGGACGGGAGGATGCGGATCAGGTGCCGTGCGGACGGGACCGCGAGGGTGCGCATCCGGGTGTCGGGCTACGATCCGAACATGCTCGTCACGGTGGGTGCGGTCTGGCTCACGACCTTGCCTGGCGTTCCCGGGCCCATCGGGGCCGCGTTCCCCTTCGGTGGCGTGCCCAACGTCATGCCGATCGACCGCAACGGCAACGGTGTGTTCGTGCGGGAACTGGGCTACTGCCCCATGGACATCCAGCCCGACGGCAGCCAGCTGATGACCGTGGCCATCGACGAGCACTGGGACGGATCGAACTATGGGGCGCAGCCGGACCTGCCGTTCGCGGAGGCGAGGTTCCTGCTCGATCCCGCTGACCCCACGTCGGCCTTCACCAGCCCGATCGGAGCGGGCGTCGTGGCCGTCAACCGCGGTGCCTTCGCGGTGACCGTGAAGCCCTGGCACTGAGGTGCGACGCGCCCGGCCAGGGAGGGCCGGGCGCAAGATCATCTCGCGCTCCACCGTCGGCAGCCACGTGCCATTGCACGAGCAGCGAGGGGAGGTTCGCGACGCGGTCGCAGCCGGCCGCAGCTGTCGCCGAGGGCGGTGACGCGCACTCGTGGTCGGGCCGCGCCCGATTCTGCTGCGAAGCGCGGGCGGGCCATCCGGGAGCGCCGCCAGGGATACCGCTGCGTTCAGGGATGCCGCTCGATCGTCGATCATCGACGAAGCGGTGGGCGAGAACCCCGACGTCGACGTCCAGCCCTGCTCCGTACCCGGTCACGGACACACTGTGGCGCACGCGGTCCGGCGCCGAAGTCGGGCTCCATCGTCCGCTCGCCGGGGTCCGTCCTCAGGACGAACCGGACCATGTGTCGGCGCCTCTGCAACCTTGGCGTGTCGTGGCGTGGGCAGCCGTCCTGCGCTCAGGGGCGGCGGAGGGGAGGGCGAGCGTGTGCCGGGCAGTCGGATCCTCACGTGCCTGCGCGGCGCCGAGCGGTCGAGCGATGGTGCGCCGGCAGCGGAAGTCGACGGCGGAATGCTCGAACGCCTGCTGCGGTGGCCGATGCGCTGCGGCCGGGGAGCGCCCGCCGGGCGCCGAGCCGGTCCTTCGCCGGCCTCGGGCGGACTGCGCTGATCAGCGGGCGGGGCCGTAGTCCGTCCGCCTGCCGGAGTTCCTGCACCCGAGACAGCGCACGAAGGTCGCCCTGGCCGGTCCGACGACCAGCTCCTCGCCGCTCTCGCTCACATTGCCCCCGGCGAGGCTGAAAGGCAGTCCCAGCACGAAGATCCCGGTGCCGAGCACCGTCGCGGCAAGCCCGATCGGTCGCGCGACCAGGAGGTCGGCGGCCATCGCGCCCGCGCCTGGCAGTTCATCGCGAATGACGGCGTTCTGGGCCTGTGCGGGCATTCCTGCCGCCACGGTGGTGGTCAGGATGAGAGCGGCGGCGGTCCGCCGGAGCATCGACTGCATTCGGAAGGTCCTCCACGGGCGCGCGGCACCACGCCGCGTATGCGCGGACCATAGCATTCCCTCGGTCAGCGAGCCCTCGCGGCGTTCGCGCTGCGTGCGCGTCCACCCGGCTTCCTCTCCCGCCAGATGGGTCACCGCGGGCGTCCGACAGGACGCGGCGGTGATCGTGGCGCGCGACGACCACGGCGAGAACGCGCGCAGACCGTTCGGAGGATCGAGCTAAAGCCCGCAAGCGCCCTGCCGACACCCGGAGCAACGGCGTGACGAGACGCCGAGTCAAACAGGGGCTTCCCACATGGACATCGCGGGCACCGGTACGATCGGCCTTTACGGCTCCTCCACCACGAAACAGACCCAGAGTCTGAAGCAGGTCTTCAGGAGCGCCCCTGTCGGCGAAACGGCGGCGACCGAACCCGGGCGCGAGCGCGGGAAGGCGCTCGGCCGCGCGGATGGTTTCGCGCTCGGCGCTTTGCGTCAGGAAATCCGCGGCGCGTTGAGCGAGAAGTTCAGCGTCGCCTTCTCTTCCGTCGTCGGCGCGTACGAGCGATCTGCGCCGACGGCGTCGGACGTGGCAGGCGATGCCCTGGCCGCTGCCGGGCAGGTCGTGAAGTCGGCCCCTCTCGATGCGAGCGCCGCGCTGAAAGAGCTGCGCAGCGACGTGGCGGCAGCCGGTGAGAAGGTTCGCGATGTCGTCGACGAAGCCGATCTCGATGACGTCGAGGAGGCGATGGCGCGCATCGACAAGGGCCTGGACAAGGCCGACGACGATGCGGCGCGCAACACGATCTCGTCGGCGTCCTTCCTCTCTGCCGAATCGACCCTCAGGCAGCGTTCGACGATCAGGATCCGCACCCAGGAGGGCGACGTCGTCAGGCTGGACCTGCGACGCCGAGAGTCCTTCTCCGCCGAAGACGTATCCCTGCAGGGCCCGCAGGGGTCGTTCACTTCCACCGAGCTATCGGCGTCGAGCCGCTCGCGACTGGCGTTCACCGTCAGGGGAGACATCAACGAGCAGGAACTCGCAGCCATCCAGGGGGTGTTCGAGCGGGCGGAGTCCATTGCTGCCGACTTCTTCGGGGGTGACCTCGCCAGGGCCTTCGACGCAGCCAGCGGCCTGGAGTTCGACTCCGAGCAGTTGTCCCGCGTCCGCCTGAGTTTTCGGGAGCGGGAAGTGACCCGCGTGAACTTCGCACAGTTCGGCACGGTCCTGCCTGCAGAGCGGCCGGACGCCGCAGCATCGCCCGTCGGCGAGCCCGGGGCGGTGCTGCCGTCTCCCGAAGCGGACCGTTCGGCGCCACCTGCCGTGCGCGTTGCACGGGCACCCGCGCCGACGTCGGAGCAACCGGCGGCGGCGGACATTCCCCCGGCAGGCGTCGGAGCGAGGCCCGTCGATGACGATCAGGCGTCCTCGCAGACCGAAGCGCCCGTTGCGCCCGCCCCTGAAGCAGAAGACCCCATCGATGCCTTCGCCGAGATGCTGGGCTCGTTCCTGCGTTCGACTCTCGAAGGCTTCGGCAGCGGCGGTGAACAGCGTTTCTTCTTCGGCGAGTCGTTCAGGCTGAACATCCTCAGATCCGTCATCACCGTGAGTGCGCCGGACGGTGCCGAGCAGGCGGGTGAGGTGGCCGGCAAGCTGATCGACGCCGTGTCGACCGAGGACGGCGAAGGCTAGGCGGCCCGTTCTGCAGCACGGTTCCGCCCCGGGCCGCGCCGACGGTGTCGGCGCCGTGCTCGGGACCGCTTCCGTGTCGGGTCTGGCGCCGCGGCGTCAGCCGGTCACGGCTTCACGATCCCGTGTTCCACGAGGCTGCGGAGCGTGTCCTCGAGCGTCTGCTCCGGGTCCAGGAAGGTGAAGCCGAGCACTTCTTCGGTGTGCCTGCCGTCCACGTCGCGCACGTTCCCGAGCTCCGACCGGATCTGCTTCATCGCCGGCACGAACGGTGCGAGCAGCCTGACCACCCAGTCGGGCATGGCGCGCGTCGCGACCCTGCCGGAGAGCTCGGGGGCTCGCCTGCGCAGCACCTCGCCCATCTCGCGCATCCACATGAATCTCGTCGCGGTGGGAAAGCGCTCGCCGCGCACCTTCTCGTCCGGTGCCTCGAGTGCCAGGACATGGGTCTTCACCACGTCGCGCACGTCCGTGACCGAGATCCCCATGTTGGGAAGTGCGGGGATCGACCCATCGCTCATCTGCTTGACCATCTCGATCGAGGTCGAAAGGTCGTCGTTCTCGACCGGTCCGAAGACCGCGACCGGATTGACCGAGCAGAACACCATGTCGGGCGCATGCTCGGCGACCCAGTCGCGCGCGGCCCGTTCTGCCACGGTCTTGGATTCGATGTAGGGCGGCACGCCGGCGCCGATGTCGGTCCAGTCGGTGTGATCGAAGTGATCCTTCTCCGGGTGTCCATAGGCGATCGCTGCCGCCGAACTCGTCTGCACGAAACGCGAGACGCCCGCGTCCCTCGCGAAGCGCAGCGCGCGCAGCGTGCCTTCGCGCGCCGGGACGACCAGCTCGTCCTTGTTCTTCGGAACGCCGAGCGGGAAGGGTGATGCGACGTGCGCGACGGCATCGCAGCCGCTGTTCGCCTCGGCCCAGCCCTCGTCGCTCATGAGGTCGGCCTCGAAGACCCGGAGCCGATCACCGGCGTCGGGCCAGCGGGCGCGCAGGCGCGGCTCGCTGCGGGACCTGTCGCGGACCGTGGTGTGTATGGTCTTGCCGGCCTCGAGGAGCCGGTCGATCAGTTCTCCGGCGATGTAGCCGGTGCCACCGGTGACGAGGATCGTGTTCGCCATGGCGATCGTTCTCCGCGCGTTCGAGACCCGGAGCCTACCGGCTTGCCTCCGCTGCACCAATCTTCGGCCGTCTCGACTCGGGACGAGACCTGACCACCGCGAGAGATGGCGCGAGGTCGTCGGCGCCTTGCCCCCCGGGCGCATATCGGATATTCGACGGGCATGACCGATGCGATCACATCACTGTCCGCGGTCGCGCTCTCGACCGCCATCGCGCGGCGCGAACTCAGCTGTGTCGAGGTCATGCAGGCGCATCTCGCCCGCATCGCCGAGGCCAACCCCGTGCACAACGCCATCGTCGAGCTGCGCGAGGAGGCGGCGCTCCTCGACGAGGCCCGCGCGGCGGATCGTGAGCTGGCGGCGGGCGTGTACCGGGGCCGGCTCCACGGCATGCCGCACGGCGTCAAGGACCTCGCCGACGCCGCGGGTCTGCCCACGAGCATGGGATCGCCGATCTTCGCCGGTCGCATCGCGGCAGCCGACAGCCTCCACGTCGCCCGCATCCGTGCCGCCGGCGCCATTCTCGTCGGCAAGACCAACGTCCCCGAGTTCGGACTCGGCTCGCAGAGCTACAACAGCGTCTTCGGCGTCACGCGCAACGCCCTCGACCCCGAGCTCACGGCCGGTGGCAGCAGCGGCGGCGCCGCCGTCGCCCTCGCCACGCGCATGCTGCCGTCGGCCGATGGCTCGGACATGATGGGGTCGCTGCGCAATCCTGCGGCGTTCAATGGCGTGGTGGGCTTCCGGCCGAGCCAGGGGCGCGTGCCCTCCTACCCGGCGGAGGACGTGTTCTTCGGCCAGCTCGCGGTGAACGGCCCCATGGGCCGCACCGTCGCCGACACCATCCGTCAGCTGTGCACGATCGCCGGGCCCGATCCGCGCACGCCGCTCACGATCGCCGAGGCCCTGCCGGAGCCCGCCGCGTTCCGACCGGCCGAGCCGGCGCAGCTGCGCATCGGCTGGCTTGCCGACCTCGACGGGTATCTCGCCATGGAGCCCGGCGTGCTCGAGCGCTGCGAGGCGGCGCTTGCCGGCTTCTCCGCCGCCGGCGCGGTGATCGAGCCCGTAGCTCTGCCCTTCGATCCCGCGCGGCTCTGGGCGTGCTGGCTCGTACTGCGCCAGTTCGGAGTCTGCCGCCTGCGTCCGTTGTACGAGGACGACGCCCTGCGCGCGCAGCTCAAGCCGGAGCTGTGCTGGGAGCTCGAGCAGGGTCTGGCGCTGTCGGCAGGCGATGTGGCAGCGGCTGGGGCCGTGCGTTCGCAGTGGTTCGCCGCCGTGGCTGAACTGTTCGGTCGCTACGATCTGCTCGCGCTGCCGGCGGCGCAGGTGTTCCCGTTCCCGGCGGAGGTGCACTGGCCCGACCGCATCGACGGCCGCACCATGGACACCTATCACCGCTGGATGGAAGTCGTGGTCCCCGGCACGCTCGCCGGCCTGCCCGTCGTCGCGCTCCCCGCAGGCGTCGACGGCCGTGGCCGGGCCGCAGGGCTGCAGTTCATGGGCGCTTTCGGCCGCGACCGCGAGGTGCTGGAAGCGGCGCTCGCCTACGAGGCGCTCACCGCGCGGTGACGATGCCACGCGCTCGCAGCAGATCGATCACCCGCTCTGCGCAGGCTTCGACCGTGAGCGTCTGCGTGTCCAGCACGAGATCCGCGCTTTCCGGCGGCTCGAAGGCAGAGCTGACGCCCGGGAAGTCCGGAATGTCACCGCGGTCGGCGGCGGCGTAGAGGCCGCGCGCGTCGCGCTGGCGGCAGAGTTCGAGCGGGGCGTCCACGAAGATCTCGATGAAGCGGTCGTCGCCGACCACTTCGCGTGCCCTGCGCCGCGGCAGCTCGTGCGGCGCCACGAAGGCGCAGAGGGCGATGACGCCGGCCTGGTTCACGACGCGCGCGACCTCGATACCCCGGCGCAGATTCTCCGACCGCTCGGCCGCCGTGAAGCCGAGATCGCGCGAGATGCCGACGCGGAGCTGCTGACCGTCGATGGTGGTGGCGAGATGGCCGCCGTCGAACAGGGCGCGTTCCACGGCCTGGGCGACGGAGGTCTTGCCCGACGCGGTGAGGCCCGTGAACAGGAGCGTCACGGCCTTCTGGCCGAGCCGGCGTTCCAGTTCCTCGGCGCCGACGGCGCCGGCGGCGATCTCGTGCGTGGCGGTCGGCTCGGCGTCCCAGGCGTCGGCGCGCAGGCCTTCCGTGCCGATGTCGCAGATCATGCCCGCGCCGACGGTCATGTTGGTGATGCGGTCGATGACGATGAAGGCGCCGGTCTCGCGGTTGTGCTCGTAGCGATCGACGGCGATCGGCTGGTTCAGCCGCACCTCGCAACGTGCGATCTCGTTGAGGCCGAGCGACGGCGTCGGCTGGTGCTCGAGCGTGTTGACGTCGATGCGATGGCGGATCGTCGCCACGGCGCCGGTCACCTGCCGAGTCGCGTGCTTGAAGATGTACTCGCGTCCGGGAACGAGCGCCTCGTCGACCATCCACACCACGGTGGCGTCGAAGCGGGCACGGAGCGCGGGCAGGTTCTCGCGGTGGACGATCACGTCGCCGCGGGAGACGTCGATCTCGTCCCGCAGGGTCAGCGTCACGGCCAGGGGGGGCTCTGCCGCCTCCAGGTCGCCCTCGTGCGTGACGATACGATCGATGCGGGACGTGGCACGCGAGGGCAGCACCATGATCTCGTCGCCCGGTTTCACGACGCCGGAGGCGACGGAGCCCGCGTAGCCGCGGAAACTCGAGTCGGGCCGGTTCACCCACTGTACGGGGAAGCGGAACTCGCGGTGGTTCCGGTCTGCGGCGACGTGGACGGTCTCGAGCAGGTACATGAGGGTGGAGCCGCCGTACCAGGGCATGTTCGTCGACGGATCGACGACGTTGTCGCCCTTCAGGGCCGAGATGGGGATGAAGTGGAGGTCCTCGATGTCCAGGCGCTCGGCGAAGTCGACGTAGCTCGCCTTGATCTCCTCGAAGCGCCCCTCGGACCAGTCGACGAGGTCCATCTTGTTCACCGCGACGATGACGTGGCGGATGCCGAGCAGGGAGGCGATGAAGGTGTGACGCCGGGTCTGCGTCAGCACGCCCTGCCGTGCGTCGATGAGGATGATCGCGGCGTCGCAGGTCGAGGCGCCGGTCACCATGTTGCGCGTGTACTGCTCGTGGCCGGGGCAGTCGGCGATGATGAACTTGCGCTTCGTGGTCGAGAAGTAGCGGTAGGCGACGTCGATGGTGATGCCCTGCTCGCGTTCCGCCTGCAGGCCGTCGACGAGCAGCGCCAGGTCGATCTCGTCGCCCTGGGTGCCGGACTTGGCGCTGTCGCGACGCACGGCGGCGAGCTGATCGTCGTAGATCATGCGCGAGTCGTGCAGGAGCCGGCCGATGAGCGTCGACTTGCCGTCGTCCACCGAACCACAGGTGAGGAAGCGCAGGATCTCCTTGCGATCGTGCTCGGCCAGATAGGCCTCGATGTCCTCGGCGACGGGATCGGCGGCGTTCGACATCGGATCGGTCCTTCGCGTGATTGCGGCCAGGTGCCGTGAAGATCGGCTCGGTCGGAGCGGCCACGCATTCTAGGTAGGCCGCCTCGTGGATGGAAACGCACGCCGAGACGAGTTGCGCCTATCGATAGGTCGCATTCGCCGGCATTGCGCGCCGCGCCGAGTCGTGCAAGAAAAGGCGCTCAGGGCTTGGGAGGGTCTCGCATGCGATCGGTGAAGGTCTCCGACTACATGACCAGGAAGCTGGTCACCTTCCGGCGTTCGACGCCCATCTACGAGGCGATGAACCGGATGCTGGAGGAGCGCGTCTCCGGCGCACCCGTGGTGGACGACGCCGGGGCCCTGATCGGTGTGCTTTCCGAGATCGACTTCCTGGAGGCCATGCTCAAACGCAGCTACCACGGCGAGCTGCAGGGCACGGTCGGTGAGCTGATGACCTACGGCGCCCAGTCGGTGCCCGCGGACACGGACATCTACACGGTGGCGGAGGTCTTCCTGCGCGACCATCGCCGGCGCCTGCCGGTGATCCACGAGGGCCGCCTCGTCGGGCAGATCAGCCGGCGCGACGTGCTGCGCGCGATCAGCGAACTGTCCTCGGAAGGCTC
>JAZBPO010000213.1:0-23345 GCA_036351675.1 Pseudomonadales bacterium
GAGGCGCGCGAGGGCCTCGAGATGGGCGCGACTAGCATAGCCCTTGTGCCCGGCGAAGCCATAACCGGGATGGCGTGCATCGAGCTCGACGAGCTCCGCGTCCCGCGCGACCTTGGCGAGGATGGACGCTGCGGCGATCTCCGCGACACGGCCGTCACCGCCGACGATCGCCGTCGCGGGTACCGGGAACGACGGCGCCCGGTTGCCGTCGACCATGACGTGCGCGGGCGCCGGCGCGAGGCCCGCGACGGCGCGCTGCATCGCCAGCAGGCTCGCCTGCAGGATGTTCACGCGGTCGATCTCCTCGACTTCGGCCCGGCCGAGAGCCCAGCCGAGGGCCCGGGCCCGGATCTCCTCGGCGAGCGCCTCCCTGCGCCGGGGGCTCAGCCGTTTCGAATCGTCGAGACCTGCGATCGGGCGCCGAGGATCGAGGACGACGGCCGCCGCCACCACGGGGCCCGCGAGGGGGCCGCGGCCGACCTCGTCGACGCCGGCGACACGGCCGCCGGGGTCGCCGTCGGCCAGATCGAGGCCGAGGGGCAGCGTCGCCGGTCGCACGCCGGTCACGAGGGCCGACGCCCGGCGAGTTCGAGCACGGCGTCGGCGGCGCGCGCCGCCGCTCCGCGGCACAGCGTCGCGGCGAGCTCCGCGAAGGCGGCGCGCTGAACATGCGCCGCGCCATGCACCTCCGCGAGGGCGGCGGCGAGGGCATCCGGCGTCATGGCGTCCTGGATCAGCTCGGGGACCAGCGCGCGCCCGGCGAGCAGGTTCGGCAGCGCGAAGTGCGGCGCATGCACCAGCCGTTCGAGCAGCGCATGCGTGACGGATCCGAGACGATAGGCGACGACCATGGGCGTGCCGACGAGCATCGCCTCCAGCGTACCGGTTCCAGCCTTTACGAGCGCGAGATCGGCCGCCGCCAGCACCTCGCGGGTCCGTCCGCGAATGCATCGCACCGCACCGCAGGCGCTGCGCCGGAGGCCACGCTCCGCTTCCTCGTCGAGTACGGCCACGACCGCCTCCAGGCCCGGCAGGCGCGCAGCGAGGCGCCGGGCCGCGGCGACGAAGGGCGCGGCGTGCAGGGCGATCTCGGAGGCCCGGCTTCCGGGCAGCAGCGCGAGCAGCGGTCCTGCCGACGCGTCGAGCCCGAGGCGGCGGCGCAGGGCCGCCCGATCCGCCGTCGGTCGCAGTTCGTCGGCGAGCGGATGCCCCACGTGCACGACCTCGAGCCCCGTTCCGTCGTAGTAGGGCGCCTCGAAGGGGAACAGCGTGAGCAGCCGGTCCGCGGATGCGGCGACCGTGCGCACGCGGCCCGCGCGCCAGGCGTAGACGGACGGGCTCACGAAGTGGGCGACGGGCAGCCCGAGACGGCGCAGGCGCCGCTCGAGAAGCAGGTTGAAGACGTTGAAGTCGATGCCGACGAAGGCGTCGAGTCGCGCCGCGCCGAGATCGCGCTCGAGACCGCGGAGCAGGCGCCAGAAAGTGGGCAGACGGCGGAGGGGATCCACGAGGCCGTTCACGGCGAGCGCCTCGCTGCCGTGGAAGGCCTGCAGGCCCTCCGCTCGCATGGCGGCGCCGCCGACGCCGACGAAGCTGGCATCCGGGTGGCGTGCACGCAGGGCGCGCTGGAGTGCCGCCCCGAGGGCGTCGCCGGACGCTTCACCGGCGAGCAGGCCGATGCGCGGCCCGGCCCTCATCCAGCCTCGTCGTCCTGCACCACGCTGCGCGGCCGGACGATGCCGTGGCGAGCACCACGCAGCGACTCGACGAAGCAGCTCAGCACGCCGCTGGCGTCCTCGAGTTCCTCGAGGCGTTCGAGCGCTTCCACGAGTCGCAGCTCCGAGCGGTAGACGATGCGCCAGGCGCGACGCAGGAGTTCCACCGCCGCCGCATCGAAACCGCGCCGACGGAGCCCCTCCACGTTGATCCCCAGCGCGCGCGCCGGATGACCGGCCACCCTGACGAAGGCCGGCACGTCCTTGAGGACCAGGGACATGCCGCCGACGAAGGCGTGCGCACCGATGCTGCGGTGCTGCGGCACGCCCGCGTAGCCCCCGAGGCCGGCGTGGTCGCCCACGCGGCAGTGGCCGGAGATGGAGGCATTGTTGGCGAAGATGCAGTGATCGCCGACCACGGAGTCGTGGCCGACGTGTGCGTAGGGCATGAACAGGTTGTGGTCGCCGATACGCGTCTCGCCGCGGTCCTGGACCGTGCCACGGTGGATGGTCACGCCCTCGCGGAAGGTGTTGTCGTCACCGATCACGAGCGTGGTGGGTTCGCCGGCGTAGGCGAGCGCGGGCGTACCCTCGCCGATGGAGGCGAAAGGGGAGATGCGATTGCGGGCACCGAGGCGCGTGGGCCCGCGCAGGACCACGTGCGCATCGACGACGCAGTCGTCGCCGATCTCGACGCCGGGGCCGATCACGGACCAGGGTCCGATGCTGACCCGCTCGCCGATCCGCGCGTCCGGATCGACCATGGCCCGTGCGTCGATGCTCATCGTGCGGAGCCGCTGGGGCTCGCTCAGCTCTCGAGCTGCCTGCCGACGCACATGATCTCGGTCTCGCAGGCGACGGCGTCGTCGACCGTGGCCCGGCACGCGAAGCGCACCAGCGAGCGGCGGTCGGCCGTGAAACGCGCTTCCATGTCGAGGCGATCGCCGGGGACGACCGGCCGCTTGAAGCGGGTCTTGTCCGTCCCTGCGAGGTAGTAGATGAAGCCGTCCTCCGCCTTCATCTGCTTGCTGGCGAAGGCGAGCACACCGGCGAGTTGCGCCAGGGCCTCGACCATGAGCACCCCGGGGAAGACGGGATGGCCGGGGAAATGCCCCTGGAAGAAGGGCTCGTTCATGGTGACGTTCTTGTAGCCGCGCACGGACACGTCGAGTTCGAGCTCGGTCACGCGATCGACCAGCAGGAAGGGATAGCGGTGCGGCAGCAGGTCCATGATCCCCTGCACGTCGATCGGCAAATCCGTCATGTCTCGTCCCGTTCGTCCTGTATCCGCACGTCGCGCTCGCCGAGCGCACGCTCCAGCTCCGCCACCCGGGCGAAGAGCTCGTCGAGCCGGGTGGCGCGCAGCGCATTGCGCTTCCAGCGCCGCGTGGGCTGATGCAGCGTTCCCGAGGAGTAGATGCCGGCACGCTCGATGCTGCGCGAGACGTGGGTCATGCCGCTGACGACGACGTCGTCGACGATCGTGATCGGCCCGTCTCCGCCGATACCGACGCCCCCCGCGAACACGCAGCGCGCGCCGATCGTGGTGCCTCCGACGACACCGCAGCAGCCACAGAGCACGCTGTCGCGCCCGATGCGGACATTGTGGCCGATCTGTACCTGGTTATCGATCTTCACGCCCTGCTCGAGCACCGTGTCGTCGAGCGCACCGCGGTCCACGGTGCTGCCGGCGCCGATCTCGACGTCGTCGCCGAGCCGGACACTCCCGAGCTGGGCGATCGCGACACGCTCGCCGCCCGGCCCGCGCGCGTGGCCGAAGCCGTCACCGCCGATCACGGCGTTCGCCTGGAACACGCAGCGATCGCCCGCGACGACCCCGTGCCTGAGCACGACGCCCGCATGGACGCGACAGTCCCGGCCCAGCACGACCCCGGGCTCGATGACTGCGTTCGGGCCGACCTGCGTCCCCGCGCCGAGCCGCACGCGCGCGCCGATGCGCGCCCCCGGTCCCACTGCGACGCCATCGCCCAGCACCGCGTCGGCGGCCACGGATGCCGCGGCGGAGACGCCGGCCGCGAGGGCCGGCGCGTCGTCGAAGAGACGGGAGATGCGAGCGTAGGCCAGATAGGGGTCGCCCACGACGATGGCCGTGCCGGGCACGTCGCAGGCGTCGCGCTCGGTGACCAGCAGCGCCGATGCCCCGCAGTGCCGCAGGAACGGACGCCAGGCGCGTGAGGAGAGATGGGACAGATCGCCGGGACCGGCCCGCTCGATGGACGCGAGCCGTTCGATCCGCACCGAACCATCGCCCAGCACGCGACCGGACACGTACTCGGCGATGGCCGACGCCGTGAGGTCCCGGCGCATCACGAGCGCGCGGCGGACCGGGCGCTCGTCACGGACGTACCGGTCAACCCTTCTCGTCGAGGCGCTCGGTGAGCTTGCGCGTGATGTCGTGCTTGGGATTCGCGTAGATGACGCTGCCCGCGGGCACCACGAGATCGTAGGCCTCGAGCTGCACGAGATCGTCGAGCGCGGCCTGCACGCGCGGCCCCATCTGCCGAAGCAGCTCGTTGCGCTTGCGATTGAGCGTCTTCTGGTAGCTCTCGGCGCGATACTGGAGATCCGAGGTGATCCGCTCGTACTCCTCGGAGAGGCTCACGCGCTCGGCGTCGGAGAGCACTTCGCCATCGCGCTCGACGCGCTCCTCGATGCGCGACTTCTCGGCGGTGAGCTCCCGGATACGCTCCTGATCCGGGGCGAGCTCTTCCTGCACGCGCGCGAGGAAGCCCCTGGCCTCCTGCGTCTGGCTGACCGCTTCGTTGACGTTGACGACGGCGATCTTGAGCTCGGCCGCGGCGGCGGGTGCGAGCGTGATGGCGGCAAAGGCGGCCAGAACGGACAGCACTCTTCTCACTTGCGGGACTCCTGTGTTTCCTCGGTGCGGCCTTGCCGCTGGCTCGGGCCGACGCTTCGAGGCGGCGATTGTACAGACGCGAGCGGACGCGGGCATGCGCTCCGTCGCTTCGACTGCTGCACGTTCAGAAGGTTCGCCCGAGCTCGAACTGGAAGAACTCGGTCTGATCGAGCGGACCGTCGTTGAAGGCGTGGGCGATGCCGAAGGTGAGGGGCCCGAGGCCCGTCAGCCAGGTCACGCCGAGGCCCACCGCGTAGCGCAGTTCGTCGAGATCGGGCTCGCTGCAGAAGGTGCTGACGTCCGGGCACTCCGTGTTGAAGACGTTGCCGGCGTCGAGGAACAGCACCGGGCGGAACTGGGTCTTGTCGTCCACGAAGGGCATGGGGAACAGGATCTCGAGGCCACCGGTGATGAGCGTGTTGCCGCCGAAGGGCTGCGGTCGGCGCCGGAAGGGATCGTTCGGGGACTGGGTCGCGCGCGGGCCGACGGTGTTGACCTGGTAGCCGCGGATCGAGCCGAAACCACCGGCGAAGAAGTGCTCGTAGAAGGGCATGTTGCTCGTGCCGCCGTAGCCGCCCCCGAAACCGAGATCGGCGTGCGCACGCAGGGTGAAGATGCGGTTGATCGGGAAGAAACGCTGCCCCTCGTAGCGGAGCCGATAGAACTGCAGATCGCTCCCGGGCATGGTGAGTTCGAAGGACAGGGACTGGGAGGAGCCCCGCGTCGGGAACAGGCCGCGATTCAGCCGCGACGCACTCCAGGCCAGGGTGGTCGCGACGTTCAGGAACTGATCGCCCTCCTCGCGCAGGAACTCGGAGATCTCGAGTGACGGGAACAGGCCCTCCGTGATGTCCGTGAACTCGACGTTGGCGCCGAAGCTGATGCGCTCCACCTCGCTGATCGGATAGCCGAAGTTGACGCCGGCACCGTAGGCGTTGGTCTGGAAACGAGCGATGTTGCGTTCGTCGAAGTTCGTCTGCCGCGCGAAGACGTTGAAGCCGCGCGAGATCCCGTCGACCGTGAAATAGGGGTCGAAGAAATTGAAGGACACGGCCTGCTGGAACTGCGACCAGCTGATCGACAGCGCCGTCGAGTTGCCCGTCCCGAAGACGTTGTTCTCCTGGTACTGGGCACCGAGGATGAGACCCGTGGCCTGGGCGAAGCCGAGCGTCGCGGAGATCGACCCGGAGGGTTGCTCCTCGACCGTGAACTCGACGTCGATCTGATCCTCCGTGCCCGGCACGGCCGGTGTCTCCACGGCGACGGCGCGGAAGAAGCCGAGGCGCTCGAGGCGTACCTTGGAGAGGTCGATCTGGGCGGTCGAGGCCCAGCCACCCTCGAACTGGCGCATCTCTCGGCGCAGGACCTCGTCCTGGGTGACGATGTTGCCCCGGAAGCTGACGCGGCGGACGTAGGCCCGCTGGCCGGCGTCGACGAAGAAGCGGACATCCACCGTCTCGTCGTCCTCGTTCACGGTCGGGATGCCCGTGGCGCTCGCGAAGGTGTAGCCGGCGTTGCCGAGGGCGGTGGTGATGCGCTCCTCTGAAGCCGTGACCAGGGCCTGCGAGAAGGTCTGCCCCTCGAACACCAGCAGCAGCGACTCCAGCGCGTCGGCGGGAATGTCGTTGAGCTCGCCCGCGAGTTCGACCCCGGCGACCTCGTACTGCTTGCCCTCGTCGACGTTGATCGTGACGTAGACCTCGGACTTGTCGGGATTCACGGAGACCTGTGTGGAGTCGATCCGGAAGTTCACGTAGCCCGAGTCCTTGTAGTAGGCCTCGAGGCGCTCCAGGTCGCCGGAGAGCTTCTCGCGCGAGTAGCGGTCGTCGTTCGTGTAGAAGGACAGCAGACCCGGCAGCTTCAGTTCGAAGAGTTCGAGCAGCTCCGCGTCCGGGTAGATCGTGTTGCCGACGATGTTGACGTGGCGCACCTTGGCCACGTCGCCCTCCTCGATCTCGATCCTGATGCCGACGCGGTTGCGGGGCAGCTCCGTGACCTCCGCCTCGATGCTGGCGCCGTAGCGGCCCTGGCCCACGTACTGCCGGACCAGTTCCAGTTCGACGCGCTCGAGCGTCGCGCGCTGGAAGATCTCGCCCTCGGCGAGCCCTCCGTCGCGGAGACCCGCGAGCAGCGCCTCCGTCTCGATGGACTTGTTGCCCTCGAGCTCGATCGAGTCGATGGCGGGGCGTTCGGACACGGTGATGATGAGGATGGGGCCATCACGACCTATCGAGATGTCGCTGAAGTAACCGGAGGCGAACAGGGCTCGGATGATGCTGCGACCGTCGATCTCGTCGATCGTGTCACCGACGTTGACGTTGAGCAGGTTGAAGACCGTGCCGGCGGACACGCGCTGCAGGCCCTGCACGCGGATGTCACCGATGGTGAAGGTCTCGGCATGAGCGCAGGCGGCGAACAGGACGAACAGGAGAGGTAGCAGCCCGCGCTTCATGGTTCCTCGTGCCCGCGCCTCTCGGCGCGCCAGCGACTTCACGACGCCGGCGTCAGAGCCGGGTCAGGTCGTTGTAGAAGGCCAGCAGCATCATGCTGGCGACGATGAAGATCCCGATCTGGACACCCAGCATCTGCACGCGCTCCGGCACGGGCGAACCCTTCGCCAGCTCGACGAGATAGAAGAGGATGTGGCCCCCGTCCAGCACCGGTATCGGCAGCAGGTTCAGGACGCCGAGACTCACGCTGAGAAGCGCGAGAAACCCCAGGAACGTCTCGAGCCCCGACTCCGCGGACTCGCCGGCGACCTTAGCAATGGTGATGGGGCCGCTCAAGTTGCGAGTGGACACGAGTCCCACCACCATCTTCTTGAGCAGGTTCAGGGTCAGGACCGTCTTCGACCAGGTCTCCTCGAAGGCGCGCGGCACGGCGTCCGCGAAGGACAGGCGCATGGTGCGGTAGAGCGGCCCGGTGCCGACGAAGCCGATCGCCTCGCCCTCGCCACCGGCCTCGCGCGCTTCCGGCACCACCGTGAGCGTCCGCCGCACCGAGTCCCGCTCGATCTCGACCGCAAGCGCCTGCTCCGGCGCCGCGCGTACCACCCGCACCCAGTCGCCCCAACCCCTGATCGCCTCGCCGTCCACGGCGACGATCCGGTCGCCATCGCGCACGCCCGCACGCGCGGCGGGTCCGTCCGCCACCACGGAACCGAGCACGGCCGGGAAGCCGGGCACGAGACCGAGCGAGCCGAGCGTGTCCGGTTCGTCCTCGTCCGCGAGCCAGCGATCGATGGCGAGTTCGTGGCGCCGCGCAGCGCCGCCGTCGAGCGCGCGCGCCTCGACGCGGATCGTGCCGGTTTCCCCGAGGCGCTCGACGAGCGCGAGGTTCACGGCCTGCCAGGTCGGGGTCGAGCGACCGTCGACCGCGACGATCTCCGTGTCGGCGCGCATGCCGGCGCGCGCCGCGGGCGTGTCCGCCGGGACCTCGCCGGTGATCGGCGCGAAGCCCGAGGTGCCGCTCACGAACAGGACCCAGTAGACGAGAATCGCCAGCAGGAAGTTGGCGACGGGACCGCCGAGGGAGATGGCGATGCGCTGCAGGGGCGTCTTGCTGTCGAAGGCCTCGTCGCGCTCCGACGCCGCGACGTCCATCTCGCGGCCGTCGAGCATGCGCACGTAGCCACCGATGGGCAGGGCGGACACCGCGAACTCGGTCCCACGCCGGTCGTGGCGCGAGAACAGCACCGGGCCCATGCCCACGGAGAAGCGCAGTACGCGCACGCCGCAGGCGCGCGCGACGTAGAAGTGCCCTGCCTCGTGGACGGTGACGAGGATGCCGAGCGTGACGAGCAGCGCGAGGATGGTCTGCAAAAGGTCCATGACTGAGGGATCCCTCTCTCTGGAGGCGCGCCCGCTAGAATGGCCGTACGGGACTCAGACCGCGTGACGCGGCAGGAGTTCGCGCGCTCGCTCGCGCGCTTCCGCATCCGCGGCGAGTACGCTCTCGAGCGTGGCGGCGGAGCCGGCTTCGCAGGACGTGAGGACGGCGTCGATGATAGCAGGGATGGCCGGATAGCCGACGCGACCTTCGAGGAAGGCCGACACCGCGATCTCGTTGGCCGCGTTGAGCAGCGCCGGTGCCGTACCGCCGCTGCGGGCCGCCGCTGCGGCGAGCGGCAGGCAGGGGAAGCGATCCTCGTCCGGCGCCTCGAAGCGCAGGCCCGCCCGCGCCACCAGATCGAGGGACGCGACGCCGGCGTCTATGCGCTCCGGCCAGGCGAGACCGCTCGCGATCGGCGTGCGCATGTCCGGTTCGCCGAGCTGGGCGAGCACGGAGCCGTCCACGTACTCGACGAGCGAGTGGATCACGGATTCCGGGTGGATGACGATGTCCACCTGCTCCGGCGGCACGTCGAAGAGCCAGCAGGCCTCGATGAGCTCCAGCCCCTTGTTCATCATCGTCGCCGAGTCGACGGAGATCTTCCGGCCCATGGACCAGTTCGGATGCGCGCAGGCCTCGTCCGGCGTCACCGTGGCGAGCGTGGCCGGATCCCGCTCCCGGAACGGACCTCCGGACGCCGTGAGCAGCAGCCTGCGCACGCCTGCGCCGCGGGTACCGGCGACGTAGCCGGCGGGCATGCACTGGAAGAGCGCGTTGTGCTCGCTGTCGATCGGCAGCAGCACGGCGCCCGCATCGCGCACGGCATCCATGAACACCGGGCCCGCCATGACGAGCGCTTCCTTGTTCGCGAGGAGCACGCGCTTGCCGGCCCTGGCCGCGGCGAGGCTGGCCGGCAGGCCGGCCGCGCCGACGATCGCCGCCATGACCTGATCGACTTCGGGATCCGCGGCCACCTCCTCCAGCGCCCGGGCACCGAAGCGCACCTCGGGCGGCGTATCCATGTCCGCGAGCTGCGCGGCGAGTCGCTCGGCGTCCTCGGGACGGGCGACGACGGCGACGCGCGGACAGTGACGGCGACACAGCGCCGCCAGTTCGTCGACACGCCGGTGCGCGGTCAGCGCGTGCACCCGGTAGCGCTCCGGATGACGGGCGAGAACGTCGAGCGTGGAGAGCCCGATGGACCCGGTCGCACCGAGCACGGTGATCGCCTGCTGGCTCACGAGAACACGCCCTCCATCCAGCCTCCGGGCACGACGTCGAGCAGGACCAGGAACAGGGCCGCCACCGGCGCCGAGGCGAGCACGCCGTCGACGCGATCGAGGATGCCGCCGTGACCGGGAAGCAGGCTGCCCGAGTCCTTCACGCCCGCCACGCGCTTGACGAGACTCTCCATGAGATCGCCGACGACCGAGAACGCGATCACGGGCAGGGACACGGCGAGCACCGCCGGCGCGAGCGGCAGCGCGAAGCCCCCGAGCGCCGCGAGCACCACGGAGATCAGGAGCGCGAGCAGGACGCCGCCGACGAGGCCCTCGAGGGTCTTGCCCGGGCTCACGTCGGGCATGAGCTTGTGGCGCCCCAGGGAACGGCCGGCGAAGTAGGCGCCGATGTCCGCCGCCCAGACCAGCACCATGGTCCAGAGCACGAGCCAGGGGCCGCCGGTGCGCGCCTGCAGCAGCGTCAGACCGGCCCAGGCCGGAATCATCATCAGCACGCCCGCGAGCGCGCGCGCACTGCGCAGGGACCAGAGCGCTCGACCACGCGGATAGGCGATCACGGCGATCGTGGCACCGAACCAGAACAGCACGCCGAGGCCCGCGACGAGCAGCCGGGCGCTCGGCACGTGACGCTCCAGCAACCAGAGCGCGGCGGCGAGCGCCGCCAGCGCCGCCGTCCAGAGCATCCGTGCACGCCCGCCGAAGCCGCACAGCCCGCCCCACTCCCATCCGGACAGGAGCAGGAAGACGCCGATGAACACCGAGAAGCCCGCGGGTGGAAGTCCGAAGAGACCGAGCAGGAACAGTGGCGCGAGGATGAGCGCCGTGGCGATGCGGAGCGCGAGGGAGCTGCTCATCGAGCGACGCGGCACGCCGACGTGCCTCCCCTCGGCGCACACCGACCACCGGCGTGCACGACCATGCGGACCCGGACCCCGACACCACCGCCCCGACAGCCGGTCGTCAGGCAGGGTTCGGATCCCTCGTGCGTCGTTGGATGGCTTGCCCCCATGCGTCAGCCGTCGTCGGGGCGCCGGCCGAAGCGACGCTGACGACACGCGAAATCCTCGACGGCCGCGTCGAGCGCCGCGTGGTCGAAGTCGGGCCAGTACGTCTCGGTGAAATAGAGCTCCGTGTAGGCGAACTGCCAGAGCAGGAAATTGGAGATCCGACGGTCGCCGCCGGTGCGGATGCAGAGATCCGGGGCGGGCACGTCGGCCATGCTGATCTCGGCACCGAGCAGGTCCTCGTCGATGGCCTCCGGGGCGAGTTCGCCGGCACGGACCCGCTCGGCGAGGCGCCGCGCAGCGGCGGCGATGTCCCAGCGGCCGCCGTAGCTGACCGCGAGATTCAGGCGCATGCCGCCGTTGCCGGCCGTCATGGCCTCGGCCCGCTCCATGAGCCCGCGCACGTCGTCGGAGAAGCGGCCGCGCTCACCGATGATGCGCACCGAGATGCCCCGGGACGCGAGGTCGTCGACGTCGTTCACGAGCAGGCGCTTCATGAGTTCGATCAGCAGGCTCACCTCGCGTCGGGGCCGCTTCCAGTTCTCCGTGGAGAACGCGAACAGCGTCAGGGCCTCGACACCGAGTTCGGCTGCGCGCTCGGCGACGGGACGCACGGCCTTGGCGCCGGCGCGGTGGCCCGCGGCGCCCGGGAGATGACGCGCTCGGGCCCAGCGGTGATTGCCGTCCATGATGATCGCCACGTGGCGCGGCGTGGACGCTGCCGCGGCGATGGTGTCGAGCGCCTCGTTGGGCATGCTTCGCGTCCCGTGGGCTCGCCGACCGACACCAGGAGGTGCCGGCAGCGGGCTCAGATTTCCATGAGATCCGCTTCCTTTTCCGCGAGGAGCTCGTCGACCCGGCCCACGAAGCGATCGGTGACCTTCTGGATCGCCTCTTCCGCCTTGCGCTCCTCGTCCTCGCTGATCTCCTTCTCCTTCTCCAGCTCCTTGACGGTGCTGTTGGCGTCGCGGCGGATGTTGCGGATCGCGACCTTCGCGTGCTCCGCCTCGGCACGCGCCTGCTTCGTCAGCCCCTTGCGGGACTCCTCGGTCAGCGGCGGCATGGGCAGGCGGATCACGTCGGCCGTGCTGGCGGGCGTGAGCCCGAGATCGCTCTTAAGGATCGCCTTCTCGATCACCGGGATCATGTTCTTCTCCCAGGGCGAGATGAGCAGGGAGCGCGCGTCCTCCACGGTGATGTTCGCGACCTGCGCGAGCGGTGTCTCCGCACCGTAGTAGTCGACCTTGATGTCGTCCAGCAGGCTCGGGCTCGCGCGACCCGTGCGGATCCGCGCGAAGGCCTGCCGCAGCGAGTCGATGCTCTTGCTCATGCGCTCTTCCGCGTCCTGCCTGATGTCCTCGATCACGCTTCGCCTCCGTTGATCAGGGTCCCGTCTTCCTCGCCGAGCATGAGCTTCAGCAGCACACCGACCTTGCCCATGTTGAACACGCGCAGGGGCATGTCGTGATCGCGGCACAGGCAGATGGCCGTGAGATCCATCACGCCGAGATCGCGCTCGAGCACATCCTGATAGGTGAGGTGCGGCAGGAACTGTGCGTCCGGCACCTTCACGGGATCCGCGGTGTAGACGCCGTCGACCTTGGTCGCCTTCATCACCACGTCGGCATCGATCTCGATGCCGCGCAGGCAGGCGGCGGAATCGGTGGTGAAGAACGGATTGCCCGTACCCGCCGCGAACAGCACCACGTCACCCTGCTTGAGATAGCGGATGGCCCGGCGTCGATCGTAGTGCTCGACCACGCCGCTCATGGGAATGGCGGACATGACCGTGGCGGAGATGTTGGCACGCTCGAGCGCATCGCGCATGGCGAGGCAGTTCATGACCGTGGCGAGCATGCCCATGTGGTCGCCGGTCACGCGATCGAGTCCGGCCGCGTTCAGGGCGGCACCCCGGAACAGGTTGCCGCCCCCGACGACCATGCCCACCTGAACGCCGATGCCGATGAGCTGGCCGATCTCCATGGCCATGCGGTCGAGCACCTTGGGATCGATGCCGAAGTTGCCGTCCCCCATGAGCGCCTCGCCCGAGAGCTTCAGGAGGATGCGCTGGTACTTGAGGGTACGGGAGTACTTCGACATGGACCTGCTTCCGCCCGGGGCCTCGCCTTCAGCCCTTCTTGTCGTCTTCGCTGCCCTTGACCTGGGCGGCCACCTCGGCGGCGAAGTCGGTCTCTTCCTTCTCGATGCCCTCGCCCACCTCGAAGCGGACGAAGCCGGTGCAGCGCGCGCCGGCGTCGGCGAGAAGCTTCTTCACCTTGACGTCGCCGTCCTTCACGAAGGGCTGCTCCGTCAGGCTCACCTCCGCCTTGTACTTGCCGAGGCGGCCTTCGACCATCTTCGTCACGATCTCCGGCGGCTTGCCGGACTCGGCGGCCTGAGCCTCGAAGATCTCGCGCTCCTTGGCGATGTCGGCCGGATCGAGATCGTCCGGCGAGACGACCTTAGGACCGATCGCCACGACGTGCATGGCGAGGTCCTTCGCGAGATCGACTTCACCGCCCTCGAGGGCGACGAGCGCTGCCTTGCGATTGTCGGAGTGGATGTAGGCACCGACCGCCCCGCCCTCGACGAGGGCGATCCGACGCAGGGACACGTTCTCGCCGATCTCCTGGACGAGCGACTCGCGCTCCGTCTCGAGACCACCGGCGAGGAGCGCCTGCACGTCATCGGTCCTCTGCTCGAAGGCGAGGTCCGTGACGCGGCCGATCCAGGCGATGAACTTCTCGTTGCGCGCGGCGAAGTCGGTCTCGATGTTGACCTCCACCAGCACGCCGTAGCTGCCGTCGTCGGCGACGCGATGGCCGAGCAGGCCCTCGGCCGCAGTCCGGCCCGCCTTCTTCGCGGCCTTCAGTGCGCCGTCCTTGCGGAGCTTCTCGATCGCAGCCTCGAGATCGCCTTCGGTGGCCGTGAGGGCCTTCTTGCAGTCCATCATGCCGAGCCCGGTACGCTCGCGAAGCTCCTTCACCATGGCCGCGGTGATCGCCATTGCCTTCTATCTCCAGTGTCTTGATTGATCGGGGCACCCTCCACGGATGCCCGCGTCGAAGCCGCACGCCACAGGGCGCCGGGCCCCGAGCCGGGCCACGGGGGCCGCCGTTCGGGCGCCCCCGGGGATCCCTCAGACGCCCGCCTGGCGCGCATCCTCGGGATCGATCGTCTCCGCGGGGGCCGGAGCTGCAGGAGCTGCTGCTGCCGCAGGCGCCTCGGCGCTCTCCTCGACCTCCACGAACTCGTCGGCCGCGACGTCGCCCGCGGACTGCGCCCTGCCCTCGGCGACGGCATCGGCGAGCGCGGTGACGTAGAGACGGATGGCGCGGATGGCGTCGTCGTTGCCCGGGACGACGTAGTCGATGCCGTCCGGGTCGCTGTTCGTGTCGACGATGCCGATCACCGGGATGCCGAGCTTGTTGGCCTCCGACACGGCGATACGCTCGTGCTCGACGTCGACGACGAAGAGGGCGTCGGGCAGCCCCCCCATGTCCTTGATACCGCCGATGGACTTCTCCAGCTTCTCCATCTCGCGGGTGCGCATGAGCGCCTCGCGCTTGGTGAGCTTGCCGAAGGTGCCGTCGGTGGCCTGGGTCTCGAGCTCACGCAGGCGCTTGATGGACTGGCGGATCGTCTTGTAGTTCGTGAGCATGCCGCCGAGCCAGCGCTGGTCGACGTAGGGCATGCCGACACGAGACGCCTGCTCGCGGACGATCTTGGCGGCGGCGCGCTTGGTCCCGACGAAGAGGATCTTGTTCTTCTTCGCCGCCATGGTGCGCACCTCGCCGAGCACGTCGCGCAGGCGCGGCAGCGTCTCCTCGAGGTTGACGATGTGGATCTTGTTGCGCGCGCCGAAGATGAACGGCGCCATCTTGGGATTCCAGTAGCGGGTCTGGTGCCCGAAGTGCACACCCGCCTGCAGGAGATCCCGCATCGAGATATCGGTCATTGGATTGTCTCCGGGTTAGGCCTCCACGGCTCCCACGATCCAACCCGTCGGCCTGCGCTGAGCATGCGTCGGGGCACCCAGGATCGTGTGACGAACCGTGTGCGTGATTGGTCGTCTGAACGACAGATGACCCCGGTGCGCGGACCCGACATCGGGCCGTTGCTCCGGAGCGGCGCGGTTTATACCATGGCGCGCCTTCTCGAGGGAACACGAGCGATTTCCGAGCGTCCACCCGGTCGCCCGGCCGGTACGTCGTTCCCCGACCCCAGCGACCCGAACGGAATCCATGACGAGCTTCATACGCACCCCGGAAGAGATCGCAGGCATGCGCGCCGCCGGCCGCGCCGCCGCGAGCGTGCTCGAGATGATCGGCGAGCACGTCCGCCCGGGCGTCACCACCGGCGAACTCGACCGTCTCTGTCACGCGTTCATCACGGACGAACTCGGCTGCGTGCCGGCGCCGCTGAACTACCAGCCCTCGCCCGGCCTGCCGCCCTTCCCGCGCTCCGTATGCACGTCGCTCAACCACGTCGTCTGCCACGGCATCCCGTCGGACACGAAGAAGCTCAGGAAGGGCGATCTGCTCAACATCGACGTCACGGTCATCAAGGACGGCTGGCACGGCGACACCTCGAAGATGTTCGCCGTCGGCAGCGCCGACGTTCTCGGCGAGCGCCTCATGCGCGTCACCCAGGAATGCCTCTATCGCGGCATCGCGGCGGTGCGTCCGGGCGCCCGCCTCGGCGACATCGGCCATGCGATCCAGCGCCACGCCGAGTCCGAGCGCTTCTCGGTGGTGCGCGAGTACTGTGGCCACGGCATCGGCCGGCGCTTCCACGACTCGCCGCAGGTGCTGCACTACGGGCGCCCCGGCGAGGGCGCGGAACTCCTCGAGGGCATGGCCTTCACCATCGAGCCGATGATCAACGCGGGCGGGCGTCAGGTGAAGCTGCTCAAGGATCACTGGACCGTGGTGACCAAGGACCACCGCCCGTCGGCGCAGTGGGAGCACACGATCCTGGTCACGCGCACCGGCGCCGAGATCCTGACGCTGCGTGACGAGGAATCGTTCTGCCCATGAGCAAGCCGTCCGCGCCGCCGGAAGACCCCGGCGCCCCGCGGCGCCGCATCGCCGAGGCCCAGGCGGCCCTCGAGACGCGCTTCGAGGCCGGCGAGGACGTGGTCGAACTGGTCCGGGCCCGGGCCCGGGCCGTCGATACCGTGCTCGTCGACCTGTACCGGAACCATCCCTGGCCCGAGCTGCCGCCCGGCGCCCTGGCGCCGGCGCTGCTGGCCGTCGGCGGCTACGGCCGGGGGGAACTCCATCCCCACTCCGACATCGACATCCTCGTGCTGCTCGACGGCCCGACGGCCGAGGATGCGGAGCTGCGCGAGGCGGTCGCCGCCTTCGTGGCCCGGCTCTGGGATCTCGGACCGACGATCGGTCACGCCGTGCGTACCGTCGACGACTGTGCGATCGAGGCGCGTCGTGATCTCACGGTCGTGACCAACCTCATGGAGGCCCGCACGCTCGCCGGCTCCGAGGCCCTGCGCTTCGCCATGGACGAGGCCATCGCCCTCGACAAGTGCTGGCCTGCTCCGGAGTTCTTCCGCGCGAAGGTCGAGGAGCAGGATCGTCGCTACCGGCGCTACGACAACACCGAGTACAACCTCGAGCCGAACGTGAAGAGCGGACCCGGCGGCCTGCGCGATCTGCAGCTCGTGCGCTGGATCGCCAAGCGTCACTTCGGCACCTCGCGCCTCGAGAACCTGATCGGTCACGGGCTGCTGACGGCACGCGAGCTCCTGGAGCTGAACGCGGCAGAGCAGTTCCTGTGGAAGGTGCGCTGGGGCCTTCACGTGCTCACGGGCCGGGGCGAGGACCGTCTGCTCTTCGATCACCAGCGGGAGCTGGCGCGGCGCTTCGGCTACACGGAGAGCGACGGGCAGCTCGCCGTCGAGCGCTTCATGCACGACTACTACGTGCACGTGTTCGAGGTGCGCGAGCTCTCGGAGCTGATCCGGCAGCACTTCGAGGAGGTGATCCTGGGCGAGGGGTCGAGTGGACCCGTCGAGTTCGTGGACGACCGCTTCCGCATCCGCGACGCCCACGTGGAAGTGACCTCGCCCGACGTCTTTCGCCGCGACCCCTCGACGCTCCTCGAGATCTTCGTGCTCATGGCGAACCGGCCCGACGTGGAGGGCGTGCGCGCCGGCACGATCCGCGCCATCGCCGAGCACGTCTGGCTCATCGACGACACCTTCCGCGCCGATCGCCGCAACGCAGCGCTCTTCATGGAGCTGCTGCGCAGCCCGCACCGCCTCGTCTCGCAGCTCACGCGCATGCGCCGCTACGGCGTGCTCGGCGCCTATCTGCCGGAGTTCGGCCGCATCGTCGGCCAGATGCAGCACGACCTGTTCCACATCTACACCGTCGATGCGCACACCATGCTGCTGCTGCGCAATCTGCGCCGCTTCCGCTTCGAGTCGAGCCGCGAGACGTTCCCGCTCGCCTATCACACCGTCAACGCCGTGCCGAAGCCCGAGCTGCTGTACATCGCCGGTATCTATCACGACATCGCCAAGGGCCGCGGCGGCGATCACTCGGAGCTCGGAGCGCAGGACGTCACGCGCTTCGCCGAACGGCACGGCCTGCCCGAGGCCGACACGGAACTCGTGCGCTGGCTCGTCGCCGATCACCTGCTCATGTCCTCGACGGCCCAGCGCCGGGACATCTCCGACCCCGAGGTGATCCGCGAATTCGCCCGCGAGGTGCGTACGGAGGAGCGCCTCGACTACCTCTATGCGCTCACGGCTGCGGACATCAACGCCACCAACCCCAAGCTCTGGAACAGCTGGCGGGCGCAGCTCCTGTGGACGCTCTACAACGAGACGCGCCGCTTCCTGCGCCGCGGCGTCGAGCAGGAGGTCGACCGCGAGACCTGGATCGACGAGACCCGTGCGGCGGCCGTGGTGAAGCTCGAACGCGAGGGCATGAAGCGCGAGGTGCTCGACAAGCTCTTCGCCGAAGCCGACGACGACTACTTCCTGAAGTACGACCACAACGACATCGCCTGGCAGGTCCGCACCCTCGACCACTGGGACGCGCACCGCGACGGCCCCCTGGTGCGGATCCGGCGCAGCTTCCGCGAGGAAGAGCGAGCGCCGATCGGGGCCACCGAGATCTTCGTCTACTGCGTCGACCGGCCCCATCTCTTCGCCGCCACCGTCGCCGTCCTCGACGCCCTCGATCTGTCGGTGCTCGACGCGCGCATCCACACCGGCTCGGGTCAGGTCTGCTTCAACACCTTCATGGTGCTCGACCGGGACGGCCATCCGCTCCAGGACGAGGCGCAGTTCGAACGCATCGAGACGGAGCTCGCCGCCGCCCTCTCGGACCCGGACCGGCAGCCGGAGATCGTCAGGCGGCGCGTACCGCGCGAGCTGCGCCAGTTCACGATCCCGACGCAGGTGCAGCTCACCAACGACGGCTCGGCACCCTATACGGAGCTGCGGGTGGTGGCCGCGGACCGGCCGGGGCTGCTCGCCCGCATCGGTCTCATCTTCGTCGAGCAGGACATCCAGCTGACGGGCGCGAAGATCGCGACGCTCGGCGAGCGTATCGACGACGTCTTCTTCATCACCGACGCGCAGGGCGAGCCGATCACCGAAGCGCAGCGCATCGAGGCCCTGCGCTGCGCCATCGCCGAGCGCATCGACGCGGAAACCGGTGCCGCCGCGGAGGCGAACGCGTCGTGAACCGCGGCCTCGATCGACTCCACCCCTATCCGTTCCAGCGCCTGAACGCCCTCGTCGAGGGCGTCGCGCCACCGCCGGAGCTGGAACCGATCCCGCTGTCCATCGGCGAGCCGCGTCACGCGCCGCCGGCGGACGTCATCGCGGCGCTGAGCGACCCCGAGGCGCTCGCGGCGAGCCTCGGACGCTATCCGCCGACGCTGGGCACGCCGGAACTGAAGACCGCGGCCCGGGACTGGCTCGTGCGGCGCTTCCGCCTGCCGGAGGACAGCCTCGCACCCTCGCAGGTGCTGCCCGTGACCGGTACCCGCGAGGCGCTCTTCGCCCTCGCCCAGGCTTTCGTCGACGCCAGGGACCGTGACGCCCGCGTGCTCATGCCCAACCCCTTCTACCAGATCTACGAGGGGGCGGCGCTGCTCGCGGGCGCAGAACCGGTCTACGTCCCCTGCCCGGAGCACACGGGATGGCTCGCGGATCTCGACGCGGTCGCCGAGCGCGACTGGGCGCGCTGCCGGCTGTTCTATCTCTGCGCGCCCGGCAATCCCTGCGGAGCCGCCATGACCGTGGAGGACTGGCGCCGCCTGATCGAACTCGCCGACGCCCACGACTTCGTCATCGCGGCGGACGAGTGCTACTCGGAGATCCATCTCGACGAGGCGCGTCCGCCCGTGGGTCTGCTACAGGCCTGCGCGGAACTCGGGCGCCACGACTATGCGCGCTGCATCGTCCTGCACAGCCTGTCCAAGCGTTCCAACCTTCCGGGGCTGCGCTCCGGTTTCGTCGCCGGTGACGCCGCGGCGATCGAGCGCTTCGGGGCCTACCGCACCTATCACGGCTGCGGCATGCCCCTGCACGTGCAGGCAGCCAGCACCCTCGCCTGGAACGACGAGACGCACGTGAAGGCGAATCGCGCGGCCTATCGCGAGAAGTTCGACGCGGTGCTGCCGATCCTCGAGGGCGTGCTCGACGTGCAGCGACCGGACGCCGGCTTCTTCCTCTGGCCCGCCGTCCCCGGTGAAGTCGCGGCGGACGGTCAGGTCGACGAGGAGCGTTTCGTGCGCGAACTCTACGCCGCCAGCGGCGTGCTCGCCCTGCCCGGCCGCTATCTGTCGCGCCCCACGCCCGCCGGTGACCCGGGAGCGGGCCGGATCCGCCTCGCCCTGGTCGCTCCCCTCGAGGCCTGCGTCGAGGCGGCCGAGCGCATCCGCGACTTCGTCCATGGCGCGCGCTCCCACGGATGACCTCACGGCGGAACGTCCGAGAGGCGCGGCGCACGGGCTGAAACCACGCATCCGAGCCGGTCGGGACGGTAGAATCCGCGGCCCGCGACGTCACACCCCCATACCGGAGACCCCGCCATGTTCGCCTTCGCCTTCGGGCTCGCCCACCGCGCCGCCGACGGCACGGTGCTGGACGTCTTCTTCCCGGCGCCGGTCCGCGCGCCGGACGCGGCACTCGCCTCCGCCGTGGGCACGGCCATCGGCGACGACGCCAGCGCGACGCACGAGATCGACGACGGCGTGCTCGCACGCCTGGCCGCGGCCCTCGGAGCCGCGGGCCGCGCCGATCTCGCCGCCGCGGCCCGAGGCTGCATCGGCGCCAGGACCATGAAGGTGCTGACCGTGCTCCGGGAGGACGAACCCATCGGCTCGACGGGCGAGGCCTATCTGAAGCTGCATCTGCTCAGCCACCGCCTGGCCCTGCCCAACAGCCTCGATCTCGATGGCATCTTCGCCGCGCTGCCGAACGTCGCCTGGACCAGCGACGGCCCGGTCGCCCTCGACGAGCTTCCCGCGGCGCGGCTCCGGGCCCGGGCGGCGGGTCGGCCCCTCACCGTGCAATCCGTCGACAAGTTCCCGCGTATGGTCGACTACGTCGTTCCCGCCGGCGTGCGCATCGCCGACGCCTCACGCATCCGCCTCGGCGCCTACCTCGGCGAGGGCACGACGGTGATGCACGAGGGCTTCGTGAACTTCAATGCCGGAACGCTCGGCGCCGGCATGGTCGAGGGGCGCATCAGCCAGGGCGTCGTCGTCGGCGCGGACTCGGACCTCGGCGGCTCCTCCTCGACCATGGGTACGCTCTCGGGGGGCGGCAACGAGCGCATCTCGATCGGCGAGCGCTGCCTGATCGGCGCGAACGCCGGCACGGGCATCTCCCTCGGCGACCGCTGCACCATCGAGGCCGGTCTCTACGTCACCGCCGGCACGCCGGTCCGCGTCCTCGACGAGGCCGGCGCCGATGCCGGCGAGGTCAAGGCGCGCGAGCTCTCCGGGCGCTCCGATCTGCTGTTCGTGCGCAATGCGCGTACCGGCGTGGTCGAGTGCCGCACGAATCGCAGCGCCATCGAGCTCAACGAGGCCCTCCATGCCCACAACTGAGCCGCTGCCCGCACCGATCGACGAAGCGGTACTCGAGCTCGCGGCCGAACTGATCCGGCGCCCCTCCGTCACCCCGGAGGACGCCGGCTGCCAGCGACTTCTCGGGGAACGCCTCGCGGCGCTCGGGTTCCGACTCGAACCGCTGCGCATCGGCGAGGTCGACAACCTCTGGGCCGTGCGCGGCGACGCCGGTCCGACGCTGGTCTTCGCCGGCCACACGGACGTCGTGCCCACGGGCGACGCGGCTGCCTGGACGCGCCCCCCCTTCGAACCCATCGTCGAGCACGGCATGCTCCACGGCCGCGGCGCGGCGGACATGAAGGGCAGCCTCGCCGCCATGATCGTCGCCGTCGAACGTCTGCTGGCGACACGTCCGACCCTGCCCGGGCGCATCGCCTTCCTGCTCACCTCCGACGAGGAGGGGCCGGCCGTGAACGGCACGAAGGCGGTGATGGCACGGCTGCTCGAACGCGGCGAGCGCATGGACTGGTGCGTCGTCGGTGAACCGTCCAGCGGCGAGGTCCTCGGAGACGTCGTGCGCGTCGGTCGCCGCGGCTCTCTCGGGGGCGAGCTGGTCGTGCACGGCGTGCAGGGCCACGTCGCCTACCCGCAGCTGGCGCGCAACCCCGTCCACGAGGCCCTCGGCGCCCTGTCCGAGCTCGCGACGCGCAGCTGGGACGAGGGCAACGCCCACTTTCCGCCGACCTCCTTCCAGATCTCGAACGTCGAGGCGGGTACCGGCGCGACGAACGTGATCCCGGGCACGCTGCGCGTGCTCTTCAACTTCCGCTTCTGCACGGAGCAGAGTGCCGCCGGCCTCGAAGCCGCCGTCGAGGCGCTGCTCGACGCCCACGGGCTGCGATACACGCTGCGCTGGACGCGCTCCGGCGAGCCCTTCCTCACCTCCGCAGGCCCCCTGGTCGACGCGGTGCGGACCGCGATCCGGGAAATCTCCGGCGTCGAGCCGGAGCTGTCGACCGGCGGCGGCACGTCCGACGGCCGCTTCATCGCGCCGCACGGCATCGAGCTCGTGGAGCTCGGCCCCTGCAACGCGACCATCCATCAGGTCGACGAACGGGTGCCGGTCGCTCAGCTCTCCGACCTGGCCCGGGCCTACGAGCGGATCGCCGAGCGGCTCCTCGTCGCGGACGGAACGACGCAGTGAAGGGCTCGCGGGCCCTGCGCGTCGCCCTGGGCGCCATCGCCCTCCTGCTCGTCCTGCCGACGCTCGCACTCCTCACCGCGCCCGCCGGCCTCGCGTCGCGCCTCGCTGCTGCGAGCGCACCGGGTGTACGACTCTTCGCGCCCTCGGGGCGCCTGCTCGACGGCAGCGCGGATCTGGTCCTCGAAGGGCGCGCGGTCGGCCGGCTGACCTGGTCCGTGCAGGCGGGCGCCCTGCTCACCGGGCGCCTGCAGGCCGATCTGGCGATCGACGATCCGGGCCACAGCGCCAGTGCGGAACTCACGATCCGGCCCTCGGGCGCCTTCCACCTGGCGGTCCTCGCCGCGGAGATCCACGAGCAGACCCTGGACGCCCTGCTCCGGCCCTATGCCATCGAGCCGAGTGGCAGCATCGAAGTGGCGGAGGGCGCCGTTAGCGGGCGACTCCGGGAGCGCCGCGTCACCGAGGCGGACGCCGACGCTCGCTGGAGCGGTGGGCTGGTCCGCTATCAGCTCGGGGGCGCGGCCTGGACCGCCTCCTTCCCGCCTCTGCTCGCGCGGCTGCGCGTGCGCGACGGCGCGCCGGTGCTGGTCGTCGAGGACACGGCCGGTGCCGAACTGCTCGACGTCGCGCTGCGCCCGGATGGCTGGGCCGATCTACGCGTGCGCTATCGCTTCGTGGCGCTCGCCGGCTATCCGTGGCCCGATCCACCGGCGCCGGACGTGATCGTCGTCGAGATCTCCGAGCAGCTCCTGTGATGGGGGCCGGGCTGTCCGCTAGAATCCGCGCACTCACCGGCGCGGATAGCCAGCAGCGATGACGACGCTGACCGACACCCTGCCCGAACGCCTCGCCCTGCCGCTCGCGATCCTCTTCGCCCTCGGCGCGCTCTGGTCCGTGATCAGCGGCGCGTGGTTCTTCCTCGGCGGCGCGGAGACCGACGTCGCGGTTCCCGTCGCCGCGCCGACGCCCGGCCCCGCCGCCCCGACGCGTGGCCGGTCGCCGCTGTCGGCAGCGCAGATCGCCGCCCTGAATCTCTTCGGCGTCCCGCGAGCGGACGACCCGGACGCGGCGCAGCGCATCGCCGACGCGCCGGAGACGCGCCTGCAGCTGGAGCTGCAGGGCGTGTTCCTGGCCGACGATCCGGATGCCTCGTCGGTGATCGTCGCCGAACGCAATCGCGACGGCCGCCTCTACCGCATCGGCGACCGCCTGCCCGGCAACGCGGTGCTCGTCGAGGTACTGGGGGACCGGATCGTCCTGCGTCGCGCGGGGCAGCTCGAGACCCTGAAGTTCCTCGACGCCGCCCCCGGCGGCGCCTATCTGGCCGACGCCGCCGAGGCGGCGACGCCGCGAGCCGCGGCGCGCGGCACGACGCGCGGCCGGACCGGCGGCATCGGCTCGGCGCCGCCCACGGAC
>JAZBPO010000214.1:0-9440 GCA_036351675.1 Pseudomonadales bacterium
CCGGACGTCTCCCTGGCAGCCCTCGAGGCCGGCAGCCATCCGGCACAGCGCCGCCTCGCCGCCGACGAACTCCTCGCGCAGCACCTTTCCCTGCTGCGCGCCCGGCGCCGCGCCCGGGCCCGGCGCGCACCACCGCTGGCCGGCAACGGTCGCCTCCGCGAGGCGTTTCTCGCCGCCCTACCCTTCGCGCCCACCGGCGCACAGCGCCGGGCCATCGCCGAGCTCGACCGGGATCTCGAAGCGGCCGTACCGTGCATGCGCCTGGTGCAGGGTGACGTCGGTTCCGGCAAGACCCTCGTGGCCGCCGCCGCGGCGCTGCGCGCGACCGAGTCGCATCGTCAGACCGCGCTCATGGCGCCGACGGAACTCCTCGCGGAGCAGCATGGCCGGACCCTCGCCGCCTGGTTCGATCCGCTCCACGTCAGGACCGCCGTGCTCACGGGGCGACTTCGTGCGGCCGAGCGCCGCCGTCAGGAAGCGCTGGTGGCGAGCGGCGAAGCGGACGTCGTGGTCGGCACGCACGCCCTGTTCCAGTCCGGCGTCGAGTTCCGGGACCTCGCGCTCGTGATCATCGACGAACAGCACCGCTTCGGCGTGCACCAGCGCCTCGCGCTGCGCGAGAAGGGCGCAGGGAACGACGACGATCGCGACGCACCGCACCAGATCGTCATGACCGCGACGCCCATCCCCCGCACGCTCGCCATGAGCGCCTACGCGGACCTCGACCTCTCCGTGCTCGACGAACTGCCACCGGGTCGCACGCCCGTCACCACCGTGGTCGTGGACGGTGAGCGGCGCGGCGAGGTGATCCAACGCGTGTCCGCCGCCTGCCGCGCGGGCCGCCAGGCCTACTGGGTCTGCACCATGATCGAGGAATCGGAGAGCCTCGAGGCGCAGGCCGCCGAGGACACGGCGGCGCTGCTCGAGGAGGAGCTCGAGGGCCTGTCCGTGGGTCTCGTGCACGGTCGCATGAAGGGCGAGGAGAAGGCGAGGATCATGGCCGCCTTCTCGGACGGCAGCCTCGATCTCCTCGTCGCCACCACGGTCATCGAGGTCGGCGTGGACGTCCCCAACGCCTCACTCATGGTGATCGAGGACGCACACCGTCTCGGCCTCGCTCAGCTCCACCAGCTCCGCGGCCGCGTCGGCCGCGGCGCCGTGGAGAGTCACTGCGTGCTCACCTACCGCGCGCCGCTGTCGCGGATCGGCCGGGAGCGCCTGAGGGTCATGCGCGAATCGTCGGACGGCTTCGTGATCGCCGAGAAGGACCTCGAGCTGCGCGGTCCCGGGGAGCTGCTCGGCACGCGCCAGACCGGCCTCGTGGACCTGCGCGTCGCGGATCTGGTGCGCGATCGCGCGCTGCTGCCGGAAGTGCAGGAGCGTGCGCGACGACTGCTGGCGGAGGATCCGGCGGAAGCGGACCGGGTGGTGGATCGCTGGCTGGGCGGCCGCGAGCACTACGCGGAAGCGTAGCGACGACCGGGGATGGACCAGCGCTGCACCGGAGGACGCCGTACGGCTCCGTCCTGTGCCATCCCCACTCTACGCGGAGCCGGGAAGACTCAGACCTTGGATTCCGTGAAGGCCTGCTGCTCTTCCTCGTCGCCAGCACTGGGGTCGTCGAACACGGGCAGGTCGAGCTTGCCCTCGGAGCGGCCGACGATGGTGGCGACGGTGCCGTCGCCGGTGATGTTCACGACCGTGCGCATCATGTCCAGAAGCCGATCGACGCCGATGATCATGGCGATGCCCTCGGCGGGCAGCCCGACCTGCGCGAGCACCATGGTGAGCATGATCAGGCCGACGCCCGGTACGCCAGCAGTGCCGATGGAGGCCATGGTCGCCGTGAGGATGACCATCATGTAGTCGGTGAGATCGAGCGGGATGCCGTAGGCCTGGGCGATGAACACCGTGGCGACGCCCTGCATGATCGCCGTGCCGTCCATGTTGATGGTGGCGCCGAGCGGGATGACGAAGGAGGCGACCTCGTTGCGCACACCGACGCGCTTCTCGACCGTCTCCAGCGTCACGGGCAGCGTCGCGCCGGAGGAAGAGGTGCTGAAGGCCACCATCATCGGCTCGCGCATCTTCTTCATGTAGGTCAGCGGCGAGACCCGGCCGAGTACGGCGAGCAGCGTCGGGTAGACGACGAGCGCGTGCAGGACCAGCACGCCGGCCACCGTGAGGAAATATGCGCCGAGGGCCGCGATGCTCGACCAGCCGAGGTCCGTGAACATCGTCGCCATGAGGCAGAAGACGCCGTAGGGCGCGAGCGCGATGAGCATGGTCACCAGCTTCATGATGACGTCGTTGAAATCCTCGAACAGGGACTTCACGCGCTGACCGGCGCGCCCCGCATGTGCCACCGCGACCCCGAGGAGCAGCGCGAAGACGATGATCTGCAGCATCTGCCCCTCGGCCATGGAGGCGACGGGGTTGCTCGGGAAGATGTCGATGATCGTCTCGCGCAGGCTCGGCGCGTCCGTCACCGCATACTCGCCGACGGCACCCGGATCGATGCCGGTACCCGGTCCCACCAGGAGCGCGATCGAGAGCGCCAGCGTGATCGCGATCGCCGTCGTGAGCAGATAGAGGCCGAGGGCCTTGCCCCCGACACGGCCCATGGTGGCGCCGTCGGAGATGTTCGAGGCACCACAGACGATCGACACGAGCACGAGCGGAACGACGAGCAGCTTCAGCGAGTTCAGGAAGATCTGGCCACCGATGTAGAAGACACCGTCGACGACGACGAGGCGGAACCCGTGCTCGGCTGGGAGCGCGAGCACGTGCAACAGGGAACCGACGAGGAAGCCGGCGACCATGCCGATCAGGATGCGAACCGTGAGACTCATTAGGCGGGCCGGCTGCGAGCGAAGGGCGTAACGCTAGCGTCGCACCGGGAGCCGCGCAAACGCGGCGGACGTCAGGCCCGGAGCGCGCCGACGAGGGTCCAGATGCCGATCGCGACGAAGCCGACGCCCGCGAGCACGCCGAGGAGCCGTGGATCGAGCCACTGCCCGAGGGCCGCGCCGGCCGCGACGCCGATCGCCGTGGCGCAGGCGAGGGCGATCGTGGCCGCGAGGAAGATACCCAGCCAGGCGCCGGGTTCCCGGGCCGCGAACAGCAGCGTGGCCAGCTGCGTCTTGTCGCCGATCTCCGCGAGGAAGACCGTGAGGAAGACCGTCAGTAGCAGCCGGGGCTCCAAGATCGGATGCTCAGCCGATCTCGATCATCTCGAAGTCTTCCTTGCTCACGCCGCACTCGGGGCAGACGAAGTCCTCGGGCACGTCTTCCCAGCGCGTGCCCGGCGCGATGCCCTCGTCCTCGTAGCCTTCCGCTTCGTCATAGATCCAGCCACAGACGATGCACTGCCACTTCCTCATGCCGAATCTCCAGAAACCGTGCGGCGTGAAATGGCGCGCGAGCGTAAAGGGGCACCGGGGCGAAAGCAACGCGGCCACCTTCCGGGCCGGCGCCGTTGCCGAGACTGCCCGCTTGCTTCACAGTCGCGCGCCCATGGCCCTCCTCCATCACGACAGCGCCGTCGATCTCGCCCTCGGCGGCCCCGCGGACCTGTCGCAGCTGATCCCCGACGCGCTCTTCGCGCGCCGATCGGCCCCGGCGCTGCGCACCTGGATGCTTCACGACGGCTCGCTCACGGACCGGCTCGCACGGGCACACGGCCCCGTGCGCGTCACGCCGACGCGCGAGGGCGTCGGCGCCGCCCGGCCCTTCGAGGCGCGCCTGCTCGGTGCGCCCGACCGCGGAGGCTGGTGGATCCGCGAGATCACGCTGGCGGCCGGCGCCACGCCGCGCCTGCGCGCCCGCACACTCGTTCCCCCGGCGTCGCGTGACCTGCAGCGGCGCCTGCGGGGCCTGGGCGCCACGCCCCTCGGCCGGGTGCTGTTCCGCGGGGACCGGCTGCGCCCGGAGGTGCGACGCGGGCCCCGTGCGTTCGGGCGCAACGCGATGGGCGCCTGGCTGCGCGTGACCTCCTATGCGGTGCGCGGCGAGGCACTGCTCGTGATCGAGCGCCTGCTCGACGCGGCCTGGCAGACGCCGGATGCCGGCGCGGCCGCCGAGCGCTAGACTCCGCCGCGTTCCCGGCTCCGCCCCGACGCCTCCATGTCCGAACTGTTCAGCTACGCCCGCGACCGCCTGCCCGACTGGCTGGAGGTGACCCGCCTCGATCGCCCCGTCGGCATCGGCCTGCTGCTCTGGCCGACGCTCTGGGCGCTCTGGCTCGCGGCCGATGGCCTGCCCGACGTCGATCTCCTCGTCATCTTCGTGCTGGGTGTGATCCTGACGCGGAGCGCCGGTTGCGTGGTCAACGACTACGCCGACCGTGACTTCGACGGCCACGTGCAGCGCACGCGGTCGCGTCCGATCCCGGACGGCCGGGTCAAGCCCCGGGAGGCGCTGCTGCTCGCCGCCGTACTCATGGCGCTCGCCTTCCTGCTGGTCCTGCTCACCAACACGCTCACGATCCTGCTGGCGGTCGGCGCCGCCGGCCTCGCAGTGCTCTATCCCTTCACGAAGCGCATGACGCACCTGCCGCAGCTGTTCCTGGGCGCCGCCTTCTCCATGGCCATACCGATGGCCTTCGCCGCGCAGACCGGCGCCGTGCCGGAGATCGCGTGGCTGCTCTACGTCGCGAACCTGCTCTGGACCGTCGCCTACGACACGGAGTACGCGATGGTCGACAGGCCCTGGGACCTGAAGGTGGGTATCAAGTCCACGGCGATCCTGTTCGGCGAGCAGGACCGGCTCATGGTCGGCGTCCTGCAGCTCGCCTTCCTCGCCTGCCTGGTCATGGTGGGCACGCGTCTGGAGCTCGGGCTGCCGTGGTATCTGGGGGTGGCCGGTGCCGCGGGCCTGCTCGGCTGGCAGCAGTGGCTGATCCGCGACCGCGACCTCGACGCCTGCTTCGCTGCCTTCCGCGCCAACAACCTCGTCGGCCTGGTGATCTTCGCGGCGCTCCTCGTCGATCGGGGCCTCTCCGCCGCCGCGCGCTGACCGGGACCGCCGCGCGGGCGCTGCAGGGGCCGGCGCAGGGGCTCATGTATACTCGCCGGCCGGTCCCGTGGGGGCCGGGGCCGCGCGGGAGGCGGCCGTTCCGGGGGAGTCCGACCGTACCGATGCTGCGCCTCGTCGCCCGCGCCATCGCCGCCATCGACACGCTGAACGAGTACATCGGCCGCAGCGTGGCCTGGCTCGTGCTCGGCATGATGGCCGTGACCGGCCTCGTGGTGGTACTCCGCTACGGCTTCGCCATCGGCTCCATCGCCCTGCAGGAATCGGTCATGTACCTGCACGGCCTCGTGTTCATGCTCGGCATCCCCTACGCGCTCAAGCACGACGCCCACGTCCGCGTCGATGTACTCTACGGGCGCCTCGATCAGCGTCGCCGCGATCTCGTGAACCTCGCCGGGCATCTGCTGTTCCTGCTGCCCATCGCCGGCTTCGTTCTCTGGGTGAGCTGGGACTACACGGGCCGCGCCTGGGCGATCCACGAGGGATCGGCGGAGGTGGGCGGCATCGAGGCCGTGTTCCTCCTCAAGACGCTGATCCCGCTCCTCGGCGCCCTGCTGTTCCTGCAGGGCCTTGCCGAGATCGGCCACATCGCCCTGCGTCTGCTCGGCCGCGACCGGGCCGAACCCGAGCACGACCAGGAAATGCTCTGATGCTCGAGTTCGTGCCGCTGCTGATGTTCGGCGCCGTGTTCGTGCTGCTTCTGGCCGGCTACCCGGTGGCGCTCACGCTCGGCGGCACGGCGCTGCTGTTCGCCTTCGGCGGCATCGCCGCCGGCGTCTTCGATGCCGGTGACATCGGCTTCCTGTCCGGGCGCATCTACGGAACGATCACCAATCAGACGCTCATCGCCGTACCGCTGTTCGTGCTGATGGGGGTGATCCTCGAGAAGTCACGCGTCGCCGAACGGCTGCTCGATTCCTTCTCGCTGATCTTCGGGCGCCTGCCCGGCGGCCTCGGCCTGTCCGTGACCTTCGTCGGCATGCTCATGGCCGCGTCGACGGGCATCGTCGGCGCCACGGTGGTGACCATGGGCCTCATGTCCCTGCCGACGATGCTCAAGCACGGCTACGATGCGCGCCTCGCCACCGGGACCATCGCCGCCACGGGCACGCTCGGGCAGATCATCCCGCCGTCCATCGCGCTGGTGCTTCTCGGTGACGTGCTCTCCAGCGCCTATCAGCAGGCCCAGCTGAACATGGGCATCTTCTCGCCCGACACGGTGTCCGTGGGTGATCTCTTCGCCGGCGCCCTGATCCCGGGGCTGGTCCTCGTCGTCCTCTACATGCTCTGGGTCGGCGCAGTGGCGCTGGCGAGACCGGACGCGGCCCCGAACGTGCCCTTCGAGAAGCTCGCCGAGGGGCGCGAAGTGCACGTCGGCCGCGAACTGCTGGCAGGCCTGGTGCCGCCGCTCCTGCTCATCGTGGCCGTGCTGGGTTCGATCATGGGCGGCGTGGCGACGCCGACGGAGGCGTCCGGCGTCGGCGCTCTCGGTGCGGCGATCCTCGCCCTCGCCCAGCGTCAGCTCGACATCGCGCGGCTCCGGGAGATCGTCGAATCCACCACGCGCACCACCGCGATGGTGTTCTTCATTCTCATCGGCGCGGCCCTGTTCTCGCTCGTGTTCCGCGGCTACGGCGGTGACGAGCTGGTGCAGGAGGTCTTCGAAGGCATGCCCGGCGGGGTGGTCGGCGCGACGATCATCGTCATGGCGGTGATCTTCTTCCTCGGCTTCATCCTCGACTTCATCGAGATCACCTTCGTGGTCGTACCGATCGTCGGCCCCGTGCTCCTCGCCATGGGCCTCGACCCGGTCTGGCTCGGCGTGATGATCGCCGTGAACCTGCAGACCAGTTTCCTGACGCCGCCCTTCGGCTTCGCGCTCTTCTACCTGCGCGGCGTGGCACCCCCGGAGGTGCGGACCACGGACATCTACCGGGGCGTGGTGCCCTTCATCCTCATCCAGCTGTTCCTGCTCGGTGTGCTCGCCTTCGTGCCGGAGCTCGCCACCTGGCTACCGGATCGGCTCTACGGCTGAACCTGCGGCAGGACAGCAGTGTCCCGTCTGACACTAGAACCAGCGCTTGCGCCAGAAGAACACAGCCAGGCCGAGCATCACGGAGACGCAGAGCAGCACCACGATCCAGAAGGCGGTCTCGTCCTCGACCCCGGGCATACCGCCGACGTTGATGCCCATGAGCCCCGTGAAGAAGCCGAGGGGCAGGAAGATCGTCGCCACGACCGTGAACAGGTAGGCGCGCCGGTTCATCTCCTCGGCGACCTGGGTCTGCAGCTCCTCCTGGACCATGGCGGCCCGCTCGCGCACGGCGTCGATGTCCTCGATGTGGCGGATGAGGCGATCATTGATCTCGCGCAGACGCAGCCGGTTCAACTCGTCCAGCCAGCCGAGCGCTTCGCCCGTGAGCCGGGTCATCGCCTCACGCTGCGGAGCGAGATAGCGACGTAGCGTGATGCACTGCTTCCGCAGGGCGGCGGTGTCCGTGCGCACGTTCCGCGTGTCGCCGGCCAGCGTGCGCTCCTCGAGTTCGCCGACCTGATCCTCGAGCGAATCGACGGTGCCGCTCATGCGAGCGGTGATCCGGTCGACCCAGGCCACCAGCAGCGCCGCCGTGTCGCGCGCACCGTCGCCGGCGTCGAGTTCGTCGAGCACGTCCTGCGTCGACTGCAGACGGCGGAGACCACCGCTGATGACACGACGGCCATCGGTCCAGATGCGCACGGACACCATGTCGTCGGGTTGCGCGCCGGGGTTCAGATTGACGCCCCGCAACGCGAGCAGCAGGTTCTCTCCCCGCGTGATCGTGCGGGGCCGCGTCTCCAGGGAAACGAGCGCACTCCATGCGATGTCGTTGAGCCCGCTCTCCTCGGCGAGCCAGCGCTGCGCAGGCGCCTGCTGCACGTCGAAGTGGAGCCAGAGGCAACCCTGCTCCGGTATCCAGCGCGACACCTCTGACCAGGGCAGGTCCCGGGCACCGCCGCGCCCGTCGAGGAGCCTGGCGTGCAGCAGACCGTCAGGTGCTTCCGACATGTACGTGGCTTTCCTCCAGGTCGGTTCGGCGTCACCGCGCCAGGGAAAAGCGCGTCGGTCCGGGAACTCCGAGCCTACGTCAGCACCCGCTCCCCCGCACGACTCGACCTCAGCGCGCGGCCGGGCAACGTTGCGGGCGGCGACGATGCCGGGTGATCAACGGCCGGGACGCGCGACGAGCAGCGCCCGGATGACGCGTTCGCGATGGTCGAAGATGCGTTCGAGCTGACGCCGCAGCAGCGGCAAGGCGAGCAGGCCGAGACGTCCGAGGGGCAGCACGTACTCGACGTGGTCCTCCATGCGGGTACCGCCGCGCTCGGCGACGAAGGTGTGCGTATGGACCCAGCTCCGATAGGGCCCCGCCAGTTGCGCGTCCACGAAGCGAGACGGCGGGTCCCAGACGGTGATCTCCGTGCGCCAGCGGAAGGGCACACCGTAGAGCGAGAGGCGGTAGTCGAGCAGCGCACCGGTCCGCATGGCGACGGGCATCGGCGTCAGGATGCGGAACCGCAGCTCCGGAGGCGTGATGCGCTCGAGGTTTCCCGCATCGGCGAAGAAGTCGAACACCTCGTCGACGGGACGCTCGAGCCAGGTCGAGCGCCGGAGCGTCCTGCGCAGACTCACGGCAGCCGCACATAGCGCGCCACGAAGCGGCGCAACAGCTCTCGCCCGTAGGGCGTGTCGACGGCCGAGACCGCCGTGATCAGCGCGTCCGCGGTCTCCGGCGGGAAGTAGCCGTGGTTGCGATAGGTCTGAATGCGCAGCGTGAAGCCCTCCGCGTCGCCCTCGGGATGGAACTGCGTGGCGTAGACGTTCCGGCCCACGCGGAACATCTGGACCGGACAGGCGTGTCCGGTGAGCAGCAAGGTGGCCCCCTCCGGAACCCGATCGCAGGCCTCCTTGTGGCCGCAGAGCACCTCGATGCGGTCGGGAAAGCCGACCAGCAGTGGATCGCCATGGCCCGCTTCGGTCACCGTCACCTGCACCACGCCGACCGGTTCGCCGTAGCGCCGCGTGATGGGCGTACCGAGGCGCGCGCCGAGCAGACCACAACCGGAGCAGCAGCCGAGAAACGGGAAGTCCCGCGCGACGACGCGCGTGAGCAGTGCATCGAAGTCGGCCTCGAGGCGCCGCTGCATCGGCGACTTGTCTTCCACCGGCGTGCTGATGTCGAAGGGACTGCCGCCAACGATGATCGCCGAGAAGGCACCGAGGTCCAGCGGCGGGATGCCATCGCGCTCGACGCGCAGGCGCAGTGTGTCGGCCTCGGCGAGACCGCCGTGGCGCAGGATCGCAGCGTACTCGTCGTCCGCGACCTCGTCCTCCGGACGCAGCTGCATCACCAGCACCGGTCTGGCGA
>JAZBPO010000215.1:0-5107 GCA_036351675.1 Pseudomonadales bacterium
ACTTCGCGTTGCCGATCCCGGCCTCGGACGAGAGCGCCATGAAACCGACCCTGCCGCTGGTGTTCGCCGCCGTCCTGTCGCTCTCGGCCTGCGGCGAAGGGCCGCGCGGCGATGTGGTGGCACCGCCCGGCGCCGATGCTGCTCCGAAGGGGGCGACGGCTGCCACCCGGCGCGCCCAACGCGACGCGCGTGCGGCCCTGCCCTTCGACGATGTGCGCGATTTCGAACTCGCCGCTCACGGCAGGGTGGCGCGGGTCGACGGGCTGGTCGTCCCGGGCGACGACGGCGAGATCGCCTGGGACATGACGCGCTACGACTTCATCGAGCGTGGCGGCGAGCGCGGCGGCGAGCGCGGCGGCGAGGCGCCGGAGACGGTGCATCCCGGACTCTGGCGTCAGGCGCGCCTGAACCAGCTGCACGGTCTGTACGAGGTCACTGACGGCATCTGGCAGGTGCGCGGCTACGATCTCTCGAACGTCACCTTCGTACGCGGCGAGACCGGCTGGATCGTCATCGACCCGCTCATCTCCGTGGAACCCGCGCGCGCCGCGCTGCAGCTCGTGAACGCCGAGCTCGGCGAACGTCCGGTGACGGCGGTGATCTACACGCACAGCCACGTCGATCACTTCGGCGGGGTCAAGGGCGTGACCAGTGAAGCGGACGTCGCCGCCGGCCGCGTCCGCATCGTCGCGCCGGAAGGTTTCATGCACCACGCCATCAGCGAGAACGTGCTCGCCGGCAACGCCATGGGCCGGCGCGCGACCTACATGTTCGGGCGCCTGCTGCCGCCGGGACCGCGCGGCCAGGTCGATACGGGCCTCGGCCGGACGACCTCCTCGGGGCGCATCACGCTCATTCCGCCGACCGACGTGATCAGGGAGACGGGCACCCGGCTCGAACTCGACGGCGTCGAGATCGTGTTCCAGAACACGCCGGGCGCCGAGGCGCCGGCGGAGATGATGTTCTACTTTCCGCAGTTCCGGGCCCTGTGCGTCGCGGAGGAAGCGAACGCCACGCTGCACAACCTCTACACGCTGCGCGGCGCACAGGTCCGCTCCGGCAAGCTCTGGGCGGAGTGGCTCGACGAGGCGATCCGTCTCTTCGGCGACGATCTGGAACTCGTCTTCGGCAGTCACCACTGGCCGCGTATCGGTCGTGACGAAGCCATCGACTATCTCGAAAAGCAGCGCGATCTCTACAAGTATATCCACGACCAGACGCTGCGCCTCGCCAATCAGGGCTACGGGCCGGTGGAGATCGCCGAGCGCATCGAACTGCCCGAGGCGCTCTCGCAGGAGTGGTTCAACCGCGGCTTCTACGGCAGCGTCAGCCACGACGTGAAGGCCACCTACCAGCTCTATCTCGGCTGGTACGACGCCAACCCGGCGAACCTCGATCCGTTGCCGCCGACGGAGTCCGCCTCGAAGTACGTCGAGTACATGGGCGGCGCGGAGCGCGTACTCGAGCGCGCGCGTGCGGCCTTCGCGGCGGGCGACTATCGCTGGGTGGCGGAAGTGGTGAACAAGGTCGTCTTCGCCGACCCGGGCAACGAAGCCGCACGGCTGCTCCAGGCCGACGCCCTCGAGCAGCTCGGCTATCAGGCCGAGTCCGGTCCCTGGCGCAACGTCTATCTTTCCGGCGCGCAGGAGCTGCGCCAGGGCGTCGCGGACCTGCCTGCGCCGACGCCGAACTCGCCGGACATCGTCATGGCGCTGACGCCGGAGATGCTCTTCGACCTCCTGTCGGTGCGACTGAACGGGCCCGAGGCGGCGGACGAGGACATCCGCCTCAACCTGCGCTTCACGGACTCCGGGCGCGATTTCGCGCTGCACGTGGCGCGAGGCGTGCTCAACTATCGCGCCGACGCACGGGCCGAGGACGCCGATCTCGGCCTGACGCTGACGCGCGTGGACTTCATCCGGCTGCTGAATCAGGACGTGCAGCTGCGCGAGCTGCTGGCGGACGATCGCGTCGAGGTCGAGGGCAACCCGATCACGCTCGCGACCTTCGCGGGCCTCTTCGACCAGTTCGAGTTCTGGTTCCCGATCGTCACGCCCTGAGGGAGGCATCCATGGCAGAGCGGCGCGAGCCCGGCGAGCTGGAACTGCTGCTGCACGGTATCAACCAGCCGGTGGTCTGTGCGAAGTGCGCCGACGACGTGGCGGCGGGTCGCGCGGTCGAGGCGTCGATCGCCGAACACCAGCGCCTGGAGGTGGGTTTCACGGAGTTCGGGATCCAGGTCTGGTGTCGGCGGCACGACGCGAACATCGTGCACGTGGACTTCGGAGGTCAGCGCTTCCGCGCCGACTTCCGCTGCCTGGAGTCGAAGCCCGAAGGCATGCACTGAGGCTGCCGCCGGCTTCGTGCTAGATTTCCGCGCCCTGCGGCTGTGGCGGAACTGGTAGACGCGCTGGATTTAGGTTCCAGTGGGTAACCCCCGTGGAGGTTCGAGTCCTCTCAGCCGCACCAACTCCCCCCGACGGAGCAAGCCGGCGCTGGTGCGCCGGCACGGCTTCAGCGCGCCAGGAGCGCGCGGTCGAGGTTGTCGTAGAACTCGACGGGCGCGGCGATCAGCCCCTCGCCCGGCGTCACCTCGTCGCCGAACTCCAGATAGTTCTTCGCCGCCGGATCCCAGGCCTCCCACTCCGGCAGGCCCTCTCCGTTCGGGTCGCCGTCAGCCGCGAAGCTGACCCAGTAGTCGCTCATGGTGTCGGCCAGCGCCTTCGCGAGGTCGTCGGCATCGGGGGAGAGGTGCAGGTTGTCGAAGACGTAGCGGATCTCCCCTGCGTGGTAGGCCCGCAGCGCCTGCTGATAGGGGCCGCGCGGATGATGGGTGAAGAAGTAGACCCATGCGGGCCGCTCCACGTTGGCCATGGCGTCGGCCCATTTCACCGTTTCCCAGCCGAAGCGCTGGTCCCTGAAGGCGCTGAGCCAGCTCGCTTCCGGCGTCTCGGCCGGATAGAGCTCGAGGAAGGTGTCCGCGTCGCCGTCGAAGCGTCTGCGGACGCCCGCCTCGAAGGCGGCCGGTTCCTGCGGTCGTGCGGACGGTGCAGTCAGCGACGTGCCTTCGTCGGCGTTGAAACCGGCGATGACCGGGACGGCATGCTGGCGGCCCGTGGCGAACAGTTCCGCGGGCTGCGCCGGCATCACGTGCCCATCGACGACGGTGGTGGTCCGGAGCTCGATGGCCTCGGCGGCGGCGAGGATCTCGTGTGCCGGCAGCGCGCGCATCGCTGCGAGGGAGTCGACGCCGAGGGCGTCCTGCAGCGCGACGCCCCAGTCGTGCGCGGAGCGCAGGCCGTGGACCTGCTCGTCGAGTGCGTAGGTGGGGGCGAAGCCGGCGCCGGACTGGCCGATGGCGCCGTGGAAGAGCCCTGCCGACGCAGGCGTGGCCATGAGCGCGTTGACGGAGCGTGAGCCCGCGGATTCGCCGAAGATCGTGACCCGTTCCGGATCTCCGCCGAAGGCCGCGATGTGCTTCCGCACCCAGCGCAGCGCCGCGATCTGATCCAGGTAGCCCTGGTTGCCGGAGCTGCGCGCCGGGCTCTCTGCCGAGAGTTCCGGATGAGCGAAGTAGCCGAAAGCGCCGAGGCGGTAGTTGATCGTGACGAGCACCACGCCCTTGCGGGCGAGGCTGCCTCCGTCGTAGGAAGCCGTCGCGCCGGTGCCGCGCGTCAGGCCTCCCCCGTGGATCCAGACCATGACGGGGGCCTTCGCGTCGGCTGGCTGCGTGGTCCAGACGTTCAGATAGAGGCAGTCCTCGCTCTGCGGCCGGTCGAGGCGCGCGAAGACGCTCTGTGCCGGATAAGGAGGTTGAACGCACTGGGGCGAGGCGGCGCGGGCGTCGCGGACCGCAGTCCAGGGGGCGGGCGGTTCCGGCGGCCGCCAGCGACGGCTCCCGACCGGCGGGAGCGCATAGGGCAGCCCGAGATAGGCTTCGACGCCGTCGGGGCGGGTCTGGCCCTGGACGGGGCCCAGACCGGTTTCGCGCCGTCCGGCGTCGGCGGCCGAGGCCGACTGGATGCCTGCAGCGAGCAGGAGCGTGAGCAGTGTTGGAGCGAGAAGTCGCATGGCTGTCTCCCGGTGCGAGACCGGCAGTCTAGCGACTGGAATCGTGTCGCGTGGGCGCACGGAAAGGGTAGGACGGTGAAGGGCCCGCCTCACCACCCGACAGGGCCACGGGCGATAACCCGACCGGGTGGCGAGGCAGACGAGGTTGCGCGACCAGGGGAAGACCGAGGGAGGGGGGAGGATCGAGCCCCTGGCCGCGCGATACCGGTGTCTGTCGGATCAGTCAGCGGACCTCGGAGAGCAGCTGACCGGAGTCAGTAAGCCTGCCTGGCGCAGGTTCGTCAAGGTTTTGTCTGGACAACTTGTTCAAGTACTGCGTTGCTCGTCGGACAATCAGAAAAGCCCTTGCCGACAGTGGTTTCGGGCATGCGGCCGGCACCCCCTGGCATGCTCCCGTACGGAGCTGCCGGCGTCCGAGCGCAGGGACTGTCCAGGCCGCGGGGGGGACCCTGGCGGCTCAGCGACGCCATCAGGGTAGCGGCGCCTCGACGCCGATCGTCGCGGGAGAACACGGCACGGGCCAGTAGCGCCGTAGGGTCGGGTGGCGAGTGGCAGGGAGATGGTACTGATCGCGCGGCGCCGGGGCGCTTCGAAGATCCGCGTCTGCCGCTCCGGTCGGGCCACGGGCGTACCCGACCGGAGCGACAGGACGGACGCCTGTCGCGGCAGCAACGCTGCCGTCTTGTAGGGCCCGCTTCACCACCCGGCAAGGCCACGGGCGATAACCCGACCAGGTGGCGAAGCAGACGAGGGTGCGCGGCCGGGAGAAGACCGGGGAGGGGGGAGGGAGATCGAACCCCCGACCGCGCAAAACTGTCTGTGTTCTCGCATCCGTTCGCGGTCCGGGTGACCGCAACCGCTGCCGAGCTGCCCCGACCGGGGCGTCCCTCACGTCTCCTCGGCAGGCCACGGGCGGAAACCGACCGGGAGACGTGGGGCGCTCGGTGCCGTCGGGAAGGGAGGTGGTCCTCCCGACGAGCGTCTTGCCTTGCAACCTCGCTGCGGGAGCCGTCCGACGGGCTGTCTCGCTGCGATG
>JAZBPO010000216.1:0-4949 GCA_036351675.1 Pseudomonadales bacterium
ATGCCGCTGCCGATGTTGCCCTTGAACCTAGCGTTCAAGGGTGGAGGTTCAGGCGAGGCCTCAGGCTTTCCGACGCACGGACATGCACACCGGCCTCTGCACTTCACCCCCAGGGTATTTCTAAGCTCGAGGACGTAACCGGCTGGCGAACACCCCAGGGAAACACACGGGAAGTATAGCGCAGGGTTCGCCTCGACTCGCGACACCGTTCGGCGGACAGGGTGTTCCGCACCTCGGAACAGGGGTTTACCCCGGTGCTCAGATCTTGAGCTGTCGGATGTCGCCGAGCGCACGCCCGAGCTTCTCGGACAGGCGATCGACTTCGCGCTGCGTACCTTCCGCGAGGCCCGACTTCTCGCCTTCGCTCGACAGCGCCTCGTGCGTGAGGTTCAGTGCCGCCATGACCGCGATCCGCTCGAGGCCGACGATCTTGCCGGTCGCCCGGATCTGACGCATCTTGGCGTCCAGATGATCAGCGGCGCGCAGCAGCGCATCGCGCTCGGCCGGCGAGCAGGCGACCTGGTAGTCGCGATCGAGGATCGAGACGGCAACGGTGATCGGTGTGTCGGCGTCGCTCATCCGTCCTGCTCCAGCGAGCGCAGGCGGCTGATCATCGCTTCCACCTTGCTCTTCGCGAGTTCGTTCTTCTCGATGAGCTGTGCGCGCTCGGCTGCCCATTCTCCGTGCCGTTCCGTGAGCGCCTGATTCTCGCGCGCGAGCTGGTCGCACAGCTGTACCAGCTCGTCGATCTTGCGCTCCAGGGGAGACAGGTCGATGTCGCTCATCGTCGCCAGGGTGTTCCGAGGGGTGCGGGGCTGCCCCGCGAACGGGGGCGTAGGTAACCGCAATATAGGTGTCGCGACTCGGGCCGGTCAACGCGAGCGGCGACGGCCCAGCGCGTCCGCGCGGGCTCTGCTGGCGGCAAAGCGTCGCGGCCATCGTTACAATCGACGCGCGCCGACCTCGGCGCCCGTCATTGCAGCAGCTGCCGTACCGCCCGTGGCACGGGCGGCAATGCAGGCCGCGACACCGGAACACTCGCCGATACGCCCCGACCGGACCGCTCGATGGATCATCCAGACACCGGACTGCACCTCGACTGGGAGCAGGCGTGCGCCGTCCTCGCAGCCCTCGACCCCTGGTGCTCGCCTGCGGAGCTCCAGGGGCTCTTCTGCGGCGCCGTGTGCGCCGATGGCAGCGGTCCGTCCGACGACGGCTGGCTCGATCTGATCCACGCCCACTCGGGCCAGGACCTCGGCGCCGGCGCGGACGTGACGCCGCTTCTCGAGTTCCGCCAGCGCGTGCTCGCGGGGCTCGCGGACGACACGCTCGCCTTTCCGCTGCTGTTGCCTGGCGATGATGCATCCCTCTCCGCGCGCCTCGAGGCGCTCGGGCTCTGGTGCGGCGGCTTCCTCTCCGGATTCGGGCTCGCCGGCGGCTCGACCGACGGCCTCGACGAGGATGCCGTATCCGCTCTGGAGGACATGGTGGCCATCGCCGAGGTCGACCCGGAGACAGAGGATGGCGAGGCCGCCGAGGGTCAGTACCTCGAGATCAGCGAGTACGTACGCATGGCCGTGCTCATGCTGCTCGCCGGTGTCCAGGCGCGCGCTGTGGACGCGCTCGAGTCCCGCGATCCGGAGGCGCCCGAGCATTGAGTCGACGTCCGAGTATCGCCATCGGCGAACACGCACGCCGCCGTCGTGCTCTCATGCGCGGCATCGGTGATGACGCCATCGTGCTCGTACCCGCTGCGCCGGTCCGTCTGCGCAACGGCGACGCGGCCTATCCCTATCGACAGAATTCGGACTTCCTCTATCTCACGGGCTTCGACGAACCGGAGGCCCTGCTGGTGCTTGCGCCGGGGCGCGAGGCGGCGGAACAGATCCTCTTCTGCCGGGATCACGACGAGCGCGCCGAGCGCTACGACGGTGAGCGACTCGGTCCCGAGCGTGCGACTCAGGCACTTGCGGTCGACGACGCCTTTCCGATCGGCGACCTCGACGAGATCCTGCCGGGTCTGCTCGAGGGACGCGCGCGGCTCTACTTCTCGGTTGGGGCGGACCCCGAGTTCGACCGTCGCGTCATGGGCTGGGTACACGAGCTGCGCACCCGTATCGGCAGCGACGGGCACCCGCCTCACGAGTTCGTGGACATCGGCCATCTGCTGCACGACGCGCGCCTGATCAAGAGTCCCGCCGAACTGCGCATGATGCGCGAGGCGGCGCGCATCTCCGCGACGGCGCACCGGCGCGCCATGGAGCGGGTGCAGGCGGGCGTGAACGAAGGGGTGCTGGAGGCCGAGCTGCTGTACGCCTTCCGGGCCGGCGGCGCCCGCGAGGCGGCCTACGAGAGCATCGTCGCCGGGGGCGAGCGCGCCTGCACCATGCACTACGTTCGCAACGATCAGCCGCTGCTCGACGGCGAACTCGTCCTCATCGACGCCGGTTGCGAGTTCGGCGGCTACGCGTCGGACATCACGCGCACCTTCCCGGTCTCGGGCGCGTTCTCGCCGGCCCAGCGGGAGCTCTACGAACTCGTGCTCGCCGCGCAGCAGGCAGCGATCGCCGCGGTTCACCCCGGCGCATCCTTCAATGCGCCGCACGAGGCCGCCTCGCGCGTCCTGACGCGGGGCCTCGTCGATCTCGGCCTGCTCGAGGGCGAGATCGATGCGCTCGTGGAGGAAGAGGCGTCGAAACCCTGGACCGTTCACAAGAGCTCGCACTGGCTCGGCCTCGACGTCCACGACGTCGGTGACTATCGCCTCGGTGACGCCTGGCGCGACCTCGCCCCGGGCATGGTGCTGACCATCGAGCCCGGCCTCTACTTCCACCGCGGACTCGAGCAGGTCCCGGAGCGCTTCGCGGGGATCGGCATCCGCATCGAGGACGACGTGGTGGTGACCGAGGACGGCTGCGAGGTCCTCACGGGCGAGGTGCCGAAGGACCCGGACGAGATCGAAGCGCTCATGGCCACGGCCCGCGGACGGAGTTCGCAGCGACGGGAGGCCCGCCGATGAATCGCCGCATCGCGGTGGTCGGCGGCGGGCTCGTCGGCGCCACGCTCGCGCTCGCGCTCGATCGCGCAGGCCTCTCGCCCGTGGTGGTCGAACCCCGCCCGCCCGTGCCGGGCGCGGAGTCCGAGGACCCTCGTACGGTGGCCCTCTCGCCCGCGTCCATCGCACTGCTGACGGGGCTCGGCGTCTGGGGATCGGGCGACGCCGCGGTGCCCGGGATCTGCGCCTACGATGCGATGGAGGTGTGGGACGCAGACGGCACCGGCCGTGTGCGCTTCGAGGCCTCAGAGCTCGGAGTGCCTTCGCTCGGAACGATCACGCCCAACGGCCATCTGCTGGCGCGCCTCTGGGCGAGGCTCGAGGACCGGGGCGTGGAGTGCGTGACGGATGCCGGTGTCGTCCGCTTCGAGCGCGATGCGCGCGGTGCTCGGCTCACGCTCGAGGACGGCCGCAGGATCGAGGCTGCGTTGGTGGCGGCGGCCGACGGCGGTCGCTCGCGCGTGCGCGAACTCGCCGCGATCTCCGCGCAGGTGAATTCCATGGGTCAGCTCGCCGTCGCGACGACGGCGGCCGTGGAGCGGCCGCACGAGGACACGGCGTGGCAGCGTTTCCTCGCGACGGGCCCACTCGCCTTCCTGCCGCTGCCGGACGACGACGTCGGCCGTCATCGCGTGTCCGTCGTCTGGTCCCTCGACGAGGCGGAGGCGGTCGCCATCCGCGAACTCGACGACGCGAGCTTCGCGGCGGCCCTCGAGCGCGCCTTCGAGGGGCGTCTCGGGCGCGTCCTCGGGGTCGCGCCGCGCGGCAGCTTCCCGCTCCTGCAGGTGCACGCCGAACGCTACGTGGCCGAGCGCCTGGTGCTCGTCGGCGATGCCGCGCACGTGGTGCATCCGCTCGCGGGGCAGGGCGTGAACCTCGGTCTCAAGGACGTCGCGGTGCTGGTGGAGGTGCTCGACGGCATCGCACGGGGACCGGCCGGCGCGCGGCTCGGTGACGCGGCCCTGCTCGGACGCTACGAGCGCGCCCGACGTGGCGACAACGCGCTCGCCCTCGGTGCCATGGACGGACTGAAGCGTCTCTTCGGCGCCGACGACCCCGGCCTGCGACTGCTCCGCAACACCGGGCTCGCCTGGGTCGACCGCCTCGCCCCGGTCAAGCGCGCCTTCGCCGAGCACGCGCTCGGCCTCGCCTGACAGCACGCCTACAGAGGAAGCAGGATGAATCGCACCGCCCTCATCGACGCTCATCGCGCGGCAGGCGCGAAGCTCGTGGACTTCCACGGCTGGGAGATGCCGCTCCACTACGGCTCGCAGCTCGAGGAGCACCATGCCGTCCGCAGCGATGCGGGCATCTTCGACGTCTCGCACATGACCGTCGTGGATCTCGATGGTGCCGATGCCCGCAGTTGGCTGCGAACGCTGCTGGCGAACGACGTGGCGCGCCTCGAGGTTGCCGGCGAAGCCCAGTACACGGCCATGCTCGACGAGGCGGGGGGCATCCTGGACGACCTCATCGCCTATCGCCGCGCCGACGGTTGGCGCCTGGTCGTGAACTCGGCCACGCGAGACAAGGATCTCGCATGGATGCGGGAGCGGCTGACCGGCGACGTCGCGCTCACGGAACGCAGTGATCTGGCCATGCTCGCGGTTCAGGGGCCGAAGGCGCTCGACCGCGCCGCGGCCTGGCTCGGTGGGGCGGCCGAGGCCGTGTCCGCGCTCGCGCCCTTCTCCTTTCTCGAGGACGGTGAGCGCATGATCGCCCGCACCGGCTACACCGGGGAGGACGGCTTCGAGGTGATCCTGCCGAACGTCGACGCCGTCGCGGCCTGGAACGCGCTCCTCGCCTCCGGCGTACGGCCGGCGGGTCTCGGCGCCCGGGACACGCTGCGCCTCGAGGCGGGCATGAACCTCTACGGCCAGGACATGGACGAGAC
>JAZBPO010000217.1:0-12079 GCA_036351675.1 Pseudomonadales bacterium
CTGATCGAGGACGATCGCATCGTCGCCGTTCGGAACGCATCGGACGAGATCCCCGCGGGCGCCACGATCCTCGACGGTCGCGGCCGCTATCTGATCCCCGGTCTCTGGGACGCGCACGTGCACCTGACCTTCTTCCCGGAGATCGACGTCGCGACCTTCGCGCGCGCCGCGCTGCGCTGGGGCGTCACCTCGCTGCGCGACACGGGCATTCCCCTCGAGCGCATGCCCGGGGCGCGCGAGGTGGCGGCGCGCCTGCCCGCGCCGAATCTCTACCTCGCCGGACCGCTCATCGACGGCCGCCCGCGCGTCTATGACGGCGCGAACCGCTTCAGACCGGCCATCGGCGTCGAGACCGGCACCGTCGAGGAATCCGTCGCCATGGTCGAACGCGTCGCCGCCGCCGGCGCCGATCTCGTCAAGGCCTACGAGATGCTCACGCCGGCGCAGTTCCGGGCCGTCGTCGAGGCGGCGCACGCCCGCGGGCTGATCGTGACCGCGCATCCGCCGCTCCAGCTCACCATGGAGGAGGTCATCGACGCCGGCGTCGACGAGTTCCAGCATCTGCGGAACCTCGAACTCGCCTGCTCGCGCGAAGCCGACGCCCTGTACGAGGCGCGCCTGAGGGCGTTCGCCGCGCGCGATGCCGAGACCGACGGCGGCGCGCTGCGCAGCCGCATCCACGCGTCGCAGCGCCTGCGCGCCTATGCCACCTACGACGAGCGGCGCTGTGATGCCGTCATCGCGCGCCTCGCCGAGGCCCGCGTCTACCAGACGCCGACCCTCGCGCTCGCAACCTTCCGCACGCTGGCGCGTCACGAGGACGCGGCCTGGCGAGCGGGCTTCGACGTCCTCGGCCCGCAGGCCGCGGCACGCTGGCGCGCCGACGCGATCGCGCAGTCCGGCGTCGCGCCCACGGCCATGCAGCAGGGCCTGCGCGACTTCGGCTTCATGATCACGCCCCGGCTCGCGGCCGCCGGCGTGCCGATCGTGGCGGGAACGGACAGCCCCATCGGCTTCCTGACGCCGGGCGAGTCGCTGCACGAAGAGCTCGACATGCTGGTCGCGGCCGGCCTGACGCCACTCGAGGCGCTCGAGGCGGCGACACTGACGCCGGCGCGCCTGCTCGGCGTGGACGGTGAGCACGGCAGCGTCGCCGCCGGGCGGATCGCGGACCTCGTGCTCCTCGACGCCGATCCACTCGACGAGATCCGCAACACGCGGCGCATCCCCCGCGTGATCCGCGCCGGCGTCCCCTACCAGCCCGAGGCCTTCGATCCGTAGGAGGGCCGTGCCCCGGCCCCCCGGAGCCGCCCGTCGAACCAGCTGATCGTGTGTTCGAGCACCCGCTCGCCATGCGCCGGCCGTGGCGCCTCGAGAACGCCGAAGACGTGATCGGCGCCGTCGATCAGGATCACCGCGTCGTCCTCGCCCGGCGTGGCCGCGATCCACTGCGCGTCGAGGGCAGGCAGATAATCCGCCGTGCCGCGGATCGCGAGCAGGCTGCCGGGATAGGCAACGAGACCGACGCTCGCGTCGACGCCCAGATAGGAGACCAGGAATTCGCGCGTGAGCGTGATGTCGGTCCAGGTCCGGTAGACCGCGCGACCGTCGCGCAGCGCTGCACGGGCCGCGCCGACGAGCGCGGGATCACCGCTCGTGAAGTCCATGCGGGCCGCCGAGGACCAGAGCACCGCGACGTCGAACCAGTCGGGATGGCGACCCATGAGCGACATCGCGACCAGGCCGCCGAGGCTGAAGCCGTTCACGCCGAGCGGCACGTCGGGGACGCGCTCGCGCAGCAGGGCCCGGGCCGCTTCGGCTTCGGCGACGCGGCGCTCGTAGGTCGAGGTCACCACGTAGTCCGCGTTCGGCCCTTCGCCGCTGAAGTCGAAGCGGAGGCTCGCGATGCCCCGCGCAGCGAGACCGGCAGCGAGGTCGCGGTACAGACCGCCGACCTCGTCCATCTGGCTGCACCAGCCGTGGAGCAGGAGCACGGCCGCCCGCGGCGGCACGTCGTCGGGAAGCAGGAGCCGGCCCGGGACGCCCGGTGCGACGTCGAGGTCGATCTCCTCCGCCCCGGCGCAGAGGACGAGGCTCGCGCAGAGCACCAGGACGCAGGCGCGCAGCAGCGTCATCCTGGCCAGACGTAGGCGTCGCGCGCCAGTGCGCCATCGATCCGACGGACCAGCTCCGGGTCGAGGGGACCGGCGGCCTCGGCCGCGAGGCATTCGTCGAGTTCGGCGCGGTTCTTGACGCCGAGCACCACGGTGTCGATCCCGTCCATGCTCAGCGCGTAGCGGTGCGCGAGGAATGCGGCCGTGACCCCGAGTTCCGACGCCAGCTCCCGGAAAGGCGCCGCGCGCAGATAGTCGAGCCAGTCCTGCGAGTCCTCCGGGATCGGCCGATCGAAACCGTCCGTCAGCGCCCCGGCCTGCACGGCGCGGATGCCCATGACGCCCACACCGTTCGCCACGGCCGCCGCGATCGTCTCGCGGGTCCGGGGTGGCTCCGCGTAGCGACGCATGGCGCCGGGAGAATCGAGACAGTTGGCGACGGCCTGTACCACCGCCGGCCTGGGCTCGGTGCCGAGGGCTTCGACGATGCTGTCCGGCAGGCCCGTGCCGGTGATGCCCCAGGCCCCGATGCGCCCCTCACGCTGCAGCGCCTCGAAGCAGGGAATCACGGCTTCGCGGTACAGCGAGGCGCGGGTCGCGAAACGGTCCTGGAGCGCGGCGTCCTCGGACCGCGGATAGACGTAGTCGTCGGGCACGATGTTCGAATGCAGGAACAGCAGGTCGACGCGTTCGACGCGGAGCGAGGCGAGGCTGCGCTCGAGGCGGCGCCGGATCGTCGCCTCCACTTCCTCGGCGGGGGGCGACCCGAGCTGACACTTGGTGGTGACGCGCACGCCTGCAGGCACGCGCCCCGCGAAGGCGTGGCCGAACACCTCTTCGGCCTCACCGCGGCCGTAGCCCGGCGCGAGGTCGATCAGGTCGATCCCGGCGTCCACCGCCGCCCGCAGCGTCGCTATGCACTCCTCTCGGCTCGTCTCCCCCCAGAGCTGACCGAGGCCGCCACCGCCGAGCGTGAGGCGGCTCACCGGTCCGATGGCGCCGAGGCTCGCTCGCTCCATGTTCCGGGCCCTCCAGGCCTTCCGTGCCGGCTCGCCCTAACGCGTGACGAGTTCCTCGCCCGCGACGAGGGGCAGGCCCATGGCCGTCCACACCAGGATGCCCTCGTCGATCACCGCGAGCTTCTCGTAGCCGAGCTTCGCGAGGTTGTTCACGACGTAGTCGGACGCCGCGTGCGGGCAGGCGCAGTAGGCGACGATCCAGGTGCCGTCGTTCGGCAGGTTCTCGCCGGCACGATCGGCCTCGCGGTAGTAGGGCATGGGTACGGCCCCGGGGATGTGGCTGCGCTGCCAGGCCGATGCCGGACGCGTGTCGAGCAGGATGAAGCGTCGCTTCTCCTCCAGCGCCTGAACCACCTGTGCGGCGGGTACGTAGCGACCGTCGCGGAGCGTGAACTCGGGTGCCTCACCGTCCGGATTGAGCACGTACTCCTCCGGCGACGGCGGCGGGCGCAGCGCCGGCGGCTCCGGGTTCCAGCCCGAGGCCTGACTGCGCAGGTACGCGACCAGCGCGTCGATGTCCTGCTCCGGATACTCGTCCTTGAACGCGACCATGGGCGTGCCCTCGCGGCCGTTCTCGATCGCGTACTTCAGGAACGAGTCGTTCGCGTTCGCGAGCAGGCCCTGATCGCCGAGCGAAGGCGCCGTGACGCCCTGGCCGTCGGCGCCGTGGCATTCGGCGCAGCGATCCGCATAGAGCGCGCGACCGCGCTGCACGTCACCGCTGATCACTTCCGTGCCGAGACGGTTCGGCTCGACGCCCTCCACCTGCAGCAGCCAGCGCGTGATCAGGCGGATTTCCGAGCGTTCGAGGGGGCCGCCCATCTCGGTGCTGTAGCCCTCCATGGCGGTGTTCGCGCGCCCGTAGCCGATGGTGCTGAAGAGGAAGCCGGGATAGCCGGTGGACAGCAGCGAAGTCGTTCGCAGGGACGGCGCGTGGTCGGCCCGATAGCCGCTGCGGTCCTCGCCGTGGCAGAGCGAACAGTACTGTTGGTAGAGCGCCTCGGCGTGCGCCATCTGCTCGTCGTCGAGCGTGAGTGACCAGTCCGGCGCGGCGCCGGCACCCTGCGCGGCGAGCAGGCCGCACAGCAGAACGAAGACTCGCATGCTCATCCCTCCCCAGGGTCTGCGCGGTAGAGTCTACACGGCGAAGGTACGGCGGGCGTCGCTGCGCTCACCCGGACGCGAACACGCTCCCGGCGGCCACGTCAGGTCACCATTGCGCAATCCGCGGGGTGTACAGATACTGACGGCCGGGGAGTCGTGGGGTCTGGGGACCCTGTCCCGGAGTTCGCAGAGAATCCGGATCCGAATACGCCACAGGAGGTGGCGCTCGTCAGCGCAGAGGCGCACCAGTCCGCAGCGCAGACGATTCCGTAGGGCGGAGCCGGCCGAGTCACGGATCGGAATGGAATCGTCATGTCGCGCCCGCCGGTAGCTCTCTTCCGCAAGTCCCTCCTCGCCTCGGCCATCGCCGGCCTCGTCTGCACACCGGCCGCTCCGGTCCTCGGCAATCCTTCCGGCGCCGACGTCGTGCGCGGCACCGTCGACTTCCAGAGCTTCGGCAACGAACTGACGATCACGAACACGCCGGGCGCGATCATCGACTGGCAGGACTTCTCGATCGCCCACGACGAGATCACGCGCTTCCAGCAGCAGGCCGCGAACTCCGCCGTCCTCAACCGGGTCGTCGGCGGCGAGCTCTCCGAGATCATGGGCCAGCTCGTCTCGAACGGGCAGGTGTTCCTGATCAATCCGAACGGGGTGGTGTTCGGCCAGGACGTCACCATAGACACCGCCGGCTTCGTCGCCTCCACGCTCGACATCGCCAACGAGGACTTCCTCACCGGCAACTACACCTTCCAGGACGGCGGCAGCGCCGGGCGCATCGTCAACGAGGGCTACCTCGCGACGCGCGGCGGCAACGTGTTCTTCGTCGCCTCCGACATCGAGAACAGCGGCATCATCCACACCGAAGATGGCTCGCTCGTGCTCGCGGCCGGCGAGCGGGTGCGCATTCGCAGCCTCGACGAGCCGGACATCGAGTTCGAGGTCGCCTCCGCCGAGAACGAGATCCTCAACCTCGGCGCCCTGCTCGCGGAGCAGGGTGCGGTGCGGGCCTTCGCCGGCACGCTGCGCCATTCGGGCGAAGTGCGGGCGGACAGCGTGCGCCTCGACGCGGACGGCAGCGTCGTGCTGTTCGCGGAGCAGGACCTCACGCTCGAGGCCGGCAGCACCGTCACCGCGTCCGGAGTCGAGGGTGGCGACGTGCTCGTGCAGAGCGCAGCCGGTGACGTGCTCGCTTCCGGCGAGATCCGCGCCGAGGGCGTGGAAGGAACCGGTGGACGCATCCGCCTGCTCGGCGATCGCGTCGGCGTGCTCGACGAGGGCGTGATCAGCGCGGACGGCGCCTTCGGCGGCGGCGAGATCCTCGTCGGCGGCAACCTGCAGGGTCTCGGCCCGGAACCGAACGCCAATGCGGTGTTCGTGGGCGCGGACACGGACGTCACGGCCTCGGCGACCGTGAACGGCGACGGCGGCACGGTCATCGCCTTCGGCGAGGAACTGCTGCGTCTGCAAGGCACGCTGCGCGCGAACGGCGGCCTGGAGGGCGGCGACGGCGGCTTCGTGGAGACCTCGGCGCGCACCGGCCTCGAGATCGACGCCGCGCCCGACGTTTCTGCGCCGGCCGGCGAAGGCGGCACCTGGCTCATCGACCCGGTCGGCATCCGGATCATCGACGGTCCCGGCGTTAACCCGCCCGATGGCTCCCCGACGCCACCCTCGACGATCTTCTCCGGGTCCACCGGCGTCAACGAACTCGACGTCGGGGCGATCGACGCAGGGTTCGCCGGTGGCGCGTCGACCGTGATCGTCGACGCGACGGGGGGAGGCGCCGGAGCCGAGGGTATCGAATGGACGGCCGGAGCCACCCTGGACCTGAGTGACAACACCGCCGCCGGCTCGACCCTGCAGTTGGTCGCGCCCGAGGAGATCCTCTTCGAAGGCGCGATCAACGACCCGAACGGCAACCTTCAGTTCCTGCAGTTCTACGCCGACGGACCGATCACGGTCACCGGAGGGGGTGCCGGCAACCAGATCTTCGCACCGGATGCGACGCTCGAGGTGCGAGATGCCGGCGGGCAAGCACCGGCTCCGCTGGACCTCGACGGAGGCGATATCAGTGTCGGCTTACTCGATGCGGACGGCCTGTTCGCGGCCTCGGGTTCGGCCAGCTTTCTCGAGGCGTCGAGTGGCGGCTCGCTCTTCTTCCTCGACGTCGGCGACGGCGCGTTGCTCGACCTGGGCATAACGCCGTCGCTTTCCGTCGGCAGCGCCCTGCTCGACGGCACGCTCGCCGGGACCGGGACCCTGCTGCAGTTCGGCGAAGCCTCCGTGAGCCTGTCCTCCGGCAGCGCCGCCACGCTCGACGGCGTCGTGCTGGAGGGGGACAGTGGAACGAGCTTCCTGTTCTCCAACACCACGACGATGACCAACGGCGCCAGCGTAGAGTCGGCCTTCAACGTGCTGCTCGAGGCCGGTTCGCGGGTGCTGGGCGACGGCACCGAGGGCGGCATCACCCTCACCGCCGGGAACCTCATCGTGGCGCCGGGCGCGACCGCCGACCTCGCCGTGCCGCTCGTGAACCAGGCCGGTGGCAACGTCGTGGTCGGCGACGGCACGCTCATCCTCCGCGGCGGAGGCAGCTCCGCGGGCAACGTCACCCTCGGTGACGGCTCGGTCGGCATCGGCATCCTGTCGATCGAGAACGCAGCCGAGTCCTTCCAGCTCCTCGATACCGCCACCGTGACGCAGCTCGCGCCGCTGCAGGCCTTCGTCACGGTGAATGGCGGCGTCCTCGACATGCAGAACGCGACGCAAGCGGTCGCCGTCCCCAACCTGAGCCTCTCTGCGGGCGGAGCGGTCACCGGCCCCGGCCGGGTCGTGGTCACCGATACCTTCGACTGGACCAGCGGCAGCCTCGGGGCCGCAGGATCGACCGGCACGCTCGAGGTGCAGGGCACCGGAAACATCGACACCACGGTCGGCAAGACCATCAACGCGGACTACACGCTCGAGGTCTCCGGCGCGCTCTCGTGGAACGAGAGCAACATCGTCATGAACGACGACAGCCGCATCCTCGTCGCGGAGGGCGGCGTCTTCGACTTCAACCTGGACAACTCGCGGTTCATCGGTTTCGGCTCCGGTGCGCCTGCGCTGATCGTCGATACGGCCGGCACCATCAACGATGGCGGCACCGCGCGCGCGGTCATCGATGTGCGCCTCGAGAACAGTGGCAGCGTCAACGCCTCAGGCTTCGATCTGGCCTTCACCCGCGGTGGACTCTCCAGCGGGTCCTTCGAAGTCAGCGCGGGCGCCGAGCTCAGCTTCGGCGCCGCGACCGGATCCGGTGGCCATCAGATCGACGGCAGCATCGGCGGGTCCGGCACGGTGGATTTCGAATCCGGGACGGGCCTCGACGCGACGGTGATCACCAGCTCCGGTGATCTGGCGGTCCCCGGCACTACCCGCATCAGCGGCGGCACGGTCGCCATCAACACGCCGGTGGACGCGATCACGGGCACCCTCGAACTCGTCAGCGGCCGCCTCGAGGGCGGCAGCGTACTCCAGGTCGGCAACGGCATGACCTGGAGTGCCGGCGCGATGGGCGGGACGGGCACGACCCGCCTCCTGTCCGGTTCGACGAGCAGCATCGCCGGCACCCTGACGAAGTCGATGAGCGACGACCGCACCCTGCTCAACGAGGGCACGCTCAGCTGGAACGACGGATCCATCGTCCTCAACGACAACGCAGTGCTGCAGAACGACGACATCCTGAACGTCAGTCTGATAGCCACCCGGACGCTCGATCAGGGCACGCTCGGGACCCAGGCCTTCGTCAACAACGGGACCCTCAACAAGGATCAGCCGAACACGGCCAACATCGACGTGGCGACGACGCTCGGGGGCAGCGTCGTCATCACCGATGGCACCCTGATCCTCACGCGCTCGAGCACCACCGCCGCCACGGCCGACGTGAACATCGACGCACCGGGCATCCTGCGCTACTCCGGTCTGGGTCCGCATACGCTCGAAGCGGGTGCGAACTTCACGGGCACCGGCTTCGTCGAGGCTGTCGGGCCGGTCCTGGTCGACGCGGGTGCGCCCGTGACCATGGCCGCGCTCCGCCTCGACCCGGGCGGCACCATCGCCGGCGACGGCACGCTCGTCGTGGACACCGATTTCGAGTGGCGCGGCGGCACGATCGGGCAGATCGGCAGTGTCGGCACCGTCGAGATCGCGACGCCGACCGGTGCCATCTCCACGGGGTCCTTCAAGACCATCAGTGGCGACCACACCCTCCTGCTCACCGGGTTCCTCGACTGGCAGGACGGCAACATCATCATGCGGGAGACGTCGGAGCTTCAGATCGCGGTCGGCGGCGCCTTCAACAGCCTGCTCACGACCGCGCGGACCCTCGACTTCGGTTCCGGGGCCCCGCTCATCCAGAACGCCGGCACCATCCGCAATCTCGGTTCGGCGCTCGCGACCATCGACGTCCGCACGGACAACATCGGGAGCGTCGTGGGCAGCGGCGCCGAGATGCGCTTCACGCGGGGCGGCACGCATACGGGCAGCTTCACGACCGACGTCGGCAGCGCCATCGCCTTCGGCGGCAGCGGCGCGGACTTCCATACGCTGAACGGCACCGCGAGCGGCCTCGGCGCCTTCCGCTTTCTGAACACCGGCAACACGACGACCGTGGTCAACGGCAGCTACGACGTCGGGACCACGGACGTGGACGGCGGCGCCGTGAACTTCGATGGCCCGACCCTGACCGACACGCTGATCGTGGGCGGCGGTACGCTCGGGGGCGCCGGCACCGTCGACGTCTCGAGCCAGCTGCTGTGGAACGCAGGGACCATGGGCGGCGCCGGAACGACCAGGGTCGACGCCGCCGCTACGGGCAGCATCGCGACCTCCGGCACGAAGCTCCTCCGTGACGGTCGGGTGTTCCGGAACGACGGGAACCTGACGTGGACCGACGGCTCCATCGTCATGGGCGAGACCGCGCTCTTCGACAACCGCAGTGACCTCCTCGTCGATCTCGTCAGCGTCCGCGTGCTCGACCTGAATTCCGGAACCCCTGCCTTCCTGAACACCGGCACGATCGACCAGTCCGGCGCGTCGCTGATCATCGACGTCGACAGCGACATCGGCGGAAGCGTCAACGTGAACGCGAGCGCAGGCGTCCTGCGCTTCACGCGGGGCGGCACCTACGCGGCCGCCTTCGATCTCCAGAACGTCGGCGTCGACAACGTCCGCTTCGAGGGCTTCACCGACCATCTGCTCGCTTCAGGCGTGGGCTTCACCGGGCCCGGATTCCTCGACATCGCGCAAGGGACCACGAGGGTGGCCGGCGGCGTGACGGTCCTCACCGACAACCTCCGGCTCTCGGGCGGCACACTTGCCGGCGATGGAGAGGTCTCGATCCGGACAGCCGGCATCTGGGAGGCAGGTTCGGTCGGCGCGACGGGCGAGAACGGAACGCTCACCGTGTCCCCCGGTGCGACGTTGACGCTGTCCAGCGCGAACACCAAGCAACTCAGGGGCGGCGCCACGCTGCTCAATGAAGGCACGATCGTCTGGCAGGACGGCTCGGCGCTTCTCAACGAGAACGCAGTCCTCCAGAACGACGGCCTCTTCGACGTGCAGCTCCTGACGAGCAGTCGCGTGCTCGATTTCTCCGGTGGTACACCTCAGTTCAACAGCACCGGCGCCATCAGCAAGTCCGCGAGCGCGTTCACCTTCACCATCGACGTGCCCAGCAGTGTCCAGGGCACGGTGGACGTGACCGCCGGCCAGATCGATTTCACGCGCTCGTCGAACCAGCAAGCGCTCTACACGATCGGCACTGGCGCTCTGGTCCGCCTCCTGGGCGGTGGCACGCACCTTCTGCAGAACGGCGTGGACTTCGCAGGCGCGGGACTCGTCAGTCTCGACTCCAGCGCGACCCAGATCGAGACCGGCGCCACCGTGGCCGTCGACAACCTGCGGATCGAGGGCGGCACGCTGCTCGGCGACGGCACACTGCGGATCGACGACCAGGGCGAGTTCCTCGCCGGCACCATCGGCGACGCTGGCAACACGACGAACGTGCTCGTCGCGCCCACGGCGCTTTTCGAGATCTCGGGCCCGCTGGTCAAGCGGATCGAAGGCGCCGGCATCTTCGAGAACGACGGCACGCTCCGCTGGACGGACGGCACGATCGTGATGCAGGGCACGCCGACCCTGCGCAACGACAATCTCATGTTCATCGACCTGACCACGACCAACCGCAGTCTCTCGAACAGTGGAATCGGCGCGCCCCTGTTCCAGAACCTCGGCTCGCTCACCAAGTCCGCGAGCACGAACCTGCTGAACGTCGAAGTCGCGGTCGACATGCAGAACACCGTGACCGTCGGCGCCGGCGGGATCAACTTCAGGGCCGGCGGTACCCACGGCGCCGCCTACGACGTCGGCACCGGCGCGGAGGTGTTCTTCAACGGCGGCGTGCATCAGCTGAACGCCGGCATCGACCTGGCGGGCGCGGGTCAGTTCAGCATGTCCGGCACGAGCACCGAGGTCGTGATCGACGCCGGTGTCACGGTCCCCGTGAGCAATTTCCGCAAGTCCGCAGGCACGCTCCGCGGCGCCGGCACCATGCTGTTGACCGGCGCCGGCGAACTCAGCGGCGGCGCCATCGGCGCTCAGGGCGTGGCGACGAACTTCACGGTCGAATCGACGGCGACCCTGGACTTCGCCGGCCCCACGCTCCTGAGAGGCGACGGGACGTTCAGCAGCGCAGGCACCATGCGGTGGCTCGCCAGCAACATCACGCTCGCCGACAACATGACGTTCGAGAACGCGGGCACCTTCGACATCGAGCTCGCCTCGGCAGGCACCTTGTCCGATGCCAGCATCGGAGCCTTCTTCCGGAACACCGGCGTCATCGAACAGACCACGGCGACGGACACGACGACCTTCGACGTGCAGTTCGACAACGACGGGCTCGTCTCGATCTCCTCGGGCGAGCTGTCGCTTTCCCGTTCCGGAACCCACAGCGGCGACTTCGACATCCTCGGCGGGCTGCTTTCCTTCGGCGGTGGGGGCACCGCGAACGGCAGCACCTTCTTCGTCGATCAGCCCGGTACGCTCGAGTTCCTCGCCCCCTTCACGCTCGCGAACGGCGCCACGCTCACGGGACCGGGCCAGGTCCTCGGCAGCCAGTTCCTGGACTTCGGCGCGGGCGAGGTGTTGCTCGACATGCCGATCACCCTCATCGACGAGGACGTCGATTCGTCGGGATTCATACGCATCACCGACGTCGTGACGGTGCTCGGGACCGTGAACTTCCTCGGCTCGGTCCTGAACCAGGGCACGATCGACGTCGTCGGCAGTGCCCAGAACGGCAATGCCCTCGCGACCTTCTTCGATCTCGACAATCAGGGCGTGGTTCAGCTGACCAACGACTCGCTGAACGCGAACGCGTCCATCGATGTCCAGGGCAGCTTCACCAACGACGGAGTGATCCGCACCCTGCTGGGTGCCGGCGGCGGCGTGCGCACCATGCGCGGTGACCTCCGCAACTTGAGTGGCGCGCTCGAATTCGCCGCCGGAACCGGAACGCTGCTTCTGAGCGGCGCACAGGGCATCTCCTTCGAGGGCACCGGCAGCGTGAACATCGGCGATAATGCCAACGCGGCCGTGCTCCTGGCGGACCAGCAGGGGTCCGCAGCCAGCTTCCAGATCCAGGATTCGGCAACCATTCAGATCGGAAGCGGGGGGAGCCTGGCGGTTCGCAACAACCAGAACCTGACGCCCGCTCTGTTCACGTGGAACGGCGGCACCGTGGGTGGCAGCGGCAGCTTCGACATCCGGGACACGATTCCGACCTTCGGGACCGGC
>JAZBPO010000218.1:0-15670 GCA_036351675.1 Pseudomonadales bacterium
CTTCAGCTACTCGGTGCCGACGATCGCCATGACGAACGTCCAGGGTGCCGGTGGCACCGCCGCGTTCCCCGAACGCAAGTGGGCCGCCGTCTTCGGCAACGGCTACAACTCGACCTACGGTTTCGCGACGCTGTTCGTGAACTTCATCGAGGACGCCAACGACGGCAGCTGGGATGCAGGCGACTTCGTGAAGATCCGTACGGGCTTCGGCCCGGCCCCGGTCGGCGAGCCGAATCCCGGTCTGCCGAACGGCCTCGGCGAGCCGCGCCTGATCGATCTCGATGGCAACGGCACGGTCGACTACGCCTATGCGGGCGACATGCGCGGCAACCTGTTCCGCTTCGACATGACGAGCCCGAACCCCGCGAACTGGACCTCCACGCGGATCTTCCGGGCGACCTACTCGGACGGCACGCCGCAGCCGATCACCACTCAGCCTATCGTGACGCGCAACACGCAGGCGGATGGCGTCGTGGTCCTCATCGGCACGGGCAGCTACTTCACGACGACGGACGGTACGGACGAGAGCATCCAGTCCATCTACGGCATCTGGGATCGGGTCCGGGCGAATCCCTTCACGGCGGAAGCGAACCCGCCGACCGCGGCCGGCGACCGGTCCCTGCTCGTCGAGCAGGAGATCATCAATCTCTTCGACGAGACCGAGGGTGCGCTGCGCTCCCTCACCGCCAACGAGGTGCGCTACGCCATCGGCAGCGTCACGCCGCCGGAGCCGGCGGTCCGCGGCTGGTACATCGATCTGGATCCGCCGCGCCCCACGGTCACCGTCCAGGGCGGTATCAACCCGGACCAGGCCGGAGATCCGCCTCCCGGTCCGCAGTTCCCGGGTGAGCGGGCGGTCCGGAACCTGGACCTCCGCGGAGGCTTCCTGTTCGTCAACACGGTCATCCCGCGTGACAACCTCTCCTGCGACGTGAGCCCCGGCGGCTTCGGTCTCGCGATCAATCCGCTCACGGGTGGAGCAGGGGGCCTGAATGCCGCCAACGCCTTCGACATCAACAACGACGGCCGTTTCGATTCCGGCGATCTGGTGGGCGGCAACATCATCGCCGGTCTGCGCTTCGACGAGGCGGTGCCGACGGACTCGACCTTCATCGGCACGAGGCGCTTCACGCAGCTGTCCGACCGGACGCTCGACATCCGCGACACGAACACCGGATTCGGTCCGCGCACCGGTCGCCTTTCCTGGAGGGAGCTCGAATGATCCGCTTCGCTGGTCGCCGGAACCTGTTCGGGATGCTGCTCCTGTGGGGAGCGCTCGGGGTGACGCACGTGGGCGCCGCACCGAACTTTCCTGAACGGTACATCGACCCCGACGACCTCCTTCCCGACGAAACGGAAGTGTCGGATGCGGTCTGGCCCGGCGGGCTCGGCGCCTTCGACGATCGTCCCTATGACGTCTACGACGGCGTCGGCGTGGTGGACGCGGTGGATCCGGCCGGCCCCTCGGTGGTCATCGACGGCCTGCGCTACGACTTCGTCCTCACCCCTGAGATCCGACTGCGTGCCGGTGTCGGCGCGCCGACGCTGCTGGGCGCCGGCATGGTGCTCGAGTACTACTACACGCAGGACGGGGCGACCGCGGCTACGGCCGGGCGCATCGTCGCCGCCATCGAGCTCGACCCGGACGCGCGCGAAGAGGAGTGAGCCGTCGCCGTCGGGTCCAGCGGCGCCGTCACGGCACGCCGGCTTCCTGGTCGCAGGCCGGGTGATGCGTGGCCGGGCGTTCGATGCGAGCCCGGCCCTGGACGTTCACCACCAGACTTCTTGCGGGCACCGCCGGACGATCGGGACAGACCACGAAGCGGCCGTTCTGCCAGTCCGTCTGGCCGTTGCGCAGGAAGCGGAAGTAGCGCGTCGTCCTGAAGGCGCGCAGCACGACGCGGACGCCGCTGCCCTCGAAGACGCGCAGCGGGATGCTGCCGGGCGACAGCCTGGCCTCGCGCTCCGGATCGGGGAACACGGCGAAGCCGTCGCTCCAGCGGCCACCGCACTCACCGTCGGGGCGGAGCGGGCAGAGCACGACCGCGCGGTCTTCGGTGACGGCGAGGTAGCGGGCGTAGGCGAGGGCGGCGTTGACGCGATGGAGCGTGCGCTCCGCCTCCGCCTCGGCCAGCAGGCGCGCGGCGCCGGGCAGGGCGAGCGTGGCGAGCAGTGCGAGCAGTGCACAGGCGACGACGAGTTCGACGAGCGAGAGACCTGCCTGATTCCGATCCATGGAGCACCTCCCGAGCGGTGCTCCAGCTTCGCGCGCGGGGCCTCAGGACGCCGTGGCCGATGACGCCGGTGCCTGACGGCGTTCGCCCGTGACCACGTGAGGGATCACTCCATGCCGAGTTTCTTGAGCCGGTAGCGCAGTGCGCGGAAGGTGATCCCGAGGCGCTTCGCCGCCGCAGTCTTGTTCCAGCGCGTGGCCTCGAGCGCTTCGGTGATCTTCCGGCGTTCGAGGCTCTCGAGATAGTCCTCGAGCGAACCCTCCTCGGTCACGTCCTCCGTCCCGTCTGGCGGCGCCGTTTCCGGGTCGTGGTCCGGCTCGTCGCCGCCCGGGGGCGCCTGCATCCTGGCCGGCTCCGCTACGTCCGCGCTCGTCGAAGGGCTGGCCTGGGCGGCCGGGTTGAAGTGCAGATCCGGGACCTCGATGCAGTCGTCCTCGCAGAGCGTGTAGGCGCGCTCGAGGATGTTCTCGAGCTCGCGGACGTTGCCCGGGAAGCCGTAATCCTGAAGGGCCTGGAGCGCGGCGGCGCTGATGCTCGGCGGCGGCGTGTCCCACTCCTTCGCCATGTTCGCGAGGATCCGCCGGGCGAAGAACTCGATGTCCTCGCGCCGCTCCCGCAGCGGCGGAACGCGCAGCTCTATGACGTTGATGCGGTAGTAGAGGTCCTGACGGAAGTCGCCCCGCTCGACGAGGCGTGCGAGGTCCTTGTGCGTCGCGGACAGGATGCGCACGTCGATCGCGATCTCCTGCTGCGAGCCGACGGGTCGGACGGCCTTCTCCTGGATCGCGCGCAGCAGCTTGACCTGCATGGGGAGCGGCAGATCCGCCACTTCGTCGAGGAACAGGGTGCCGCCGTTCGCCGCCTGGAAGAGCCCCTCCTTGTCGGAGACGGCTCCGGTGAAGGCGCCCTTGCGGTGGCCGAAGAACTCGCTCTCCATGAGTTCGCCGGGGATGGCGCCGCAGTTGACGGGGACGAAGGGGCCGACCGCTCGCGGCCCCTGATCGTGGATGCTGCGTGCCACCACCTCCTTGCCGGAGCCGCTCTCGCCGTAGATGTAGATCGGTGCCTGGCTGCGTGCCAGCTTCGCGACCTGCTTGCGCAGGCGCTGCATGGCCGGCGAGTTGCCCACGAGCTTGGTGCCGTCGTCGTCCCGCGTGGGCCCGCTGCCCTCCATCGGCTGCAGCTTCAGCGCCTGGTCGACGAGGTTGCGCAGCTGGGCGAGGTCCACGGGCTTGGAGACGAAGTCGAAGGCACCGGCCTTCAGGGCCTCGATGGCCGCGTCCATGCTTCCGTGCGCCGTGATCACGGCCACCGGCAACTCGGAGAAGCGGCGGCTGATATGACGGACCAGATCGATACCGTTGCCGTCCGGCAGGCGCATGTCCGTGAGGCAGACGTCGAAGCTGCCCTCCTGCAGCAGGCTGTGGGCCTCGGCCAGGTCCGCGGCGCTCGCGGTGTCGAGTCCCATGCGTCCGAGCGTGATCTCCAGCAATTCGCGGATGTCGGGCTCGTCGTCGACGATGAGGGCGCGCTTGTCAGTCATGGCTCGCAACCGGCTGGCGTTTCGGATGGGGGAAGTTTAGACGGAAGCAGCTGCCCGTTGGGTCGAGCGGCTGATATCCGAGCTGGATCTGGTTCGCTTCGCAGAGCTCCCGCGAAATGTAGAGACCGAGCCCGGTTCCCGATTCCTCGGTCGTGAAGAACGGCTCGAAGAGGTGCTGGCGCTGCGCTTCGGGGATGCCCGGGCCCTTGTCGATGACGTTCAGGTAGGGGCGCTCGCTCGCTTCGTCGACGCCCGCCTCGAGGCGGATCCACGCCGTGCCCGTCTCCTTCTCGCTGTAGCGCAGGCCGTTCGTGACGAGGTTCGTGAGCACCTGTCCGAGCTGGCTCGGATCGATGTTCACGACGGCGCCTTCGTCGAGGACCTTCATCTCGACCACGGCCGACGTCTCGCGGGTCTCGCGGAACTGCTCGACGAAGGACTGCAGCCATTCCCGCATGGTCATGCGCTGGGGGGCCGGCTGGCGTCGGCGGGAGAGCTCGAGGACGTTCTCGATGACGCCGTTCATGCGCTTGGAGTGCGTCTGGATGATGTCCGTCAGACGCTGATCGGGCTTCTCCAGGCTCGGGGATTCGGCGAGGAGCTGGGCCGCGTGGGAGATCGCGCCGAGCGGATTCCGGATCTCGTGCGCGATGCTCGCCGACAGGCGCCCGAGGGCGGCGAGCTTCAGTTGCTGCGCACGCTGCTGCAGCTCCGTGTTGTCCTCGATGAAGGCCAGGGTCTCGCCCTCGGCGTTGTCCGCGAGCTGGCTGAAGCTCACACGCACCTGGGCGGTGTCCGGCGCGGGCCAGAAGGGTTCGGCGCGGAAGGTCGAATCCTCGCGCCAGCGCGTCCAGGCCTGCATCAGGTCCTCGGGCAGGGCGGGGGCGACCATGTCCCGATCCGTGGCGAGCAGCGTGCGCGCAGCCTCGTTGATCAGACTCACGTCGCCCTCCACGTCCAGGACGATGATGCCCGTGCGCATGCGCTGCACGATCAGCCGATTGAGCCGTTCCAGCGCGGCGACCTCGGCCGCCCGCTGCAGCGCCGTGATCTCCGAACTCTGCAGACGCCTGGACACGTCCTGGATGAACAGCGACGTACCGAAGTAGAGCGCGCCGAGCAGGCCGGCCTGGAAGAAGTCCGGCGGCAGGGTGTCCGGGAGGAGCGAGAGATAGAACTCCTCGTAGAGGACCGCGAGCGTGGCGACGGCGGGCATCACGGTCGCGATGCGGCCGCTGACGAAGATGCTGCCGGCCGCGACGGAGACGATCACCAGCGCGCCGATCCCGCTCGAGACGCCCGCGGAGAAGTGCATGAGCAGCACCAGCGTGAGGCTGTCGGCGACGACCACGAAGAATCCCAGCAGCTGTCGATCCAGGGTCCTTGCGGGCAGGAAGAGACAGGCCGCCGCGAACACCACGTTGACGACGATGTAGCTCGACAGGGTGAGCACGAACAGATCGGGGTCGAGGGTGCCGAGCAGGTGCTCGCCGATCCCGCGGACGAAGATCACGAGGAGCGAGACGCCGAGCACGACGCGGTAGTAGTTGTAGATGCGCAGCAGGCTGACGTTCTGCTGGCTGCGCTGCTGCGCGATCTGCTCGAGGATCTCCCGGCGCGACCGACTCACGGCGACCTCAGAGGAAGGGGACCCAGCGGCGCCAGCCGCGGTCCCGCCGCTCGGGTGCCGTGTCCGGTTCGAGGGAGGGCTCCGGCGGGCGTGGATCGAGGACGACGCCCTCCGGCAGGCGCACTTCGAGGCGGTCCGGGACGTCCGGTTTGTCGAACACGCCGAGCGTCGCGATGTTCAGCCAGGAGCGGTCCCGGTTGCGCACCTGCTGGGAGATCACCAGGCCGTAGTTCTCGTCCAGCGCCGCGTAGTTCGGGTAGTTCTCCGCGAGTACGCGCAGCGCGTCGTTGGCGGGTTCCGGCATGTTCAGCTTCAGGTAGCTTTCCACCATCAGCGCGAGGCCGTCGGGTACCGACGGCGTGCTGGGGAAGTTCTCGACGACGTAGCGGCCACGGTTCGCCGCTGCCACGTAGGCCTCCCGCGACAGGTAGTAGCGGCCCACATTGATCTCTGCCGCTGCGAGCAGGTTGCGCAGGTAGATCATGCGCTGTCGTGCGTCGGGTGCGTATTCGCTGCCCGGGTAGCGGGCGAGGAGCTGGCTGAAGTCGGCGAAGGAGTCCCGCGCCGCGCCGATGTCGCGGGCCGACCGGTCCGACGCCACGAAGCGGTCGAAGAAGCTCTCGTCCTTCTCGTAGGCAGCGAGGCCCTTGAGATAGAAGGCATAGTCGACGTTCGGGTGCTGTGGATGGAGGCGGATGAAACGGTCGGCGGCACTGCGTGCAGCGTCGGGCTGGAAGCCCATGTAGTAGGCGTAGATGAGTTCGAGCTGCGCCTGTTCCGCGTAGCGGCCGAAGGGGTAGCGCGCCTCCAGCGCCTGCAGCTTGGCGATCGCGTCGGCATAGTTCGCCGCGCGCAGGCTGCGCTGCGCCGACTGGTAGAGCTCCTGTTCGGAACTCTCCGGAACCTCGACTTCCTCGTCGCCGCCGAAGAACGGCAGCGACGAACAACCGCTGGCGAGGAACAGGGCGGACAGCAGACAGGTGATGGGGAAAAGGCGACGGATCGACAAGGCGGGTCTCGGGTACGGGCGTGTGGCTCCGGTGTCGCCGCGCGAGCGTGCGAGCCAGCGCCTCGGGCCCCCTCGTGCGGCGCTGGCGCATTTTACCACATCGCCGTCCCCGCACGCAGCACGGGACCGGTCCCGTGGTCGCAGTACCATGGCGCCTGTCCATCCCGGGCGGAGCAGAGGATCGTGACGAAGGGCGCGGACGGTGAAGACGCTGCAATGGAGCCGCAGGACGCCGACGATCCGGAGGCGGCAGGGCGCGTGCACGAAGTGCTCGAGGTCCCCATCGAACTCGCCGGTCTGCGCCTCGATCAGGCACTCGCGGAGCTGCTCCCCATGCATTCCCGGGCGCGCCTGCAGCGCTGGCTGAAGCGAGGCCAGCTGGTCGTGGACGGGCACGCCGCCAGGCCCCGTCAGCGCGTGCTGGGCGGCGAGCGGGTCCTGCTCGACGCGGAGCTGGAGGCATCCGAACACTTGCTTCCGCAGCCCGTGGACTTCGAGGTGCTGCACGCGGACGCCGATCTCGTGATCGTCGCGAAGCCCGTCGGCCTGGTGGTGCATCCGGGCGCCGGCAATCCCGACGGGACGCTGGTGAACGGACTCCTGCATCGGTTCCCGGAGCTCGCCGGACTCCCGCGCGCAGGCATCGTGCACCGCCTCGACAAGGATACCTCTGGCCTGCTGGCCGTGGCGCGGAGCCTCGCGGCGCACACGGCGCTCGTCCAGCAGCTCGCGGCACGCGAGATGGGACGCGAGTATCTGGCGGTGGTCGAGCAGGTCCCCGTGGCCGGCGGACGCATCGACGCACCGATCGGGCGCGATCCACGCAATCGTCTGCGCATGGCGGTGGTTCACGACGGCCGGGACGCCACGACTCATTTCCGCGTGCTCGAGCGCTACCGTGCTCATGCGCTGCTGCGCTGTGTCCTCGAGACGGGCCGTACGCACCAGATTCGCGTGCATCTCTCCCAGGAGGGCTTCCCTATCGTCGGTGACAGGCTCTACGGCGCACGCGGACGCCTGCCGCCGGCACCTTCGGAAGCGCTCGTCGCAGCGGTGCGAGCCTTCCGTCGGCAGGCGCTGCACGCTCGCCGCCTGACGCTGGCGCACCCGGTGACCCGCGAGACCCTGACCTTCGAGGCGCCGGTGCCCGACGACATGCAGCGCCTGCTCGAACTCCTCGCCGCCGACGCCGCGGAGGCGGTCGAGACATGAACCGTGAACGCCCCGCAGGGTGGATCGACCCCTTCGCGAACGGAGGCTGGCCGTCGTCCGTGCGCGGCTGTGCGACGACCCGGGACGGCGCGTCAGGATTCGGCTTCGACCTGGGCGGCGTCTCCGCAGCGGCGGTGATCGCGGATCATCGCGCTGCCCTGCCGGCGTGGCTCGGCGTCGAGCGGGTCCAGTTCCTGCGTCAGGTACATGGAGCGGAAGTGGTGGAGATCGGCGCAGAGGAGGGGCCGACCGTGCCCGAGGCGGATGCGGCCGTGACCCGCAGCGCCGGCGTGGCGCTCGCCATCCTGGCGGCGGACTGTCTGCCCGTGCTCTTCGCCGATCGCGAGGGGACCTGTATCGCCGCAGCGCATGCCGGCTGGCGTGGGCTGGTCGCGGGCGTGCTCGAGCGGACGCTCGAGGCCATGGGCCTGGCGCCGTCGGAGGTGCTCGTCTGGCTGGGACCTGCGATCGGGCAGGACGCCTTCGAGGTCGGTCCGGAAGTGCGCGCCGCCATCCTCGACTCGGCCACGGGAAGCGCCGAGCCCGCTGCGCTGGAGCGCGCGCTGCGCAGGGGGCGCGACGATCGCTGGCACGTCGACCTTCCCGGCGTGGCGGCGGCGCGGCTCCGGGCCCGGGGCGTGGGCCGCGTCGAGCACTCCGGGATCGACTCCTGGGCCGACGCGGGGCGGTTCTTCTCGCACCGCCGTGATCAGGGCAACAGCGGGCGGCAGGCGACGCTCGTGTGGCTCAGCCCGCGTCGTCGCAGTTGACGAGGATGGCCTGCTCCGCTTCCGCGACGCGCTCGGCGCGCTCTTCCTCGGAGAGGATGCGCATGCCGCCCTGTCCGTCGGAGACGCGGATACGGGCGAAGGTCGTGAATTCCTCGAACTGCTCCCGGGCCATCTCGCAGTTGCGGCGGCGCGCGGCCGCCAGCTCGGACAGGCGCGCCTGCGCTTCGGCCTGCAGCTCTGCCTGCCGCTGCTGCAGTTCGGTGTCCACGGCCCCCGCGCCGTCGTCCGGCGCCGGGGTCGCCTCGGTCCGTGCCGGTGCGGTGGGCGTCGTTCGGCGCGGGTTGTAGAAGCTCGGCGGGTTGCGCGAGCCGGGGCCGCCCGTCGAGACCTGCTCGTAGGGGACGCCGCGCGGTGCGTTCTGCGTGAAATGGACGACGCCGTTCGCGTCGACCCAGCGATACACCGCCTCGGCGGCCTGCGCGATCGGTGCGGCGAGGGCCATGCCGGTGGTGAAGCAGGCGATCGCCAGCGCCCTCGGTGCGAGTGTCATTCCAACTCTCCGCTCATGCGCTGCGAGGTCGAGATGCTAGCACGCTCAGTGACTTGGCCGCCGCTCCTGACCCGGTCCCGAGGGTGCCGCGCGTCCGCTCTGGCGTGCCACTCGGCGCCCGCTCGCCGGTTGACTCGCCAACGTCCAGCAAGAAGAATACCGGCCCCTTTTTCGGCTGCCGGCCCCCGACGGCGCCGCGCGCGGCGCACCGGTGGCCATGCCGTGCGCCTGCGGTCTGCCGTCGGAGCACGGCGAGCCGCGTGCGGCGAGCGACCCGGTGGTCGCTCGCCTCCATGACCGATGCGAGACCCAGCCCATGTCAGCCGTGCGCCCTGAAGAGGCCACCTCCGACGCTTCCGCCGGTGCGGATGCCGAACTCCTCTCCGGCGGGGAGATGATCATCCGCGCCCTGCACGACGAGGGCGTGGAGTACGTGTTCGGCTACCCGGGCGGCGCCGCGCTTCATATATATGACGCGATCTTCAAGCAGCAGGCCGTCCAGCACATCCTCGTGCGCCATGAACAGGCGGCCGTCCACATGGCGGACGGCTACGCGCGCGCGACGGGCCGCCCCGGTGTCTCCCTCGTAACCTCGGGGCCGGGCGCGACCAACGCGATCACGGGCATCGCCACGGCCTTCATGGACTCCATCCCGCTGGTGGTCATCTCCGGCCAGGTGGCGACCGAACTCATCGGCACCGATTCCTTCCAGGAGACCGACATGGTCGGCATCTCCCGGCCGATCGTGAAGCACAGCTTCATGATCCGCTCGACGGACGAGATCCCGGAGGTGATGAAGAAGGCCTTCTACATCGCCAGTACCGGGCGCCCCGGTCCGGTGGTGGTCGACGTGCCGAAGGACGTGACCGATCCGACCGTGCGGCGTCCCTATCGCTATCCGGACAGCATCCGCATGCGTTCCTACAATCCGGTGACGCGGGGTCACTCCGGTCAGATCCGCAAGGCCGTGGACCTGCTCTTCAGCGCGCGCCGCCCGGTGATCTACGCTGGTGGCGGCGTCATCCAGGGCAATGCCGAGGTGGCGCTCACGGAACTGGTCCGGGAGCTCGGCTTCCCGATCACGAACACGCTCATGGGCCTCGGCTGCTATCCGGCCACGGATCCGCAGTTCCTGGGCATGCTCGGCATGCACGGCACCTATCAGGCGAACATGGCGATGCATCACGCCGACGTGATCCTCGCCGTGGGGGCGCGCTTCGACGACCGGGTCACGAACGATCCGTCGAAGTTCTGCCCCGACGCGAAGATCGTGCACATCGACGTCGATCCCGCGACGATCTCGAAGATCGTGCCGGTGGAAGTGCCCATCGTGGGGCCCGCGGAGCCCGTGCTCCGCGACATGCTCGCGCTCGTGCGCGAGCGCCTCGGCGAGGATCCGGGCCTGCTCGATCGCGCGGCGCATGGCAAGTGGCTGGCGCGCATCGCCGAGTGGCGCGATGCGCACGGCCTCGATCACGACCAGCGCCATCGCGTCGCGCTGGGCGGTCCGATCCTGCCGCAGATCGTGGTGCAGTCGCTCTACCGCGCCACGCAGGGCGCGGCCTACGTCACCTCCGACGTGGGGCAGCATCAGATGTTCGCGGCGCAGTACTACCACTTCGACCACACCCGCCGCTGGATCAACTCCGGCGGCCTCGGGACCATGGGCTTCGGCCTGCCGTCGGCCATGGGCGTGAAGTTCGCGTTCCCGGACGACATCGTGGTCTGCGTGACCGGCGAGGGCAGCATCCAGATGAACATCCAGGAGTTGTCCACCTGCACGCAGTACGGCCTGCCGGTGAAGATCGTGAACATCAACAACTCGGCCCTGGGCATGGTCCGCCAATGGCAGGACATGCAGTACGGCGGCCGTCACTCGCAGTCCACCTATCAGGACTCGCTGCCGGACTTCGTGAAGCTCGTGGAGGCCTACGGTCACGTCGGCCTCCGCGTCACGGCGCTCGAGGAGCTCGACGACGTCATGGCCGAGGTGTTCTCGGACAAGTATCGCGACCGGCTGGTGTTCCTCGACGTCGCCGTGGATCCGGACGAGCACGTCTATCCCATGGCGATCAAGGGCGGGGCCATGAGCGACATGTTCCTCTCGAAGACCGAAAGGAGCTGACGTGCGCCGGATCATCTCCGTGCTGCTGGAGAACGAGGCCGGCGCCCTGTCGCGCGTCGTGGGCCTGTTCTCGCAGCGCAACTACAACATCGAGTCGCTGACCGTGGCGCCGACGGAGGATGCGACACTCTCGCGCCTGACCGTGACGACGATCGGTGACGACGCCAAGATCGAGCAGATCACCAAGCAGCTGAACAAGCTCATCGAGGTGATCAAGGTGGTCGATCTGACCGAGGGCGATCACATCGAGCGCGAGCTCATGCTGGTGAAGATCAAGGCCGTGGGCGCGCAGCGGGCGGAAGTGAAACGGACGGCGGACATCTTCCGGGGCCAGATCGTCGACGTGACCGACGCCGCGTACACGATCCAGGTGACCGGCGCGAGCAGCAAGCTCGACGCCTTCATCCGTGCCGTGGGGGAGCTGTCCATACTCGAGGTCGTGCGCTCCGGCGTCTCCGGCCTCTCGCGCGGCGAGAAGTTCATCAGTCCCTGAACCCCATTGCGCGTACCGGTCGGGCGAGGCACGGCGGGACGCGACCATCATCGACGAGGGAGTCGAAACACATGCAGGTGTACTACGAGAAGGACGCGGACCTCTCCATCGTGCAGGGGCGCAAGGTCGCCGTCGTCGGCTACGGTTCCCAGGGCCATGCGCACGCGAACAACCTGAAGGAGTCCGGCGTTCCCGTCGTGGTGGGTCTGCGCAAGGGCTCCGGTTCCTGGGCCAAGGCGGAGAAGGCCGGCCTCGAGGTCGCCGAAGTGCCGGCAGCCGTCGCCGAAGCGGACTTCGTCATGATCCTCACCCCGGACGAGCTCATGGCGTCGATCTACGAGCGCGACATCGAGCCGAACCTCAAGGAAGGCGCTGCCGTCGCCTTCGGGCACGGCCTCAACATCCACTTCGGTCTCATCGAGCCGCGCGCCGATCTCGACGTCGTGATGATCGCGCCCAAGGGTCCGGGCCACACGGTGCGTTCGACGTACACCCAGGGCGGCGGGGTGCCTTGCCTCATCGCCATCGCCCGCGACGCCTCGGGCATGGCCAAGGACCTGGCGCTGTCCTATGCCGCGGGCATCGGTGGCGCGCGTGCAGGCGTCATCGAGACCACGTTCCGTGAAGAGACCGAGACCGATCTCTTCGGCGAGCAGGCGGTGCTCTGCGGGGGCACGGCGGCGCTGGTGCAGGCCGGATTCGAGACGCTCGTGGAAGCGGGCTATGCACCGGAGATGGCGTACTTCGAATGCCTGCACGAGCTCAAGCTCATCGTCGACCTGCTCTACGAGGGCGGCATCGCCAACATGTGGTATTCCGTGTCGAACACGGCGGAGTTCGGCGGCCTCACGCGTGGCTCGCGCATCGTGACCGACGAGACGAAGGCGGAGATGAAGCGCATCCTCGCCGAGATCCAGCGGGGCGAGTTCGTCCGTGACTTCGTCACGGAAAACCAGGCCGGCAACCCGTCGCTGAAGGCCATGCGCCGCATCGAGGGCGAGCACGGGATCGAGGAGGTGGGCGAACGCCTGCGTGCCATGATGCCCTGGATCCAGCAGAACCGGCTCGTCGACAAGTCAGTCAACTGAGGCAGGAAGGAGTGGAGCGCAAGCGCGAGCAGCAGGGCGGGGAAGCAGCGGACGACGGGCGCGTGGCGCGCCTGCGCGCTGGTGTTGCCCATCCCGATCTCGACGACGGCATCCGTCACCCGGAAGAGGTGCGGCCGCGGGGCATCTTCCTGCTGCCGAACCTGATCACGACCGGTGCGCTCTTCTCCGGCTTCTTCGCCATCGTGGCGGCCATGAACGGCCGCTACGAGACGGCGGCCATCGCCATCTTCGCGGCCATGGTGCTCGACGCGGCGGATGGTCGCGTCGCACGCCTCACGCACACGGAAAGCGAGTTCGGGGCACAGTACGACAGCCTCTCGGACATGGTCGCCTTCGGCGTCGCGCCCGCCCTGGTCGTGTTCGCCTACTCTCTCCAGTCACTCGGCAAGTACGGCTGGGTGGCGACCTTCATCTACATGGCCTGCGCCGCGCTGCGCCTCGCGCGCTACAACCTCCATCACGACAACGCCGTCTTCACGGGGCTCGCCAGTCCCGCCGCTGCCGCGATCGTGGCGGGATGCGTCTGGATCGTGGCCGAGCCGACTCCCCTCGCGCCCGGGCCGGAGGGGTTCGGGGCCATCGGCCTCGCACTCCTCACGGCCTTCGTGGGCCTGTTGATGGTGGCGCCGGTCGAGTACTGGAGTCCGAAGCTCCTGGACCTCAAGGGCCGCGTGCCCTTCATCACGCTGGTGCTGGTGGTGCTCGCCTTCGCCGTGATCCTCGTGGATCCGCCCCGCGTACTGCTCGCCATCGCCATCGTCTACGCCCTTTCGGGGCCCGTGTCCTGGCTGATCCGTCGCGCCCGCGGCGAGATGCCCGAGCCGGAGAAGAACGCGCGCAGCTGAGCTGCAGCGCGCGTCGGGCTTGCTGCCGCAACTTCCCGGCGTCGTCGTGGTCGAAGATCGGGCTCGTGCCTGCCAGCAGCGAGGAGAAGCCGCCGGATGCTCATCCGCAAGCCGTCCGACATCGCCTCGTCCGAGATCACGCCCGAAGCCGTCTACCGCAGTCGCCGGCAGTTTCTGCACGCGACCGCGGGTCTTGCGCTCGGTACTGCCGCCCTGTCTTCGTCCGCTGCCTCGAGCCCGGCCGTCGGCGAGGCGGTCACCGAAGGGCTCACTTCCTGGCCCGGGGCGAGCGCGCCGCCGGGCGCAGCGCCCTGGCTGCGCGGGCAGGTCGCCGCCGCAGCGCCTGGTGCCTTCCGCACCGAAGAGGCGGTCGCGCCCTGGGAGATCGCGACGCGCTACAACAACTTCTACGAGTTCGGCATGGACAAGGGTGATCCCGCCGAACACGCGCAAGAGATGACCGTCGATCCCTGGTCCGTCGAGATCGCGGGCGAAGTGCAGACGGCCGGGACCTTCGCGCTCGAGGACATCCTGAAGCCGCACGATCTCGAGGAGCGCATCTATCGGCTGCGCTGCGTGGAGGCTTGGTCCATGGTGATTCCCTGGGTCGGCTTCCCGCTCCGCGATCTCCTCGAGCGCTTCCGGCCGACCGCCGACGCGCGCTACGTGGAGTTCACCACGCTGCATCGGCCCGAGGAGATGCGCGGACAGCGGTCCTTCTTCGCGACCCTCGACTATCCCTACGTCGAGGGTCTGCGTCTCGACGAGGCCATGCATCCGCTGACCCTGCTCGCCGTGGGCATGTACGGGCAGGTGCTGCCGAACCAGAACGGCGCGCCGCTGCGTCTCGTTGTGCCGTGGAAATACGGCTTCAAGAGCATCAAGTCGATCGTGAGGATCCGCCTGACGCGGCGCAGGCCGAGGACCACCTGGAACGAACTCGCGCCGCGCGAGTACGGCTTCTACGCCAACGTGAATCCCGAGGTCTCGCATCCGCGCTGGAGCCAGGCGACGGAACGGCGCCTGCCGAGCAGCCTGTTCTCACCGAACCGGCGCGACACGCTCATGTTCAACGGCTATGCAGAGGCGGTGGCGCCGCTCTACTCGGGCATGGATCTGGCGCGCAACTACTGATCATGGCGCTGCCGGTGCCGTCACGCGCGTCCGTCGCCTGGCGCATCAAGCCCCTGGTCTGGCTGCTGGCGCTCGCGCCGGCGGCCTGGCTGCTCTGGGGCCTGTGGCGCGCCCTGCAGGGTGATGTGTCCGTGCTCGGCGCCGATCCCGCCGAGACGCTGGTGCACGGGAGTGGCGAGATGGCGCTGCGGACGCTGCTCGCGACGCTGCTGCTCGGCAGCCTGAGGGATCTCTTCGGTCTGCGCTGGCTGGTGCAGCTGCGGCGACTGCTCGGCCTGTTCGCCTTCTCCTGGGCGTCCGCGCACCTGCTGGCCTATGGTGGTCTCGAACTCGAGGGGGATCTCGCCCGCCTTGGTGCCGACTTCCTGGAGCGACCCTACATACTCGCCGGCGGTATCGGCCTCGGCGCGATGATCCCGCTCGCGCTCACCTCCACCAACGGCTGGCGTCGGCGTCTCGGTCGGCGCTGGTCGCAGCTTCACCGCCTGGTCTGGCTCGCGGCGCTCGCGGCCTGCGTGCATCTGATCTGGCAGGTGCGCGCGGATCTCGGCGAAGCCCTGGTCTACGTCGGCCTGTTCGCCTTCGTCGCGGGTCAGCGGTTGTGGTCGACACTGCATCCTCGCGAACGGTCCGCAGGCGCTCGAAGGGGCCCCTCCACGGCCTGACATCGAATGCGTCGCGCCCTTCCTTGACCTGCGTCAGGACGCTCCGTCGACGCAGGAAGAAATTCTTTCCGAAAGTGTTGTCAGGCAACGCGGCTGGTGTATAGTTCGCGTCCCTCGGCGCAGGGACCCGAAGGCGGCCAGATCAACCGGCCTCACTTCCCGCTTCTCTGGCGCCCGCTCCTTAACAATTCGATCAAGCCATTCGTGTGGGTGCCCGAGTCATTGATCCGGCCACTGATTGGCGTGCTTTCGAGCGGATGCTGACTGACTGCCTTCTGGGTGTTCGGGGTATTCGTGAGGGGTGCGCAACCGGTATGGGTTCTGGCGGATCGTCTTCGGGCGTGAAGTCGGGATCAGAGGTCTTGAACTGAAGAGTTTGATCATGGCTCA
>JAZBPO010000219.1:0-2526 GCA_036351675.1 Pseudomonadales bacterium
CGATCGCGCAGGATCGCGACGCCGGCGACGCCGACCATGAAGAACATCACGCCGGTGACCCCGTTCAGCACCGCTTCGGGCAGCAGCAGGAACCAGCGCGCCACCGTGGGCAGCGTGCCGAGCGCGACGAGCAGCAGCGCCAGGACGACGCCGACGCGGCGGCTCGCGATGCCCGTGACGCGGATGACGCCGTTGTTCTGGCTGAAGGTCGTGTTCGGAAAGGTGCAGCAGAGCGAGGCGAGCAGCGAGTTGAAGCCGTCGCCGAGGATCCCGCCGCGGAGCCGTTCCCAGTACTCCTCGCCGGTGACCGGGCGCCCGGAGAGCGCCGCGGTGGCCGTGAGATCGCCCACCGACTCGACGGCGCTCACGACGAAGATCGGCAGCAGCACGAGCACCACCGAAAGATCCACGGACAGGGGCCAACGCAGGGGTTCGACGACGAACAGCAGCGGCGCCGTGGATGCGTCCGGCGCATCCACGACCCCGAGGACGAGCGCCAGGCTCACGCCCACGCCGAGCCCCAGGAAGACGGCGTTCACCCGCAGGGCCGGGCGGCCGCTCGCGAGCACCGCGACGATCGCCGTCACCACGGCCGCGAACAACCCCCAGGGAACCAGCAGCGACGCGCCGGCGGCGATGGTCGCCGTGTGGACTCGCAGCATGTTGTCGATCGTGACCAGCGTCAGGGACACGCCGATCACCAGGATCGTGCAGCCGGTGACCGTGGGCGTGACGATCGAACCGAGCCGGTGCAGGCCACGCGAGAGGACCATGATGAACAGGGAGCAGAGCGCGGCGGAACCGAACAGGGCACCGAGCCAGGCCGCCGTCGGCGCCTCGGCGCCGGCCGGATCCTGCGACGCGAGGTAGATGAAGGGCCCCACGAACGCGAAGGACGTGCCCTGCACGGACAGGAGCCCGGATCCGAGCGGTCCCGGCCGCGTCACCTGCAGCAGCGTGGCGACTCCGGACACCACGAGCGAAGCGCCGACCATGTAGGCCGCATCGTCCGCGGACAGGCCCATGCCCAGGCTGATGATCAGGGGCACCGTCGCCACGGACACGAACACGCCGAGCAGGTGCTGCACGGCCGCCAGCACCGTGACGGGCAGTGGGGGTCGATCCTCGAGGCCGTGCACCAGCGTGCTCATGAGGATGGCACTTCCTTCGCCCTCTGGACCGGACTGCACAAGTGCGGTGCGCGCCAGCGACGCACGCCGGGACGCGCAGCACGGCCGGCAATGCTGCAAGCATCGTGACAGATGACCGCGGCGCCCCGGCGGCGTCCGACCGGTACCCCGCGCTGGCCGCCCTCAGGCGGCCAGCAGGCGCCGGGCGCGTTCGCCGTGTCGCGCACGCAGCTGGCCGAGATCCACGCCTTCGAGCTCGCCGTCGCGCACGCGCCAGCGCCCGGCGATCATGAGATCACGCACTGCCGTCGCCCCGGAGTAGAGGAGGCCCGAGAGCGGATCACCGACGCCGCTGAAGCGCAGCGCCTCGAGGTCGAAGAGCGCGAGGTCGGCGGCGGCGCCGACCTCGAGGCGACCGACCTCGGGCCAGCCGAGCGTCGCCGCGCCGCCGGCGGTGGCCCAGCGCAGGGCGTCCTCCGCGGTCACCGCGGCGCTGCCCCGCGCGAGCTTCTGCAGCAGCATCGCCTGGCGCACCTCGACGATCATGTTGGACGCGTCGTTCGAGGCCGACCCGTCGACACCCAGGCCCACGGGGGCGCCGGCAACCTCGAGTTCGGGGACGCGACAGACACCGGAGCCGAGCAGCATGTTGGAACTCGGACAGTGGCAGATGCCGACCCCGGCCGCACCGAGGCGCGCGAGCTCGCCGTCGTCGAAGTGGATGCCGTGCGCCAGCCAGACGTCGCCGGCGAGCCAGCCACAGCGCTCGAGGTAGTCGAGCGGGCGGAGGCCGTGCGTCGCGACGCACCAGTCGTCCTCGTCCCGGGTCTCGCCGAGATGCGTGTGCAGCCGCACACCCTGCGCGCGCGCGAGCGCCGCGCTCTCGCGCATCAGCTCCGGTGACACGGAGAAGGGCGAACAGGGGGCGAGCGCGATCCGCACGAAGGCCTCTGGGGCCCCATCGTGATGCGCGCCGATCACGCTCTCACAGTCGGCGAGGATCGCGTCCTCGCCCTGCACCACGGCGTCCGGCGGCAGCCCGCCGTCCGCCTCGCCGAGGCTCATGGAGCCACGCGTGAGCAGCACGCGCGCTCCCAGGCGCCGCGCCGCCTCGACCTGCACGTCGACGGCCTCGGCGAGACCCTCCGGGAACAGGTAGTGATGATCGGCCGCCGTGCTGCAGCCCGAGAGCATGAGCTCGGCGAGCGCGAGCTCCGTCGCCACGGCCACGTCCTCGGGCTCGAGGCGACTCCAGACCGGATAGAGCGCCCGCAACCAGTCGAAGAGTTCCCGATCGAGGCCGTCCGGGTGCGCACGGGTGAGCGTCTGGTAGAAGTGGTGATGGCAGTTCACGAGGCCCGGCGTCAGCACGCGATCGCGGGCGTCGAACTCGCGC
>JAZBPO010000220.1:0-5520 GCA_036351675.1 Pseudomonadales bacterium
ATCGTCGTGTAGGCACCACGAGAGTTGCCGGGCAGAAACGAGTCGAACGGAATGCGGAAGAACAGACCCTTGTCGAAGCTGCCCTCACCGAAGTCGTCGGCTGAGACGTTGGTGAAGGTCGCGAAGGCACCGACAGACCAGCCGTTTTCGAAGGTTCGGCGTGCCTCGAAGGTCGCGCCGCGATCCCTGGCGAGATAGCGTCCTGCGTGGACCGCGAAATCGAAATTCGCGATGGGCGACGCGTAGTAGATGCTGGCGAAGCCCGTCACGGTCTCGAAGTCGCGATGCCCGAAGTCCTGGTCGAAGTCGCGCTGCCGGACCCAGTTGCTGCTGAGACCGAAAGCGAAGCGGCTGCGGAATGGTTGCCATAGCAGCTCGCCGCCGACGCCCGAGTACATCTGTTCCAGAATGCCAGCGTAGCCGCGGAACAGCACGCCGTTCGAGAGCGTCCGTCGATGCTCCAGATACAGCGAGTCGATCACGTTGTCGCCCTCGCGAAGGTAGCGGGCGACGTCCGATCGGACGCGCGGCAGAATCGAATCCGAAGGCCTGTCGATGTCGTCGAAGTCGTTGTAGACGTCAAGTCCGACCGCACCCCGCAGGTAGAAGTCGGCACCGAGATCTGCCGACCCTCCAATGCGCAGTCGCACCTGATAGCGCAGCGGATCATCAGGGTCCATGAGCTGGAGCCGGCTCCCCACGCTTATGTCGATGCCTCCGTTGGGTTTGCGAAAGTCCGTGGTGTACTGCGGGGCATCGAGGGCGCGCGACTCTATGACGTCGATTGCGCGTGGATGGGACGGCGCGCGCGCCGCGAAGGGATTGCTGCCGAGCCGGCGGCGGTAGGTGATCGCCCCGTGCCGCAGGCCATCGGTGTTCAACACCACATTGACGGTGTGGATACGCCGTGGGAGGTGGACCTCCGCCAGCTCCAGCACACGGTTGATCGCATCGGCGTGGTACTGATACTCGTTGTTCTCGATCTCGAGCCAGACGACATCACCGCCATCCGTCAGCTGAGCCGCGAGCAGCAAGACGTCGGAGCGCTCGACGTCGAAGAGCAGCCGGTCGTACCAACGCGTGAACTCGATGCTATCGGACGCCTGGCTGCCGGACCGTCTCCCGCGCGAGCTCCGCAGTACGCGACGCGGCTTGACACGAGTGTCCGAGCGCGTGTCCAGCATCGCCGAAACGGAGAAAGCGACGTCGCGACCATGCTGATGGCTCAGGGTCGTCTCGATTCCGGGCATTGGACGCCATTTGAGTCCGTAGCTCAGCGGAGCAGCGTCGGGCAGCGTTCCCAGCGCGACCTCTCTCGCATAATCGTCGGAGTTGTATTCGGCGACCGCTGTGAGATTCCAGCGTGGCAGATCCCAGGCGACGGAGCCGAACACACCGACATTCCTCCCGCGGAAGAAAGAACTGCCGAGCAGCAACCCCTGCTGATTCTCGTCGACGTCGGAGCGCGACCGGAACTGGTCACTCAGTTGCGCCAACGGATTGCCGAAGGCCGGTCGACCTGCAAGACGACCCCACCCGACGCCGAGACTGGCGTCGACCGGCCCCATGCGCTTCGACGCGACGAGATACTCGCTCGCCAACACGCCAGTGCCGATCATGTCCCTCAGCCCCAGGGCCAGTTCAGGCAACAGAGCCCTCTCTTCGAGAAGTCTGGCCTTGACCTCGAAACTGCGATCCCGCAGCTCGTCGCGAGACCCGAACTTCTTGCCTGGATTGAAGACGACGTAGCGGAAGGACGCCTCGAGCCACGGCATCGCCTGATAGGTGATTGCGTAGGTGTCGAAGACGTCCTGCGCTGCGAAGGTGACGGTGAGCGCACCGTCCGCCCGCATTCGTGTGGTAGGCGTGTCGAAGGCGCCAACGCTTCCGAAGTCCGACGCATCTACGTCGAAGCAAGCGAGTCCGAGGAGGAACGCAACAAGCCACGGGCCCCGCAAAGCAGGGCCGTGCACAGATGACGCGATCAACCAGTCAGTTGGTCGTGGAGGTCGTCGCGGTCGTGGACGTAGTGGTCGTCGTCGACGTGGTCGAGGTCGTCGAAGTGGTGCTGGACGGAGGCGGCGTGCCATCTCCGTCGTCGCCGCCGTCGCCGGGCAGCGGGCCGTCGTCATCGTCGTCTAGCGCATCGATGCCGACGCCGAGGATCACGAAACCGGCGACACCTGCCGCGATCGCGGTCGCCGTGGACATGCCCATGATCGTGCCCCCTGCGGCACCGGACGCTTGCGCGGATGCGCCGATGGGCGCGCCGGTCATGACGACCAGCAGCATGGCGATCATTGCCTTGAACTTCATATCAGCTATCCCTCGCAGAGATTGTGGCGTCGTCGTGACGTCGCCTGACACCTGTATCGCCGAACCGGACTCGTTCGACACTTCCCCTGAGACTGCTCGCCGGCATGCCGGTCGATGTGGCGTGCAACGTAACGCATCAAATCCATGCAGGCAATGCGCCAGATCACACTTTCTTGCAACTTTCCCCGCTAAGCATCGGCACCCACAGAACAATCCTTGAGCCCAGGCGGTCGTGAATCTCGCCGCGAGGGGGCTCGAAGAGGCTCCGATGCACCAAAAGAGGACGCCGGCTCGATCGGCCTCGGCCAACGCATTCGTTCGGTGCGAGCCTGTGGGCGCCCCTCGGATGGACGCGGTTGGCGGAGAGTGAGGGATTCGAACCCTCGATGGGCTTTTGACCCATACTCCCTTAGCAGGGGAGCGCCTTCGACCACTCGGCCAACTCTCCGGAGGGGCGCGATCATAGCACGCACTGCCGCAGCGCCCAGCGCGCCGGGACGAGGGCGCCGAATCGACGGACGAAGAGAGCAGCCGTTGCCCTCGCCGGCCGGCCGGACCGCGGGCCTGCAGGCGGTGACGCGGGATGGCCGCCGGGCGCCGACGCGCTCCAGCGGCTGGCCACGCCGCCGATTCAGGCGCCCAGATACTGGCGCAACTTGGCGCCGAAGCGACCGACCAGATAGGACACCGGGGCCACCGGCACGCGGTTGTCGCGGAAGGACCTGAGCACCTCGCGATTCTGCGGCAGGATCGCGGACGATCGGTTGCTCGCCCCCCCTGCCCGCATCCTCACGAGCGTCTCCGGCAGATAGTGCGACTGCAGGCGGACGCACTCGAAGGCCCGGAGCATGAAGTCGAAGTCGCTGGCGATCCGGAAGTCCAGGCGATACGGACCCACCGCGTCGTAGGCGGCACGGGTCAGATAGAGCGCGGGATGCGGCGGGTGCCAGCCATGACGGAAGCTGCCGGGCACGAACGGCCCGGAGGCCCAGCGACGCAACACGCGTTCCGTGTCCTCGCGCGCCACGTACACGAGATCACCGTGGACCATGTCCGCACGACTGCTCTCCAGCGCCTGCGCGACCTGTGCGAGCACGTCCGGCCCGGCGAAGACGTCGTCGCTGTTCAGGATGCCGATCACGTCCCCGGACGCGAGACCGATGCCCTTGTTCATCGCGTCGTAGATCCCGCGGTCGGGCTCGCTGACGATGCGCATGGAGGGCGTCGCCTCGCGCCGCACCAGCTCGATGGTGCCGTCCTTCGATGCGCCGTCCACCACGACGTGCTCGACGTCCGGATGCGTCTGCGCACGCACCGAAGCGAGCGTGTCGCCGATCGTCTCGACGCTCTCGTAGGCGACGGTGACGACGGAGATCTTCACGCTGCGTCCTCGTGCGGCATCAGTCGAGGAGCTCCATGCGCACCGGCGTGTTGCGCCGCACGGCCTCGCGCACGCGGCGCCCGACCACGCTGTCGAGCATGCGCGGGGGCGCGCCATAGCCCGGTCGCACGGAGCGGACCGCGTCGGACGTCACCACCGCACCGGGCTCGAGGTCGCGAACGAAGTACAGGGAGCGCCTGAATTTGACGTTGCCCGCCTCGCTCGACTTGCGACCGTAGTCCACGACGCCGAGCGACTCCCAGGCAGTGTGGGCGTCGCGACAGAGCGCGGCGAGTTCCGGGGGTTCGAGCGAGAAGCTGTCGTCGGGTCCCCCGCCGCTGCGATCGAGCGTGAAGTGCTTCTCGATGAGCGCCGCCCCGAGCGCCACGCTGGCGATGGCGGTCGCGTTGTCCAGCGTGTGGTCGCTGAGGCCGACCACGCAGTCGAAGCGCTCGGCCATGTCGACGAGGGTGCGCAGGTTGTAGTCCGCGGCCGGCGACGGATAGCCGGAGACGCAGTGCAGCACCGCCAGCGCCCGACAGCCGCCGTCTCGCGCGGCCGCGACGGCTTCCGCGATCTCCTCGGCGTCGGCCATGCCCGTCGAGATGATCATCGGCTTGCCCGTGCCGGCCGCGTAGCGGATCAGCGCCAGATCGACGGCCTCGAAGGAGGCGATCTTGTAGGCCGGCGCGCCGAGATCCTCGAGCAGATCGATCGCGGTGCTGTCGAACGGCGAGCTGAAGATCGTGATACCCACATCACGCGCGCGCTCGAAGAGCGGCGCGTGCCACTCCCAGGGCGTGTGCGCTTCGGCGTAGAGGTCGTAGAGCGTCCTCCCGTCCCAGAGACCGCCCTCGATGCGGAACTCGGGGCCATCCTCCGCGAGCGTGATCGTGTCCGGACGGTAGGTCTGGAGCTTCACGGCGGCCGCACCGGCGCGCCGCGCCGCGTCGATGATCTCGAACGCTGCCTCGATGCGGCCGTTGTGATTGGCCGACATCTCGGCGATCACGTAGGGCGGGTGTCCCGGCCCGATGCGGCGGCCGTCGATCTCGATCTCGCGCACGCCTGCGTCCTCCACGATCTCACGCCATCGACGGCAGGGCCCCGCAGCATCTCACCGAATGCTGCTGGAAACCGTGCCTACCTGCGGCCCACGCGCGCACGAGCGGCGTCCCGCCGTGCCTCCCATTCGCGACGCAACAGACCCATGCGCACGATGCCGATCCGATCGTTCCCGTAGACGTGCTGTTCACGAAAGAGGCCCTCGCGCTGAAATCCGAACTTCTCGTGCATCCTGACGACGGCGTCGTTGAAGTCCAGCACCTCGCAGTAGAGCTTCTCGAGCCCCAGGAAGGAAAAGGCGTACTCGAGGGCCAGATACTCCATGCGCCCACCCGTACCGCGTGGAGCCTGCGGCGAGGCGTAGAACGCCCAGGCCGCGATGCGATCGACCGGGTCCATGTCCGTGAAGCCCACGATCCCGAGCGGCACGTCGTCGCATTCGTACACGAAGTAGGCCCGGTCCTCTCTCTGCCGCGTGGCGGTCCACCAGGCCCGATGCTCCTCGAGCGAGATCTCGTGCCGCGTGTACATCTTCTCGCGCACGACCGGCGCATTGCGCCAGGCGAGCATGGCCTCGAGATCACCCTCTTCGACGGGACGCAGCCGCCCGAGTCCGTGCTCCTCCGTCATGATCGCCTGTCGTCCTCCAGCAGTGCGTCGACGACACGGCACACGCCCAGACCATCGCAGACCACCCGCAGCTCGTGACGCCGCTCACTACCCGGGACGAAGCCTTCGATCTCGCGCAGGCACCGGAC
>JAZBPO010000221.1:0-15419 GCA_036351675.1 Pseudomonadales bacterium
GGTACCGGGTCCGGGCAGTCGGGACGGCCCCTCCCCCCATGTGTTCGGGACACGTGTCGTGACGGGACACCGCCAGTCATCACTGGCGAGGGAGTGAGTAGCGAGATACGTGCCAGACTTCACAAAAACGTCAATCGTCAACGAAATCAGAGTGTTGCGCGAGGAGCTGCGCAGAGTGCGGCGGCGCGGGTGTGCAGAGACGTTACCCGGTTCGTTACCGTAGTGTTTCGTTGGGCAGAACGGTAACGCTCGAGCGCCACTGTTACCGCCGGGTGAGGGCCGCGGCATTCAGCCTTCGCGGCTACCACTGTCCGGTGCGATGCCGCCGGCGCGCGTGCTGCGTGGGCCTCGGTTGCGGGTCCGCTTGCGCGGTATGCCGAGGCGCTGGCGGCGTTCCCAGAGGCTCTTGCGGCTGATGCCCAGGCGCTGAGCGATCTCCGTCTCCGTCATCGAGTCCTCGTGGTCCAGCACGAAGCGGACGAAGTAGTCCTCGAGCGAGGTGTTGTCCTCGAGGTCTTCGGCCGGGCGCGTCACGGGGCCGCGCACGAGCGTATCAGTGCTCTCTCGGGGCCTTTCCGGCAGGGTCTCCACGGCCAGCAGATCCGCCGAGATCTCTGCTCCGTCGCAGAGGATCGCCGCGCGCTCTATCGCGTTCTCGAGCTCGCGCACGTTGCCCGGCCAGCCGTAGGCACGCATCGCCCGCAGCGCCGATTCGGAGAAGGTCATGCGCGGTTTGTGCAGCCGGTGGCAGGTGCGTTCGAGGAGACGCTCGGCGAGCTCGTAGATGTCGTCGCCGCGATCGCGTAGTGCCGGCAGTGCCAGCGTCACCACGTTGAGGCGATAGAACAGGTCCTGTCGGAACTCGCCGCGCTCTGCCCGTGCCTGCAGGTCCCGGTGCGTGGCGGCGATGAGGCGAACGTCCACCTGGCGCGTCTGCACGGCGCCGACCCGGCGTATCTCGCCCTCCTGAAGTACCCGCAGCAGTCGCGCCTGCGCCTCGAGCGGCAGCTCGCCGATCTCGTCCAGGAACAGCGTACCGCCGTCGGCCGCCTCGACGAGCCCCCTGCGGGCGTTGCCTGCGCCGGTGAAGGCGCCCTTCTCGTGGCCGAACAGCTCCGATTCGATGAGCGAGTCGGGAATCGCCGCGCAGTTCAGGGAGATCATGGGCGCGTCGCGACGTGGACTCTGCTCGTGGAGCGCTCGTGCCACGAGCTCCTTGCCGGTGCCCGACTCGCCCAGCACCAGGACCGTCGACTCGGTCGGCGCCACACGCCGGATGCGATCGAAGAGCTGCCGCATCGGTGCGCAGGATCCGATCATCCCCGCGACGGGGTAGTCGCGCGACAGTTCCGACTTCAGTACGGCGTTCTGGCGTGCGAGGCGTTGCGTCTTCGCGACCCGCCCGAGCGTGAGCAGGAGCTCCTCCGGGTCCACGGGGCGAGCGATGAAATCTGCGGCCCCGAGCTTCATGGCGTCCACCGCAGCGCGCAGGCTCGCGTGGGCCGAGAGGATGATGACCGGCACTTCGCCAGCGTCCTCGAGCAGGTCCGTGCCGAGCCCGCCCTCGAGGCGCAGATCAGCCAGGATCATCGAGAAGGACGTGAGGTCGAGAGCGCGGGCTGCAGCGAGTGAGTCGACCGCCGTCACCGCGAAGCCGTTCTCTGTCAGCAGGGTGTCGAGGGTGCTCTGCCCGGTGGGCTTCGCCTCGACGATGAGCACCTGGCGCATGCCGTTGCTCGCGCTCTTGAAGTAACAAGCGATGGTAGCAGACTCGCGCGTGGGCCCGAGCGTGCCGTGCGGTGGATGCTGCCGCGCCGGTGCTGCGGGTCGGGCGCCGAGTGGTTTGCCCGCGCGGTCAGCCGGGTGCCTCGCCGAGCACGTCGTCGGACGCGAGGGCCGGACCGGGCGGCCAGCTCGAGACGGCCGCGGTCAGTTGTTCTTCCGGCGGAGCGCCGGGCGCGGCAGGGAGGCCGAGCGCGGTGAGCACGTGCGCGACGTTCTCGCTCGCGCGCCGATCGTCGATGGCAGGCGCGCCGGTCTGCTTGGCCAGCTTGGTGCCGTTGGCGAGGGTCACCAGGCCATGGTGCAGATAGCGCGGCGGAGGTAGCCCCAGGGCGTCCTGCAGCAGGCGCTGCCGTGGTGTGGACTCCAGCAGGTCGAGGCCGCGGACCACGTCGGTCACGCCCGCGGCGCCGTCATCCACCACGACGGCGAGCTGATAGGCCCAGAGCCCGTCCCGTCGCCGGACGACGAAGTCGCCGCCGGTGGCCAGCTCGAGCGCACCGCGCAGCCGGTCCGTGAACGCGAGTGTCTTCGCGTCCACGCGCATGCGGATCGCCGACGGCGCCCCGGTGGCGGTGAGGCTCCGGCCGCGACAGGTGCCCGGATAGGAGCCGCCGGCTGCGCGCAGCGCGCGCCGCGTGCAGGTGCAGGGGAACAGCAGATCCTGCTCCGCGAGCATGGCCAGGGCGGCTTCGTAGGCCTCGCCACGGCTGCTCTGCAGCGGTGCCTCCGCGTCCCAGCCGAGCCCGTGGGCGTCGAGGGTCCGGCGGATCATGTCGTCGGCGCCCTCGACGATGCGCGGAGGGTCCAGGTCTTCGATGCGGAGCAGCCAACGCCCAGCGGCGGCGCGCGCGTCGAGCCAGCTGATCACTGCCGCATGCAGCGAGCCCGCATGCAGGGGGCCCGTGGGTGAGGGCGCGAAGCGCCCGACGTAGCGGATGGCTGTACCGGTGATGGGTGCGCCCTCCGAGCTGTGCGCCGGCTGTCCGGGAACTGCCGCGGATTAGAGTGCGGCGCTTGCCCATTGGGCAAGGCTTCGTCGCTGGACAGGGGGCAGGGGCATGGTGAGAATCGCGGCCCTTTCCCGGCCCGGGTCGACCGCGTGGATCCTCGCTTCGCCGCACGCATGGACGCCATGCGTTCCTTTCAGGTCATGGACCTGCTGGACCGAGCCCAGCGTCTGGAGGCGGCAGGTCGCGACGTCGTCCACATGGAGGTGGGCGAGCCCGACTTCGCCAGCGCGGAACCGATTCTCGTGGCAGGAGCGGAAGCGATCCGCGCCGGTGCGACGCGGTACACCTCCGCGCTCGGGTTGCCCGAACTCCGCGGCGCCATCGCCGATTACTACGCGCGCTGGCACGACGTGCGCGTCGACCCGGAGCGCATCGTCGTCACCGCCGGTGCCACCGGGGCGCTCGTCATGCTCGCCGCGCTGCTGCTCGAGGAAGGCGACGGGCTGCTCATGGCGGACCCCTGCTATCCCTGCAACCGTCAGCTGCCCGTGCTAGTGGGCGCCGAGGCACAGCTGGTGGCCACGGAGCCGGAGGATGCCTATCAGCTCGATGCCGCGCGGGTCGCGGCAGAGCGGCGCCGGAACACGCGCGGTGTCCTGCTCGCGAGTCCGGCGAATCCGACCGGGAGCATGCTCGCGCGCGATCAGCTCGGGGCGCTGCTCACGGCGAACGGCGCCGAGGGGCTGTTCACGATCGTGGACGAGATCTATCAGGGGCTCGACTATCCCGCGGCGCTCGAGGGGTTGCCCGATGACGCCGGCCACGGTGCGGTGGGTCCCGAGCAGTGCTCCACGGTGCTTCAGCTCGAGTCGGGCCCTGCGGCACCCCTGTACGTGGTCAACAGCTTCTCCAAGTACTTCGGCATGACCGGCTGGCGCATCGGCTGGCTGGTCGCGCCGGCCGCGGCAGTTCCGCAGCTGGAGAAGCTCGCGCAGAACTTCTGGATCGCCCCTTCGACACCGGGCCAGCACGCGGCCCTGGCGGCGCTCTCCGACGAGGCGGTGGCGGTTCACGAACAGCGTCGTCGCGCCTTCTGCGAGCGCCGCAATCGTCTCGTTGCCGGGCTCCGACACATCGGCTTCGAAGTGCCGAGGGTTCCGGAGGGCGCCTTCTACGTCTATGCGGGGCTCGGCGACGTCCCCCTCGAGAGCCTCGCCTTCTGCGAGCGACTCCTGGAGGAAGCGGGCGTGGCGGCGACGCCGGGTACGGACTTCGGCGAGCACGCTGCCACGCGCCACGTGCGCTTCGCCTACACGGCCGATCTGGAACGGATCGATACCGCTCTCGAACGTATCGAGATCTTCCTCCGCGGCCTCTGACGGCCCGCCCTCAGGGTCAGGCGGCCACGAGCGCCTTGAGTGCTTCCATGGGCAGGCGCGGCCCGAAGTGCGTGACCAGGCGCGTGGCGGCGCGATTGGCCAGCATGCCCGCTTCGCGGTGTTCGAGGCCACGCGCGAGCGCGAAGAGGTAGGCGCCCGCGTAGAGATCGCCGGCGCCCAGCGTGTCCACGGCCTGCACCGGTTCCGTGGGCAGATCGTGCAGCGCGTTGCCGTCCCACACGAGGCTGCCGGAGCCGCCGCGAGTGACGGCGAAGGTGTCCGCGAAGTCCTTCAGTGCCTCCACGGCGGCGGCCTCCTCGGATTCGCCGGTCCAGAGCAGGGCCTCCTCTGCGTTGCAGAAGAGATGGTCGACGTGCGCGCCGAGCATCTCCTTCAGCTGGGGTGCGAAGAACTCGGGCATGGACGGATCGGACAGCGTCGCCGCGACGCGCACGCCGGACCCGCGCGCGAGCTCGTGCGCTTCCACGAGCGCACTGCGAGCCGAATCGGACGTGCACAGGTAGCCTTCCATGTAGAGCCAGGACGAATCTGCCAGTGCCTCCTCGTTGACGTTGGCCCGCGACAGGGAACCGGAGATTCCGAGGAAGGTGTTCATGGTGCGCTCGGCGTCCGGGGTGACGAGCACCAGGCAGCGGCCCGATTCGCCGTCTCCATGGTGCTGGTCGGCGTTCGTGTCCACGCCGGCCGCGAGCAGGTCGCGTACGAAGAAGCGACCGAGCTCGTCGTCGGCCACCTTGCAGGAATAGTACGCGCGGCCGCCGAGACCGCTGACGGCGATGAGCGTGTTCGCCGCCGAGCCACCGGAACCTCGACGCGGCTCGAGGCCGTCGAGTATGCCGACGAGTTCGCGCTGGCGCTCCGCTTCCACCAGGGTCATGTGCCCCTTGGTAATGTCGTTGGCCGCGAGGAAGGCGTCGTCGACCTCGTACTCGATGTCGACCAGGGCGTTGCCGAGGCCGTAGACGTCGTAGCTGCGCATGCTGGGTCCCCCGGGTGTGCGGCTCAGAGGCTCGCGAAGGTGGCATCCATGGCCGCGAGGGTCTCGTCGATGACGGCCTCGTCGTGGGTGATCGAGAGGAAGCCGGCCTCGAAGGCCGACGGTGCGAGGTATACGCCGCGGTCGAGCATGCCGTGGAAGAAGGCCTGGAAGCGTTCGAGATCGCATTGCTGCACGCCCTCGAAGCTCGTGACCGTCTCCGCATCCGTGAAGAAGAAGCCGAACATGCCGCAGACGTGGTTGGTGGTGAAGGGGACGCCGTGCCTGCTCGCGGTGTCCCGGGCCCCGGTCACGAGGCGCTCCGTGAGCGCCGCGAGGCGGCTGTGCACGGCCGGATCGGAGAGCGCCTCGAGGACTGCGAGGCCTGCGGCCATGGCGAGCGGATTCCCGGACAGCGTTCCAGCCTGATAGACCGGGCCGGTCGGTGCGATCGAATTCATGATCTCTCGGCGACCGCCGAAGGCCCCGACCGGGAGGCCGCCGCCGATGATCTTGCCGAGCGTGGTGAGATCCGGCGTGACGCCGAAGGCCTGCTGCACGCCGCCCGCGGAGACACGGAAGCCCGTCATGACCTCGTCGAAGATCAGTACGGCTCCGTGCTCGCTGCAGCACTCCCGCAGTGTCTCCAGGAATCCCGGCACCGGCGGTATGCAGTTCATGTTGCCCGCGACCGGCTCGACGATGACTGCGGCGATCTCCGAGCCTTTCTCCGCGAACAGGGCGCGCACCGCAGCCGCGTCGTTGTAGGGCAGATTCAGCGTGTGCCTCGCGAGATCCGCCGGGACGCCCGGCGAGTTCGGTACGCCGAGCGTGAGTGCTCCGGATCCCGCCTTGACCAGCAGCGAGTCCGCATGACCGTGGTAGCAGCCCTCGAACTTCACGAGCGCGTCGCGTCCGGTGTGGCCCCGGGCGAGACGGATCGCACTCATGGTCGCTTCCGTGCCGGAGTTGACCATGCGCACCGATTCGACGGAAGGCACCATGGCGGCGACCTTCTCCGCCATGGCGATCTCGATCTCCGTCGGCGCGCCGAAGCTGACGGACCGTTCGAGCTGCTCGGCCACGGCAGCCTTCACCCGGGCGTCGCCGTGCCCGAGCACCATGGGGCCCCAGGAGCCGATGTAGTCGATGTAGCGGTTGCCGTCCACGTCGTGCAACCAGGGGCCTTCGGCGCTGGCCATGAACACGGGGGTGCCACCGACCCCCTTGAAGGCGCGTACCGGCGAGTTCACGCCGCCAGGAATGGCGAGCTGGCTGCGCTCGAAGAGTTCGGCGGAGCGCGGGCGTGTGACGGATTCGGACATCTCTACCTCTCGTACGGGGGTGGCGGTTCGGCTCAGAAGGGGCGGACGACCACCAGGATCACCACGGGGAAAAGGATCAGCACCGGCAGCTCGTTGAACACCCGGAAGAAGCGGTGCGAGTGCGTGCTGACATCGTCACGGAGCTGGCGCAGCAGGCGGCCGCACCACACGTGGTAGGCGACGAGCGCCACGATCAGCGCCAGCTTCGCGTGCATCCAGCCGGAGCGCAGGTAGGCCTCCGGCGCGAGGAGGATCATCCAGAGCCCGAGGGCGATCGCAAGGACCGCGAAGGGCGTGACGAAACGATAGAGCTTCCGCTCCATGATCTTGAACTGTTCGATGGTCGCGCGGTCTTCGGTCATCGCGTGATAGACGAAGAGCCGCGGCAGGTAGAACAGGCCGGCGAACCAGCACACGACGAAGATGATGTGGAACGCCTTCAGCCAGAGGAACACTTCTCAGCCTCTCAGTCCGTAGTACTTCTCGATGTCCTCGCGCGTGAGCACGCCGATGATCGGGGTGATCATCGGCGCCGCCGTTCGCGTCACGCAGATGGCCTCGCGGCCGGTCTCCTTCAGACGCGTCATGGCCTCGTGCAGGGTCGCCTGGAACTGTAGCAGGACGACGTCCTTGCGCAGACCCGGAATCGCCAGCAGGTCGACGAGCAGCTCGGTATCGTCCGCCGTCCCGTGCTGGGACTCGTCCTCTGGCGTCTCGGTGGCCGGTGCGGCATCCAGGGTCTCCAGGTGGCGCCGGAGGTCCGCGGCCGCGAGGACCACGACCGGGCCGTCCTCCGTGTCGACGACGATCCAGCGCGGATCCTTCTCGATCGCCTGAGCCGCCTCCGCGCGCGTCAGGCGCCGCCGTGCGCGCACGATGCGCCGATCCATCTGGCTGCCTACGCCGGCGCGCTGCAGGGCGAGTGTGAGCGGGGCCGTGTCGAAGGTCAGGCCGCGGGCCTCGAGTACCGAGACGAACAGCGAGCGCGGGCCGTGAAAGGCCGAGCAGACGAGATTCGCGACCACGATCGCGACCATGGCCGGGACGATGGTATCGGGATCGCCGGTCAGCTCGAGTACCGTCATGAGCGCGGCGAGCGGGGCCTGCAGCACCGCGCCCATCATGGCCGCCATGCCCACGAGCGCGTGGAACCCCGCGACGGAGGCTTCTTCCGGCCAGATCCGACCGCCGAGCGTGCCCAGGACGCCGCCCGCGAGCGCTCCTGTCACCAGCACGGGGCCGATGAAGCCTGCGGGCAGCCCGAGTCCGGAACTCGCGGCGCTCACGAACAGTTTCAGGATGCAGATCAGCACCATGGCCAGCAGGCCGATCTCGCCCACCAGGGTCGCGTCCACCGTGTCGTAGCCGACGCCCAGGACCTCGGGGGCGAGCAGGCCGGCGCAGCCCGTGAGGGCTCCGGCGGCGGCGAAGCGTTGCCAGACCGGGCGCTCGGCGAAGCGGCCGAAGGACTGCACCAGGCGAATGAAGAGCGCCGCGAGGAGCCCCAGGACGACGCCGTCGGCGACGAAGAAGGGCGTCTCCCAGAGCGCTGCGCTGTCCATGGGAGGGACCTCGAACGCGAGCGCGCGCCCGAAAGCCGCGACGCTCACGAGCGTCGCGGTCACGGCGGCGATGATCACGGGAATGAAGGAGACGACGGAATACTCCATCATCACCACCTCCATCGCGAAGATGACGCCCGCGAGCGGCGTGTTGAAACTCGCGGAGATGGCCGCCGCCGTGCCGCAGCCCACGAGCGTGCGGATGCTGTTGTTCGGAAGGCGGAGGCGTTGCCCGAGCAGACTGCTGGCGGCCGCACCGAGGTGGATCGCGGGCCCTTCGCGACCGGCCGACTGGCCCGTCGCCAGCGCCACGGCGCCGCCGAGGAACTGCACCCAGCCGTTGGCCGCGGGAACGTGCCCCTGGTGGCGCGCGAGGCGCTCCATCACATGGCCGACGCCGACGCTCTGCCGTTCCGGGGCGAGACGCATGAACACGACGCCGAGTACCAGGCCGCCGAGCAGCGGCGTGAGGAGTACGAGCACCGCGGGCAGCGTCTCGAAGGCTTCGTCCCCGCCCGGGAGCGCCAGGGCGAGCGGGACCTCGACGGCGAGGCGGAAGGCGACCATGACGAGCCCGGTGAGCAGTCCCGCGAGGAGTGCGAGCAGGCTGAGCTGCGGGAGCGCGTCTACGTGCGCCAGGCGACGGCGGAAACGGACGAGAGAAAAGACTTCGGACAGGCGGACGCGTTTCCTGCTGCGCTTTTGCCTGCGGGTCGAGCGCACGCGGGAGCCCTGTTTCGGGTACTGCTCCACACTTGCGGAGCGAAGATTCCGGTATCCTACCGCAAGTTGGGCGGCATAACGGAGTAGACGTTCCGGAATGTCCCCCAACCGACTGATTTTAATTGGCCTTCGCGAACAGAGCTGCCATGCCATCGCCGCGTACGCCCGCTGATGACCTGCGCGTCGTACTCCATCGTCCGGAGCGCGACCGCGCGTTCCTGCTCATCGCCCTCGGTGGTGTGTTGCTCGCCGCGGTGCTCGGCTACTGGCTGGGCAGCAGTCTCGCGGTCGCCGGGCGCGACGCCGCGATCCTGGAGCTGAGCGCTCTCGGCGAGGAGTACCAGGCGCTGCTGGCGGAGAACGGGCGGCTCGAACAGGCGCTCGGCGACGAGCGGCTCGCGCGCGAGGTCGGTGGCGTGTTCTCGGACGAGGTGCGCGACACGCTGTCCGAGCAGGCCGGCAGGATCGCGGCGCTCGAGGAGCAGATCCGTTTCTATCGGAACCTCATGGCGGGCGGTGACGAGGGAGATCTGCAGATCGCCGATCTCGAGCTGCTCGAGCGTCTCGACGGGCAGGGCGTGCGTTTCCGCTTGCTGCTGGTGCAGTCCACGGAGCGACGTGATGAGATAAGCGGGCTCGTCGAGGTGAGGATCGCAGGCGCGCGGGATGGGCGTCCGGAGATGCTCAGCGGCGCGGCGCTCGGCGTCGACCTCGAGGCGCCGGTGCCATTCCGCTTCCGCTATTTCCAGCGGCTGGCGGGCGAGATTCGCCTGCCCGAGGGTTTCGTGCCCGAGGGTGTGGAGGTCGTCGTGCGTTCCGAGACGGAAGGCGGTTTCCGCCTGCAGCGCACCTTCGACTGGGAGCCCCAGGAGGCCTGATCATGTTCGGCGACAAGGACAGGAACGTGAAGAGCGCGCCAACCACGAAGGAAGCGGCCGTGCCCGGCAAGGGTGCGACGCTGATCGCCAACAACACCCGCCTCGAGGGCGACATCCACTTCTCCGACCAGCTGCTCGTGAACGGTGAGGTGCACGGCAACGTGCATGCGAAGGACGATTCCGACGCTGGCCTCACGGTGAGCGCGAAGGGATCCGTGGTCGGCGAGATCCGCGTGCCCAACGTCGTCGTCAATGGCCAGGTCAAGGGTGACATCTACGCGAGCAAGCATGTCGAACTCGCGGCAGAGGCCCGGGTCGAGGGCAATGTCTACTACCACCTCATCGAGATGGTGATGGGCGCCCGTGTCGACGGCAGCCTCGTCTATTCGCCACCCGGCGAGGAGCCCGGGCGCAAGAGCGGCTCGAAGGCTTCGGCCAAGGGCGGCTCTTCTCCCCAGCCCACCGCTGCGAGCGCCGAAGTTGGAAACGCCAAGAGCTGACCCTATGATGGTGGGTCACGTCGGGTTCTTCTTCCCCAGGCAGGTGTTCCCATGAGCATGGTGCAGTCACATTCGCCCGAGGCGGTCGCGATCTCCGTGAGCGCGGCGAGCAAGGTCCGCGAGCTGATCGAGGACGAGGGCAATCCTGCACTCAAGCTGCGCGTCTTCGTGACCGGCGGAGGATGCTCGGGCTTCTCCTACGGCTTCACCTTCGACGAGGAGTCCGCGGACGACGATGCGGTCGTGGAGCGCGACGGCGTCACGGTCGTCGTCGATGCCATGAGCTACCCCTATCTGGCCGGCGCGGAGATCGACTATCGGGAGGATCTGGCGGGCGCGCAGTTCGTCATCGAGAATCCGAACGCGTCCTCTACCTGCGGCTGCGGCAATTCCTTCGCGATCTGAGCCGCGCGTGCACCGATCGACGGCCGTCGCACCGCGGCTCCCGATCCTGTTGTTGACGCTGGCCTGCTGCATCACCGCGCGTGGCGGGGTGGCCGATGGCATCGCCACGGCCGAAGCTGCTCCAGAGGCGACCGGTTCCGGGCTGATCGCGGACATCGTGGTGCATACGCCCGATGCCGTTCTCGACGTGCTCGAGCGCCTCGACGAGCTCGCCAGCAGGGCCGATGGCTTTCCGGCGCACGAGCCTGTGGTCATGGTTCTCCACGGCGACGAGGCCGAGACCTTCAGGCGGTCGAACTACCTAATGTACAAGGAAGCGGTCGATCGCGCTGCGCGCCTCGAGGCCTTCGGCCTGCTCGACGTCCGCGTCTGCGAGCGCTGGATGCGGGACGAGGGCGTGATGCAGAGCGATCTGCCGTTCTTCGTCGATACCGTGCCCGACGGCGCGGCGGAGGCGCTGAGGCTCGAGCGTGCAGGCTACGTCCGCTTCTAGGCGGCGAGCGGAAGGCTGCGGAGCGCGCTAGTCTTCCGGGCCGCCGGGCCGGCCGGCCCAGACTCCCCCGAGCACACGCTCACCCCGAGCGCCCGTGACCGCCGGAACGTTGCCGGCGCGGCCGGCGAGACGCTGCTGGGCGAGCCAGGCGAAGGCGAGCCCCTCCAGCCAGTCGCCGTCGACGCCCCTGCTGTCCGTGGTCGTCACCTCGACCTCCGGAAGCGCCGCCGCGAGGCGGTCCATCAGCAGCCGGTTGTGCCGGCCGCCACCGCACACCAGCAGTTCCTCGACCGCGAGACACGCGTGATCGCGCAGCGCATCCGCGGCGGTGCGCGCGGTCAGCTCCGTGAGTGTCGCGGCGACGCTCGCGGGCGCCACGGGGCGATCCATGCGCGCCTCGAGCCAGGCTTCGTGAAAGTGTTCGCGCCCCGTGCTCTTGGGTGGTGGCTCGGCGAACCAGGGATCCGCGAGCAGCCGCGTGAGCAGTGCCTCGTCGACGAGACCCTGGGCGGCCCAGGCGCCGCCGTCGTCCCAGGGGCGCTGCAGGTGGCGCTGCGCCCAGGCGTCGATCAGCACGTTCCCGGGACCGGTGTCGAAGCCTCCGATCTCTCGCGTGCGACTGCCGCCGGCCGCGGCCGGTCCGAGCAGGGTCAGATTCGCCATGCCGCCCACGTTCAGCACGGCCCGCGCCTTTCCGTCGCCGAAGACGGCGGCATGGAAGGCCGGTACGAGCGGGGCGGCCTCCCCGCCGGCGGCGAGATCACGGCGCCGGAAGTCGGCGACCACGGTTATTCCGGTATGTTCGGCGATACGGTTGGGATCCCCGATCTGCAGGGTGAACGGCGACCGCGCGTGCCGCGGCGCGTGCCGTACGGTCTGTCCGTGGCAGCCGATCGCCTCGATGCTGCGCGGGCTCACTGCCGCCTCTTCGAGGAGTGCCAGCACCGCTGCGCCGATCTGGTCACCCAGCTCGACGTCGACGGCGCAGAGGATCTCGAGGTCGACGAGGCGCGCGCGGCAGAGTTCGGCCAGGGTCGCGCGGAAGGCGTCGTCGTAGGGGAAGGTCCTGGCGTGCCTCACCCGCGGGCCCTGCTGCGGCAGTTCGGCGAGCACGACGTCGATACCGTCGAGGCTCGTGCCGGACATCACACCGACGAACAGCGGTGCCGCGCCGCGTGCCGCGGCCATGCTTCAACCGCCCGTGGGGGCGCCGATGGGAGCGAGCGCGATCTGCTGCGTGTCGGGGCTGCGCTCCATCAGCGCCACGAGCGCTCCGGTGGCGGCCTGGAAACGGAGCCGTTCGTCCTCGTCGATCGGCATGGCCTTGGGCAGGTCTACCGTGCGCGGATTCTTGTGCACGCCGTGGACGAGGAACTCGTAGTGCAGGTGCGGCCCTGTTGCCCAGCCCGTCGCCCCCACGTAGCCGATGACGTCGCCCTGGTTGACGCGCTGGCCGTTGCGCATGCCGCGAGCGAAGCGTGAGAGATGGAGATACTTGGTCTGGTAGGTCTCGCCATGCTGGATGACGACGTAATTCCCCGAAGCGTGATGGTTCTTCTCGACACGCACGACTCGCCCGTCGCCTGCGGCTACGACGGGCGTGCCGGTCGGTGCGGCGTAGTCGATGCCGCGATGGGGTCGCACGGTATTGTGGAGCGGATGTCGACGACGCATGTTGAAGTTCGAGCTGATGCGGCTGAACTGGACGGGAGCGCGCAGGAATGCCTTGCGCATGCTCATGCCGTCGGGGGTGTAGTAGCTGGTGTAGCCCTCGCGATCGGTGTAGCGCACTGCGCGGAACACCTCGCCCTGGTTCCGGAACTCCGCGCCGAGGATCGCGCCGTAGCCGAGCCGCTCGCCATCGAGCCAGAGTTCCTCGAGCACGACCTTGAAGGCGTCGCCGCGCCGGATGTCGAGCACGAAGTCGACGTCCCACTGGAAGATGTCGGCGAGGCCCATGGCGGTCCGGTCGTCGAGTCCCGCAGCCGTGCTCGCGAGGAACAGCGAGTTGTTGATCACGGCCTCCGCGGTGATCGTTCGCCGCTCCGGCTCGCGGGCCTGCACCCGGGTCTCGAAGGCCTCACCCGCGTCACTGCGCTCGGCGATGATGGCTTCGAGGCGGTCGAACTCGTAGCGAAGGGCGAGCAGGTTGCCGGCATCGTCGGCGCGATACTGCAGTTTCTCCCCAGGATGGATGCGACGCAGGCGCCGCGTGGTCTCGTCGCTCTGCATGACTGCGTGAAGGTCGCGAGCGGGCAGCCGCTCGCGGGAGAAGATGCGCGCGAGGCTGTCGCCGGGCCGGACCTCGACGTCACGCCAGGCGGCTCCGCGCGGCGTCGCGTGGGTGGCGTCCGGGATGCGCGGTACGGCCGGTTCCGGTCGTACGGACACGGCGGGCCCGATCACCAGGTCGAGGTCGTCCGCGAGCGTGCTCGCGTCCGGCTGCGCATCCGGATCGGGCCAGATGACCCCGACGAGCACCAGGATGGTGCCGAACAGGGAAGCCGCGAGCAGGTGTCGGCGTGGGTTGTCCCTCGGCAGGGTCACATGTTGCTCCAGGAAATGTGAGCTAACTCATGAGGCTATCGCGCATTTCTTGACGGCGCGTCAAGCCGGAGCGGGAGTATAGCCAAAGCAGGGCGCGTGCCACACGCCTCCGGGCCACCGGGGTGGCCCGCTCGTCCGACCCCTCGGCCTTGTATTCGGGCTCGCTGCCGGTATGGTTTCGCGGCTCCGCCGTCCGGCCCGCGCTTCGGGCTGTCCCGACTCCGACGGAACGATCCATGACTCAGGCGCTCCTCGAAGACCTTCAGTGGCGGGGCCTCGTCAGCCAGGCCTCCGACCCCGACGCACTGGCCGCCCATCTCGAGGGCGGGAGCCGCGTGCTCTACTGCGGCTTCGATCCGACCGCCGACAGTCTGCATATCGGCAGTCTGGTGCCGCTCCTGACGTTGCGCCGTTTCCAGCTCGCGGGCCATGCGCCCATCGCGCTCGTCGGAGGTGCCACGGGGTTGATCGGCGATCCGAGCTTCAAGGCCGCCGAGCGCATGCTCAACGAGCGCGAGATCGTGGAGGGCTGGGTCGAGCGCCTGCGGGCTCAGGTCTCCCGCTTCGTCGATCTCGACGCCGGTGCCCGCGTCGCGAACAACCTCGACTGGACGCGTGATCTCGATGTGATCTCCTTCCTGCGCGATGTCGGCAAGCACTTCTCCGTGAACGACATGATGCGCAAGGAATCCGTGCGCGAGCGCCTCGCCCGGGAAGGCAGCGGCATCTCCTACACGGAGTTCAGCTACATGCTGCTGCAGTCCATGGACTACGTGGAGCTCGCGCGCCGCCACGACTGCACGCTGCAGATCGGCGGCTCCGATCAGTGGGGCAACATCACGGCGGGCATGGAGCTCGTGCGCCGGACGCTCGGGCGCCATGTGCACGCTCTGACCCTGCCCCTCGTCACCAAGGCCGACGGCAGCAAGTTCGGGAAGACCGAGAGTGGTACGGTCTGGCTCGATGCCGGACGCACGTCACCCTATTCCTTCTATCAGTTCTGGCTCAACACGGCCGATGCGGACGTAGGGCGCTTCCTGCGCTACTTCACGTTCCTGTCCCGGGGCGAGATCGAGGCGCTCGATCGCGAGACCGAGGACGCGCCCGAGAAACGGGTCGCCCAGCGCGCGCTGGCGGAGTCGGTCACGCAACTGGTGCATGGCGACGAGGGGTGCGCTTCCGCGTCGCGCATCACCGAAGCGCTGTTCTCGGGGGAGATCGCTGCGCTCGATGCCCGCGACCTGGAGCAGCTCGCGCTCGACGGCCTGCCCTCCTGCCCGCTCGAGTCGGGTGCGTTGAAGGTGGGCCAGGCGCTGACGGCCATGGGGCTGGCGAAGTCGAACTCGGCGGCGATGCAGCTCATCAAGGGTGGCGCCGTCAGCGTGAACGGGGAGGCGGTGACCGAGCCGTCGGCCGCCGTCGCGGACTTCACTGCGCTGCCGGGCGGCTATCACCTGGTCCGTCGTGGCAAGCGCAACTGGGGCCTGGTGACGCCCGGGGGCTGAGGCGCTGCGGACCCTAGCCGTCGGCGCGGAGCTTCCTCGGGAGAAAGCGCTTGCGGGCCCATTCGCCGCATGTATAATGCGCCTCCCTGACCGCGGGGCGCCTCGGCGCAGAAGCGAGAAAAGCCTGAAATTTCAGGCTCAAACGCTGACCCCGCTGCTCCTTAACAGTTCGATCAAGCCATTCGTGTGGGTGCCCGAGTCATTGATCCGGCCACTGATTGGCGTGCTTTCGAGCGGATGCTGACTGACTGCGTTCTGGGTGTTCGGGGTATTCGTGAGGGGTGCGCAACCGGTATGGGTTCTGGCGGATCGTCTTCGGGCGTGAAGTCGGGATCAGAGGTCTTGAACTGAAGAGTTTGATCATGGCTCA
>JAZBPO010000222.1:0-24252 GCA_036351675.1 Pseudomonadales bacterium
CACGACGAGACCGGCGTCGTGTTCTCCACCGTCTACCCGGGCTGCGTGGCCGACACGGCCCTGTTCCGCGACACGCCGCCGCTGTTCCAGCGCATCTTCCCGCTGTTCCAGAAATACGTGACGAAGGGCTACGTCAGCGAGGAGCTCGCGGGCCGGCGCGTGGCGGACGTGGTCACGGAGCCGGCCTTCGAGACCTCCGGCGTGCACTGGAGCTGGGGCAACCGGCAGAAGGAAGGTCGCGAGGCCTTCTCCCAGCCTCTGTCCACCCGCGCCACCGATCCCGAACTGGGGCGGCGCCTGTGGGACTACAGCGAGCAGCTGGTGGGGCTGTGAGAGAGGATCGGCCGCGTGCGCGGCTCGGCTAGTCCTTCTTCCTGGCAGCGCCTTCCAGTGGCGTACTCAGCAAGTCGGCGAAGACCGCGATCGCCGACGCCAACAGCACGGTCACCGAGCGGCCGGCGCCGTCCGAGTCCGTGATCCCGAGTTCGTCAGTGCAGGACAGCAGGAATGCGGTCGCGAGCAGGACGCCAGCGCCGACCAGGCCTGCACGCAGCTCGCGTAGATTGCGTAGCGGATGACCGGCATCCGCGCGGCGTCGGCGCGCGCGCTCGAGCACGAGCAGGACCACCGGGAGGAACAGCATGCCCAGCAGCGACGAAGGCCAGGCCGCCGGCAGCAGCACTGCGCGCAACACGCCGAACGCGACCACGGCGACCGTCGCCACGATCACCAGCGGAGTGAGGAGCCTGGGTGACGGGTCACTCATGGCCAACGAGCCCGGAACGACGCGCACGAGCGCACGTTCGTGTCCGATCTCCTTCGACTCCTGCCGATCCCATCAAGGCGCTGCTCCCGCGACGCAGGCGGCGATGGCGAGCTTGCCGAAGAACGGCACACTCACGCGCCCGGGACACCATTGGATCACCTTCGACCGCAGCGGGCCATGCCGCAACCGACCGAACCCCGTGAGTCACCACAGCAACCCCGGTAGGCTCGCCCGACCAGAGGGCTCGCGTCGCTCTCGCCACAGCGGAGCAAGACACACATGGGCATCCTGAGCTGGATCGTCTTCGGCCTTGTCGCCGGCGCGCTGGCGAAGCTGATCATGCCGGGCAGGAATCCGGGCGGCTTCGTCATGACGACCGTCATCGGCGTGCTCGGCGCCGTGGTCGGCGGCTGGATCGGATCCCAGCTGGGCTTCGGGACCGTCGAGGGCTTCGACGTGCGGAGCATGGGCGTGGCCATCGTCGGCGCCCTCGTCGTGCTCGCGATCCACCAGGGCATCCGTCGCTGAGGAGGCACCCGCACCCGGCCGTAACCCTCCCGCCTGCCTTGCACCAGGGAACCTCTGAACGACTCGTCCACCCTCTGGCTTTCCTGCTGCGTCTGCAGCAAGGCGTCTTCGCGAAGGCGTGTCGGGTACACGTCGAGCGGAGACAACGCAGCTGCGGGCGGGCGCTTTCGGCCCATCGGCTGCGTTCGGTCCGGCGTCGCTTGCAAAGGCAACCAGCCTTCCCTGCGCCGGAACGCCGGACCGGACGTCCTTGCCGACTGGGCCGAAATCGCTCCGCAGAGGGCTGGACGAGTCGTTCAGAGGTTCCCTAGGCTCGCCGAGGGCATCCTGGGGAGGAGTCGAAAAGATGAAGGTCGGACTCGCCTTCGCGAGCAGCATCGGAATCGAAGGACCGGAGACGCTGGAACTCTGCCGCCGGGCGGAGGCGGCGGGCTTCGAGTCCGTCTGGGGCGGCGAGCACGTCGTGCTCCCCGATTCCATCCACTCGCGCTATCCATACACGAAGGACGGCAAGATCCCGGCGGAGCCGGACACGCCGATCCCCGATCCGCTAATCTGGCTCGCCTATGCCGCCGCGGCGGCGCCCACGCTCCGCCTCGGGACCTGCATCCTCATCGTCCCGCAGCGCAATCCGCTCGTGCTCGCGAAGGAACTCGCGACCCTCGACCGACTTTCCGGCGGCCGCGTCGAGCTCGGTCTCGGCGTCGGCTGGCTGAAGGAGGAGTTCGAGGCGCTGGGCGTGCCCTGGGAGCGGCGCGGCCGGCGCAACGACGAATACATCGCGGCCATGCGCGCGCTCTGGGCCGCTCCGCACGCGGAGTTTCATGGCGAGTTCGTGGACTTCGAGCCCGCGACCTGCAGTCCGCGACCCGTGAACGGGAACATCCCCATCCTCGTCGGCGGCGACACCGACGTGGCCATCGGTCGCGCCGTGCGGATCGCCGACGGTTACTTCCCCGGCGAGGGTGATCCGGAGCGTCTCGCGGCGCTAATCGCGCGGCTGCGCGCGCGCTGCGAACTGGAGGGACGCGACCCCGACAGCATCGAGATCAACGCGATGTTCGGTGCGCAGATGAAGGACCCGGCCGCGGGCGTCGAGCAGCTCGCGGCACTGGGCGTCGGGCGGATCATGGTGCCGGCGTTCTTCTTCGCGGGCCCGGGCGGCCTCGACCGCATGGAGCGCTTCGCCGAGACCGTGATGCCGCTCACCCGCAGTTGAGGCAGACGCGCCTGCACGAGGGCAGGCGCGACGGTCACCAGATCATGCCCGTGAGGCGATGAGCGAGCAGCACCTCCGTGGCGGCGCGCTCGTCGTTGGTCCGTGCGGCGATGCGCCGGAATTCGGCTTCGTAGTGGCGGCGGACGCTGACGAACAGAGCAGCGCCGCCCGCGAGGAAGATCGCGAGCGTGATGACGAGAGCGGGCACGGTGCACTCCTGCAGTGGAATGGGGCTCCGAGGCGTTGGGGGGAGCGATCGGAGCGACGGCGCGAATGATACCAAAAGTAACAAGCCTGTCCAGCCCTCGTTCACCCTGAAAAGCGAAGCGGCCTGAACAAAGCCTGTCCGCCCCGCCTGCGCAGCGAGCCGTACGCTTCAGCCGTCGACGAGCGACTTGCGCATGTGGATCACGACGTTGTCCGCACCGTTGGCCGCGCGATGCGTCTCGCGCCCGATCTCGACGTAGCCGCGCGCCCGGTACAGAGGCTCGCCGGCGAGCGTGGAGCCGAGCTCGATGGTCGCGAAGCCGGCGGCGCGAGCCGCGGCCTCCCCGAGCTCCAGCAGCAGCGTACCGATGCCGCGCCGGGTCCAGTCCGGATGCGTATACATGGCGCGGATGCGCGCGGCGTCCGTGGCCGGATCGGCGAGCGAGTCGTCGCGGCCGACCGTGTGATCGCCGCCGTAGAGCGTCCGCCGCCGGCCCCAGCCTCCGCAGCCCACCAGTACCGCACCGGCCGCCGTGTCCGCATGGACGAGGAAGTAGGTGCCGTCGTCGACGAGCGTACGGTCGACGCCCATGGTCTCCCGGGCCGCCACGATCCCCGCCGGCGACAGGAAGGGCCGCATGTTGTGTTCGATGGCGGCGCCCATCAGCGCCATGATCGCCGGGATGTCCGCGGCGACGGCGATGCGGTGCCGGTACGGCGTCGCCTGATGATCCGGGTCGGACATGCTCCCTCCCCTCCGCGCGGAGCCCCTGCCCCGGTGCGGGGAGCCTGCGCAATCGCCTAAGCTGCGACAACCCGATGCGCAGGAGGATCCGATCCTTGCACCGACCCGTCCGCACCGCCTTCCCGTCGCCGCGACGTCTCGTCGCACGCCTCCTCCTGCTCGCCGTCACCGGCCTCGTCGCGGCCGGCCCTGCCGCGGCCGAAGCGGTGCGCGATCTGCGCTTCGACGTCCGCCTCGCGCCGGAGCTGACGGACGATGCCCAGCAGGGCCGCCTGCTCCTCATGCTCGCGCGCAGCGGCGAGGGCGCGCAGGACAGCGAACCGCGCTTCCGCGTCGGCGACGGACCCTCGGCGCAGCCCGTGTTCGGGCGCAACGTCGAGGACTGGGCCGCCGGTGCGACGCGCAGCTTCACCGGCGGCGAGGCGGGCTTTCCGGTCGCCGACCTGCAGGCGCTTCCCCCCGGACGCTATCGCGTGCAGGCGCTCCTCAACCGCTATCGCGACTTCACCCTCGCGACCGGCCACACGGTGAGCCTGCCGCCCGATCAGGGCGAGGGGCAGAAGTGGAACCGCAAGCCGGGCAATTTCCTCTCCACGCCCAGGGAGATCGAGATCGCGGCCACCGGCAGCCAGCGCTTCGAGATCGTGCTCGACGCGGCCATCCCGGAGATCGAGCCGCCCGCCGACACGCCCTGGATCAAGCACGTGCGCATGCGCAGCGAACTGCTGTCGGAGTTCTGGGGCGAGGACGTCTACCTCGGCGCACACGTGCTGATCCCGCGCGGTTTCGACGAGCACCCGGAGGCGCGCTATCCGCTCATGGTGTTCCACGGCCACTTCCCGAGCGACTTCGGCGGCTTCCGGCCCGAACCGCCGGATGCGGATCTGGAACCGGACTACAGCGCGCGCTTCGACATCGAGGGCTACAACCGCATCCAGCAGGAGGAGGCGCACGCCTTCTACCAGCAGTGGATCAGCGACGACTTCCCACGCTTCCTGGTGATCGAGATCCAGCACCCGACGCCCTACTACGACGATTCCTACGCCGTGAACTCCGCCTCCCAGGGCCCCTGGGGCGACGCCATCAACCACGAACTCATCCCCTTCATCGAGCGCCGCTTCCGCGGCATCGGCGAGGGCTGGGCGCGCTTCACCTACGGCGGCTCCACCGGCGGCTGGGAAGCCATGGCGACGCAGGTCTTCTATCCCGACGAGTTCAACGGCGCCTTCGTGGCCTGCCCGGACCCCATCGACTTCCGCGCCTACACGCTCGTGAACATCTACGAGGACGAGAACGCCTACTTCTACGACAGCGACTTCCAGACGCTGCCGCGCCCGGGCCGACGCGATCACCTGGGCCACGTCACGAGCACGCTGTACGGCATGAACCAGCTCGAGCGCGCCCTCGGCGACAATTCCCGCTCCGGTCAGCAGTGGGACATCTGGGAAGCGACCTACTCGCCGCAGGACGAGGACGGCTATCCGAAGCGGCTCTGGGACAAGGCCACGGGCGAGATCGATCACGAGGTGGCCGAGTACTGGCGCGAGCACTACGACCTGCGCCACATCCTCGAGCGCGACTGGGCGACGCTCGGCCCGAAGCTCGAGGGCAAGCTGCACATCTACGTCGGCGACATGGACAACTACTACCTGAACAACGCCGTCTATCTGACCGAGGCGTTCCTCGAGTCCACGACCGATCCCTACTACGGCGGCGTCGTCGACTACGGCGATCGCGCCGAGCACTGCTGGAACGGCGACCAGGAGAACGGCAACCACCTCTCCCGGCTGCGCTACAACACCATGTACCTGCCACGGATCCTCGAGCGCATCGAGGAGACGGCGCCGGACGGCGCCGATCTCACGAGCTGGCGCTACTGACCGGGCAGGTCAGTGATGGAAGCGGAAGTAGTAGCCGACCGCGGGCAGGACGATCACCGCCGCCGTGAGGAGCAGCCCCGGCCAGCCCGCGACGACGAGGAAGCTCTTCTGCGGACGCCTCGGATCGTAGTGCACGCGGACTTCTCCGCTCGCGGCGCGCACCACGCCGCGGTTCTGCAGTCGAAGCAGGGCCCGAGCGTTGTGGCTCGCGACCACGATCCACGGCGAGATGCGCCTGCCCTCGTAGTCCTTGCCCGCGACGCGATAGGTGTAGAGCGCATCGCCGACGTGATCCTGTTCCGAAAGGGTCATCTCACTGGCGCCGAACCTGCGGATGCCGAGCCGTGCCAGCTGCCCTGTCGTCGTGGGCCAGCGACGCGTGCGCAGCTGGAAGCGCAGGGAAGCCGTGCAGACCAGCGCGACGTATACAGCGGCCCAGAACCAGATGCCCTGGAGCTCGCCGTCACGAGCGAGGCGGAACATGTCGGCGAGGTAGTCGTCCATGGCGCGAGTATGCCAAGCACGACGCTCCGGGCGGACGCGCGGCACTCGTGGATGCTGGCGTGAGCGAGGCCGTCATTCCTCCCGCGCGCGTCTGGCTGCTCCTCGGCGACAAGGTCGGGGACAACCGGCAGGTCGAGCGCATCGCCGAGGCCCTCGGCGAGCCCTGCGAGGTGCGACGGCTCGTGTTCCGCGAGCGCTGGAAACAGGGGAAACCGCTGTTCGTGCCTGCGCTCTTCCACCTCGACCGCGAGGCCTCGGATCGTCTCGAGCCGCCCTGGCCCGAGCTCATTCTCACGATCGGACGCCGGCCGGCGATGGCGGCGCTGTGGATACGCAGGCAGTCGGGTGGCCGGACCCGCGTGGTGCTCTTCGGTCGCCCGAAGCGCTTCTTCGGGGACTTCGACCTCATGGTGACGCCGGCGCAGAACCGCATGCCCGAGCACGCCCGGGTCCTGCGGCTCGGTCTCCCGCTCATTCGTCTGGACGAGGCCAGCATCGCCTCGGAAGCCGATGTGTGGCGGGAACGCCTCGCCGACCTCCCGCGCCCCCTCACGGTCCTGCTCGTCGGCGGCCGGACCCGGCCCTTCGCCCTCGATGCAGACGTCGCCCGCGACCTGCTCGGGCGCACGCTCGCCTCCATGCCCCGCGGCGGTGGCCTCTTCGTCAGTACCTCGCGGCGCACGCCACCCGAAGTCGTCGACGCGCTGCGCGCCGGCCTGCCCGCGGGTGCGCGCCTGCACGCCTTCGAGCCGGGCGCCTCCGACAATCCCTACCTCGCCCTGCTCGGCCTCGGCGATCGCTTCGTCGTCACCGGCGACTCGGTGTCCATGCTCACGGAGATCGCGCGCCTCGGTCGCCCCCTGCAGATCTACGCACTGCCGGAGATGCCGAGTGCGGGACGACGTGCACTGGCGCTGGCGGAAGCTCTGCCCCCCATCGCCGCCGCGATCGAGGCCCTGCGCCTCTGGGGCCTGGCCGGCTGGCCACGCGATCTGACGGCGCTGCACGACCTCCTCGTCTCGGAGGGCCGCGCCACGCGGGTCGGTGATGAAGCACCGGCGGTTACCGCCGATGCCGCGCCCGCGGACGAACTCGAGCGCGTGGTCGAGCGCGTACGCGCCGTGCTCGAAGCAGGGCATTGAGCCACTCGAGCGCGACCATGCGGTGACCGCAGCGACGCAGGTGCTCAGAACACCTTCGCCGCACCGAGCTCCTGCCCCGCGAGCCCCTCGCTCGCGACCCGCTCGTAGAACTGCTCGAGCGTCTCCGTGCCTGTCTCGGGGGTGCCTTCTGCGTCGAAGGCCTGCGCCGCCTCGTTCCAGAGCAGCATGGACTCGGTGGCGTAGAAGCGTCCGATGCGCGCCAGCTCTGCCTTCTCCGCCATGCGCCGGGAGACCAGCGCGAGCGGCGCGAGCAGGGCGCCGATGAAGGTGAAGAGGCCCACGGGCACGGAGCGGATGGTCGGCTCGACGCCGAGCACGCGCGCGAGCATCTCGCCCTGCTCCCGCGGCGTGATCGCCGGCCCCGGACCGCCGATCGGCAGGATGCGGTTCGTCCGCGCCGGATCGTCCAGGCAGTCGGCAAGATAGCGCGCCAGATCGCCTTCGCTGATCGGCTTGCAGGCCGTGAGCGCTCCGTCACCGAAGACGAGGAACGGCTTCCCTGCCTTCACGCGCTCGACCTGCCCCGCGAGGGACTTGAAGAAAGCCGTCGGTCGCACGATGGAGAACGCCATGCCGGACGCCTGGAGCGCCGCCTCGAAGGCGAGCTTGGCGTGCTGGAAGGCGAGCTGCGGCCGCTGCACGCAGATCGCCGAAAGCAGCACGAACTGGCGCGCCCCGGCGGTCTGTGCTGCAGAGAGCAGCGCGACGTTCGCACCATGATCGACGCGCCACGCATCTTCCGAGACGCCGGTGCGGGAGGCGATGCAGGAGAACACCGCGTCCACGGGTTCGTGCGCGAGCCCCGCCTCACGCAGCCCCGCCTCCGTCAGCTCGGCCTCGACGAGCCGGCAGGACGCGAGCGCCGCTCGGGTGAGGTCGTCCACGCGCTCGAGGGCGCCGGGGCGGACCAGCGCCGTGACCGCATGCCCTCGGGCCACGAGTTCCTTCGCCAGCGCCCGGCCGATGTAGCCGGTGGCGCCCGCGAGCCAGATGCGCGCGGTCATCACTTCGTCCTCCGTCGTCACCCCTCCCTGGAAAGGTACCAGCTCCGGGCCTCGTGCCCCGCCCACGCACGACGCACGCTGCGGTCGAACCCGAGACACGGCAGACGAAACACCGCGGAGTCGCCGCGCGGCCGGCGACGCCGAGTCGATCACACCCGCACGAACGAGCGTTCGCCATCGACGCGCATGGCACACATAATCCCGCGCTGCGGGCGGCGTCGCCGCTGCGGCGAGGGAACGCCTTGAAGCTCAAGCTCTGCATGGTGGGCGCCTATGCGGTGGGCAAGACGAGCCTCGTCGAGCGCTTCGTCCACAGCATCTACAGCGAGCGCTACCACACGACCATCGGCGTGAAGATCGACACCAAGGTCGTCCAGACGCGCAACGGCGCGGCGACCTGCGTCATCTGGGATATCGCCGGCGAGGACGAGTTCTACACCGTCCGCAGCAGCTACCTGCGCGGGATGCGGGGCTATCTGCTGGTCGTGGACGGTACGCGGCGGCTCACGGTGGAGGTGGCGCAGGGCATCCATGACCGCATCCGCACCACCTTCGGCCCCGTCCCCTTCGTGCTGCTCGCGAACAAGAAGGACCTCGAGGACGCCTGGGAACTCCGCACCGACGACCTCGACGCGCTGGGACGCGAAGCCCTGGCCGTGCTCGAGACGAGCGCGCTGACGGGCGATCGCGTGGAGGACGCCTTCGACCTCCTCGTCGAGGCGATGATCGATGCGTGACTCCGAGCGCATCAAGGCACGGCTGGACGTCGTCGACCTCCTCGAGCAGGACGGCGATCGCTTCGTCACGCTGGGCGCGGTGCCGGCCTGGCTCCGCGACTTCGGCGTCGAAGGGGATCCCGCCGCGGACCAGAGCGCCCCTTTCTCGCTGCCCGGTGCGCTCCTGTTCTTCGACAGCTGGCTGGACGTGCTGCGCGAAGCGCTGGCGGCCGACCCCGAGGCGATCATGACCAGCGGCCCCTGGGCCGAGACCGATCGCCGGGGCGTGGTGCGCAACCTGTCCGCCACGGGCCTGCTCCTCGACGGTCGGATCGCGTTGCAGCTCCGCCTCGTGGACGACAAGCGCCTCTACCACCAGGCCGTGTTCCAGAGCGCACGCAGCTACAGCCTGGGCTACGAACGGCTCATGAAGGAACGCGAACGCCGGGAGATGATGCTGCACGCCTTCGTCCACGATCTCGGCGGGCCGCTGACGGCGATCTACGGCGCTCTGGAGATGCTCGGCGACGCACCCGACCACGATCCGCTCGTGGACATGGCACTGGAGCAGTGCGACGTCGAACGACGCATGATCCGCTCCATGCTCGAGACCTTCGCAGCCGAGTTCGCGCCCTTCGACCCGACAGCGCTGGTGCGCGAGGAAGCGCCGCAGCTGCGGGCACTGGCGAATGCTTCGCGCAACGCGTTCGGCGCCGCCTTCGAAGCTCAGCAGGTGACGCTCACGGTCGTGGATCATCTGCCCGCAGACAGCGACACGCGCGTGCGCGCGGAGGGCGAGCTCCTCGAGCGTGTCCTGGCGAATCTCCTCCAGAACGCGCTGCGCTTCAGTCCTTCGGGGACCGAGACACGCATCGAACTCGCACAGGAGGGGGACCGCTACGCCGTGGCCGTGGTCGACGCAGGCAGCGGCGTTCCGGACCACCTGCGCCCGACGCTCTTCGATCCCTTCTCGCGCGGAGTCGACACGGGAGGGAAAGCCGGTCTGGGGCTCTACTTCTGTCGCGTCACGCTCGCGCGATGGGGAGAGACGATCCGCTGCGCGCCCGTGCACGGCGAGCCCGGGCCGGGCGAATTACCCGGCACCCGCATGAGCTTCACGCTCACGCCGTTCTGAGGGATACCTTCCGGCCAGCGCATCGACGCGCATCGGGATGCCAGCTTGCTGCCCCCCGTCGGCTCGTGTACGAAGGAGCCCGCTTCAGCCACGGCCGCCGTCATGAAGTTCGCCTCCTGGGTCCTGCTCGTCGTCGTCTGCCTGGCCATCACGGGCGGACTCGGTTGGTACAAGTACAGCCAGATCCGTGCCGCCATCGCGCAGGGCGCTGCCTTCCCGGAGACCGTCGAGGCCGTCGAGGCGTTCACCGTCCCAGAGGACCGCTACCGCCCGAGCACGCGCGTACCGGCAGACGTGGTCGCCGTCCGCTCGGTGGAGGTCCGCACGGAACTCGAGGGGCGCATCGTGGAGGTCGGCTTCGCACCGGGCGCGCGCGTGGACGCCGGCCAGCTGCTGCTTCGCCTCGACATCTCCGAAGAGCGCGCGCAGCTCGCCGCGGCCCGGGCGGAGCAGGAGATCGCCCGCCTCGCCCTCGAGCGTGCCGAGAAGCTGCTCACGACCGGCGCCGGGACCAGCGAGAACCGAGACACGGCCCGCGCCCGCTTCGACGCCGCCGTGGCCACCGCAGACCGGCTGCAGGCCGTGATCGACAAACGCACGCTGCGCGCACCCTTCGCCGGCCGCACCGGCCTGCATACCTTCGAGGCGGGCCAGTACCTGGATGCCGGCGCGCTGGTGACACGCCTCGTCGGCGGCGAGGGCGACGTGTGGCTCGACTTCCCGCTGCCGCAGCAGACGGCCACGCTGCCGCTCGGCACGGCCGTGACCTTCCAGCTCGATGGCGAGCCCCGACAGGCCGAGATCGTCGCCCGCGATGCGGTCGTCGCGACGGCCTCTCGGAACGTCGCCTTTCGCGCCCTCGCCCGTGACGTCGGTGACCGGCTCGTCCCGGGCATGGTCGTGGCCGTCGAGGTGCCGACCGGGGAAGACCGGCGCGTCGCCGTGGTCCCGAGCATCGCGGTCCGCCGCGACACCTTCGGTGCGAGCGTGTACGTCCTCGAGCCGGCCGAGGAAGGCGCCATCGCGAAGGAACGCGCCCGGCGCCGGAGCGTGGAGCCGGGGCCGGAACGGGACGGCATGACCGTCGTCCTCGCGGGCCTCGAACCCGGCGAGCGCATCGCGGCCACCGGTGCCTTCAAGCTGCGCGAGGGCGTGCTGGTCGCCGCGGAGAGTGGAGGGGAACGATGAGCATCGACCTCCTCACGGGCGAGGCTCGCCGCCCGAAGTTCACGGACGTCTTCGTCGAGCGGCCGGTCCTCGCGGTGGTCATCGCGCTGACGCTGCTGCTCGTCGGCCTGCGCGCGGCGCTGGCCATGCCCGTTCTGCAGTACCCGCGCATCGAGAGCAGTTCACTCGAGATCACCACGCCCTACGTCGGCGCCTCGGCGGAGACGGTGCAGGGCTTCATCACCGATCTCGTCGAGCGCGCGGCCTCGACCATCCCCGGCATCGACTACATCGAGTCGCGCACGGTCCCGGGCCTGAGCACCGTCACCGTCTACCTGCAATTGAACGAGGACAGCACCGACGCCCTCGCGGAACTCTCCACGCGCCTCGGCCAGATCCGCTTCGAGCTGCCGGAGGGTGCCGAGGACCCGTCCGTGGAAGTGCGCCGCGCGGACCGACCCCAGGCGGGCTGGTATCTCGACGTGATCCTCGACGACGGCCTGTCCCGCGCAGAGGTGACCGACTACCTGACGCGGCGCGTGAACCCGATCCTCTCTTCCATCCCCGGCGTCCAGCGCGTGACCCTCGAGGGCGGCCTCGAACCGGCCATGCGCGTCTGGCTCGACCCGGCGCGCATGGAGGCCTTCGACGTCTCCGCCTCGGAGCTGCGGGCGGCCATCGCCCGCAACAACACCATCGCGACCATCGGCCGCAGCGAGAACGAGGCGCAGCGCATCGAACTCCGCGTGAACACCAACCTCGAGACCGCAGAGGAATTCGAGCAGCTCGTGATCCGCAACGAGGGCGGCGCGTTGATCCGTCTCGGCGACGTCGCCCGCGTCGAGCTCGGCGCCGTCGAGGCTTCGGCCACGGCCCGGGCGACGCAGCAGGACACGATCTACATCGCGGTCTGGCCCCTGCCCGGCGCGAACGAGATCGAGATCGCCGACCGCATGTACGAGGTGCTGGAGGACATCAACCCGACCCTGCCCGCGGGCCTCGAGGTCGTCGTCGGCTTCGACGTCACCACCTACATGCGGGACGCGCTGCGCGAGATCGGCATCACCCTCATCGAGACCGTGCTCCTCGTGGGCCTCGTCGTGGTCGCCCTCATGGGTTCCGTGCGCACGGCCCTCGTGCCCCTCGTGACCATCCCCATCTCGCTCCTCGGCGCGGTCGCGGCCATGGCGCTCATGGGCTTCTCCCTGAACCTGCTCACGGTGCTCGCGATCGTCCTCTCCGTGGGGCTCGTCGTGGACGACGCGATCGTCGTGGTGGAGAACGTCGCGCGCTACATGCGCGAGGGCATGGGCCGGCGCGAGGCGGCGCTCGCGAGTTCACGCCAGCTCCTCGCGCCGATCATCGCCATGACGCTGACCCTCGCCGCCGTCTACGCGCCCATCGGCTTCCTCACGGGGCTGACCGGCGTGCTGTTCAAGGAGTTCGCCTTCACGCTCGCCGTGGCCGTGCTCATCTCCGGCATCGTGGCCCTCACCCTGTCGCCGATCATGAGCGCCTGGGTGTCACCGGAGGGCGGCCGCGAAGGGCGTCTCACGCGCCTCGTGAACACGCAGTTCGAGCGCACGGCCCTGCTCTATCGCGCCGCCCTCGACCGGCTTCTGCGAGCGAACGGCAAGGTGATCTTCGTCGCGGCCTGGGTGACGATGCTCGCCGTGCCCTTCTTCCTGTTCTCGCAGAAGGAGCTGGCACCGACGGAGGATCAGTCCTCCATCAACGTCATCTTCAGCGCCGCGCCGGAATCGACGCTCGACTACACCACCGAACACATGCAGGACGTGGTGGACGCCATGCTCGGCCTCCCCGGGGCCGAATACATGTGGCAGATCGTCCGCCCCTCGGGCGGCTTCAGCGGCATGGAGTTCGTGCCGCACGGCGAGCGCGAACTCTCCGTGCACGAGATGCTGCCCATGGCCTTCGGCGCAACCTCCGGCGTCGTCGGCCTCGAGGCCTTTCCGATCCTGCCCTCGGCGCTGCCCACGGCCGGCAATTTCGACGTCGAGCTGGTGGTGATGTCGGGGGACGAGCCCATCGACATGCTCCCGTACGCCCGCGAACTCGTGGATGCGGCCATGGCCACGGGCATGTTCCTCTACGCCGACACGGACCTGCGCATCGACCTGCCCCAGGGTCGCCTCGTGCTCGACCGCGACCGCGTCGCGGACCTCGGCCTGGATCTCGCGGAGGTCGGCCGGCAGCTGTCCGTGTACCTGTCCACGAACTTCGTGAACCGCTTCGACCTCGACGGGCGGGCCTATCGCGTGATCCCGGGCCTCGAGGACGCGGAGCGCCCCGATCCCGGTGCCGTGCTCGATCTGAAGCTGCGCACGCCGGCCGGCGATCTCGTCCCCGTCTCCGCGGTCGCGACGCTCGAGCGGGAGGTCGGTCCGCGCGTGCTGTCGAAGTTCCAGCAGAACAACGCCTTCCGCGTCACCGGCGCGGTGGTGCCGGGCGTCACCAAGGGCCAGGCGCTGACGGCCCTCGAGGACGCGGCGCGGGAGATCCTCCCCGGCACCTACACGCTCGACCACGCCGGCGAGTCACGGCAGCTCCGCAAGGAGGGCAACACGCTCGTCGGGGTACTCTGCATCTCGCTCGCCTTCGTGTTCCTGTGCCTGTCGGTGCAGTTCGATTCCTTCCGCGATCCGCTCGTGGTGCTTGCCGGCTCGGTACCGCTGGCGCTCTCCAGCGCCATGCTGCTGACCTTCCTCGGCTGGACGACCATCAACATCTATTCGCAGGTGGGCTTCATCACGCTGGTCGGGCTCGTGTCGAAGAACGCGATCCTCATCGTCGAATTCGCGCGCCAGCTCCAGGAGGAAGGCGCCGACAAGCTGCGAGCCATCAAGGAAGCGGCGGAAACGCGCCTGCGGCCTGTGCTCATGACCACCGGCGCGACGGTCATGGGCCATTTCCCGCTCGTGCTCGTCACTGGTGCCGGCGCCGAGGCCCGCAACTCCATCGGCATCGTGCTGGTCGGCGGCATGCTCATCGGCACCGTGTTCACGCTCTTCGTGTTGCCGTCGCTGTACATGCTGTTCGCGTCGACGCACCGCGCCGCGGGCGGGGTGCTGGAAGTCGGCGGCGACGCGGCGCCCACCGCGACCAGCGAGGCGAACGCTTCAGCCTGAGCCCCCCGCGTTCGGCGCTCGGCGCTCGGCCCACCAGGCCAGCATCGCCAAGTTGTGGATCGTCTCGTTTCAAGGGCCGACTACGCTGGGTATCTTCGCGATTCCGCACGTGGCCTTGTTCCTGTTCAGAGCGCGCTCGAAGAAAGTCAGAGTCCAGCGATCGAGGGACTCTCATAGCTGGCTCGATCCGCGCGATCGACCGTACGCTGCACGCGGATCCGGACCCTGCTCGTGGTGATGCCGCCGACCATGACTACGCCCTGGAGCGGCGGCGCCCGATCGGCAGCAGGCCGGCACACAGCTGCAGTCGAGGACAGCGCACGCCGTGATCGGCTCGGTCGGATGTGGACCGGATACGCACTACTCCGCACTGATGGACGCGAGCCCGGCGTGGAGAGGGAGCATGATCGGATCGATGAACTGGTTGTTCCAGGTGATCACGATCCTTCCAGAGGAAGGGAACACGACGGCGTTGCACGAGGCGCCTGCGCTGGCACCGCCGTGCCCATAGCTCAGGCTGACGCTCTCACCCTCGTGAGGTAGCTCGGCGAGGCTGAATCCGTATCCGTACGGTGCGTTGTGCGGCCCCCATCCGGCCATGGCTTCCTCGGGCCGTGAGTGCGGGCTCAGCACGCGCTCCCAGCTGCTCTCGCTGAGCAACTGCTCGTTCAGGACTGCGACCATGAACTTGTGCAGATCTGCCAGCGTGGTTTTTTCGGCTCCGGGGCCGGAGAAGTCCAGATAGTCACCCGGCAGCTGCAGCGTGCCGTCCGACAGGTAGTAGACGGGCGCGCCGGGTCCGTAGATCGAGCGCGACCAGTAGGTAGAGCTCATCCCGAACGGCTTGAAGATCCTGGCCTGAAGAATGGAGTCGTAGTCATCCCGGTAGTGCTGCTTGACGATCTCCGCCAGCAGAACGTAGCCCGTATTGCTGTAGGAGAAGGCTGTGCCGGGCGCGAAGTCCAGCTCCAGGCCGGCAATGGTCGCAAGCAGTTCCCGCGGCACGCTCTCGCTGGGGTTCTCGTTGACGCGCTCGTCGAAGATCTCGGCCAGCCCGGATCGATGGGCGAGTAGATGTTCGACCTTGATCTCCTCTGCGCGTGGATGATCGAACCAGCTCAGGTGATTCGAGATCGGGTCATCCAGGGAGATGTAGCCCTCGTCGACGAGCTGCATCGTGAGGATGGCCGTGAACATCTTGCCCAGACTGGCGCTGAAGAAGCGGGTATCGACCGTGTTCGGAATGCCCAGTTCCCGGTCAGCCCATCCGGATGCACCGCGGTAGATGACCGTCTCGCCCTTCGCGACGAGAACCCCGCCGTTCAGTTGACCAGTGGCGGCCAGTTCGGTCGCGAGTTCGTGGATCTTCTCTGCATCGCCTGGTTCCAGGGTCGCAGTCGCACCGAGAGGGAGAGCGAGCAGCGCGCAGATGCACGCCGCGCGATGCATGACGCTTCCGGGCATGGTCGAGGTCCGTATCGGAGTCGATGAATCCGGGATTGTCGTTATCGCGCAAGCAGCGACACAAGCGGCGCGCGTCAGGTTGAGGCTTAGGATGTCCTCGGCATCGCCGTCGCAGGACAGCTGTCTTCGCCTCGCCGAAGACAGCGGCGCAGGAACTCGAGGTTGCGATCGATCACCGCCCGATCCATTTCCGCCTGCGTTCCTCGAGGATGCGCTGCTGATGGGGCAGGAAATCGGCCTTCTCGAAGAGATCGCGCACGACGAGCGCGGCGTAGTCCTCGTCGCTGCCGAACACGCGCCTGCCCTCGGCGAGTATCCGCCCGAGCAGCGGCTCGCCGACCGTCGCCAGATCGACGACGTCGACGGCTCGGCACGAATGCCGCGCGAGCCACTCGATGACCGCGTCGATGCCGTCTTCGCCGCGGGGCTTCATGCACGACAGTGCAGCCGCTCGCAGGCGACCAGCGTCGAAGCGCTCCGGTTCGGCCCAGAAGCCGCTCGCGGCGCGTATCAGGCGGTTGCCGAAGCCACGGCAGCACGCCCGGCAAGCGGAGCACTCTCACGCAACTGGCTCATGGCGATCACGCCGACGATCGACACGGCGGTCAGGTACCAGGCGATGGCCATGGGCTCGCCCGTCACCTCGAGCAGCCAGGTCACGACAAGCTGCGTCGTACCGCCGAACACCGCCACGGGAATCGAGTAGACGAGCGCGAACACCCGCGCACGCACCTCCCGTGGCAGGCTCTCGCTGATCGCGGCGTAGACCGAGCCGTAGACGAAGCCGATGACCGTCGCGAGGATCACGTTGGCGCCGACGAAGGACAGGGCGTCACGCGCCGTCACCAGCCAGTAGAAGCACGGCACGACGAGCACGCAGAACAGCGCCTGGGGATAGAGCATCACGGGGCGCCGCCCCCAGCGATCGCTCAGTACACCACCGAGCAACACCATCACCACGGTCACGCCGTTGATCGCGACCTCCCCGGCGAAGGCGATGGCAGGCGAGAGACCGAGCGTGTTCTGCCCGTAGGTCGCCATGTACTGGAAAACGTAGGTGCCGATCGTCCCCGAGGCGATGATGAAGAAGCCGCACACGATCGGGCGCAGATAGGAGCGCAGACCGTCGTTCGCGACCGGTGCCACGTCCGGCCCGTGGATCGTCTCGGGCAGGGAATTCCGGATCCACAGGGCGAAGGGCACGATGCTCGCCCCGAGCAGCAGCGCGATGCGTCAGCCCCACTCCGAGAGTTCGGCGTCCGTGAGCACCAGGGAGAGCCCGAGGCCGACGAGCGCACCGATCGTCGCGGCGATCGCCTGGCTCGCACCCTGGAAGCTCATGGTGAAACCGCGCCGATGCGGCAACGCGCTCTCCATCATGTACACGGTCGCCGAGCCGACCTCGCCGCCGAGGGCGAAGCCCTGCAGGAGGCGTGCGCACACGGCGATGACGGGCGCTGCGTAGCCGATGCTCGCGTAGCCCGGCGTGAGCGCCAGCACGAGGATGCCGACGCCCATGAGCACCATGCTGATGAGCATCGCCGCCTTGCGGCCGTGCCGATCGGCGTAGCCACCGAGCACGTGCGCCCCCAGCGGCCGCGTCACGAAGCCCGCGCCGAAGGTCGCGAGCGACGCCATGAGGCTCAGGAAGCTGTTCTCGGAGGGGAAGAAAGTCTCGCCGATCTGGATGGCGAAGAAGGCGAAGATGATGAAGTCGTAGAACTCGAGGCCGTTGCCGAGCGTGGCCGCGGCAATCGCGCGGCGCCGTTCGCCCGGCGTGAAGGCGCCTTCCTCGGCTTCGCCGTCGTCGCTGAATGGTTCGGCCAGATCCCGCTCCTTTCCCCTGGCCTGCCGGCTCCCAGCTAGCGCTGCGAACGAGGGTGACGTGCAGACACCGGCCGCAGCGTGCAAGCCGGCACGAGCACTCGATCAGATGCCTGCCGAAGCGACTCCCGGGTCGGCCGGGGCAGCGGCTCTCCGCGCCGTCAAAGGCGCGACGCCTCCAGTTCGAGGTCCGCCCTGCCCCAGCTCGCCACCAGGTCACGATCGACGTAGCCATCGCTGCGCCCCTGCGCGGTGAGCGCCTGCTGGAGGCCGAAGAGCGACCAGCCGTTGTGCGGGTGATCGGCGAGTTCGATGCGGTAGACGAGCTCCGCTTCGCCGGCGCGGCCGGCCTCCAGCAGTGCCGCGCCGAGCCAGTGACGCGGCGCGAAGGGCAGCGGCTCGGGCTCGTCGTAGTCGAGCGAGTCCTCGAGCTCCACGGCCCGCTCGAAGGCGGCGATCGCGGCGTCCAGATCACCCGCCTCGCGATGGATCTCTCCTTCGAGCAACGCCCCGAGGGCCGACATCACCGTTCCCGCGTCGTGGAAGCGGAGCCGATCGTCCGTGTCCTCGGCATAGGCGAGCACTGCGTCGCGCAGACGCTGCGCGCCCCTGACGTCGCCGCTGCGCAGGAGCGCGTAGCCGCGCGCGAAGTCGTGGATCGCCCGCTGCAGCGGCTCCTCCGGACGCGTGTCCATCTCGAGGATCTCGTCGAAGCGGCCGAAGCGCACGCGCGTCAGCAGCGCATAGATCGGCTTGCCCGTCACCGCCGCATGATCGTCACCCGCCTGCACGGCGACGTCGCCCTGGCCGTCGAAGGAGGCGGCGAACAGCAGCATGTGCAGGTTGTGCGACTCTCCGTAGGAGAAACCGGCGTTGCGCAGCGCCGCACGATCGGCGCGCCAGGCCTTCAGATTCGCCTCCACGGAACGGCGCCAGAGACCGACCTCGTTCCAGGCATGCGACGGCATGTGCTGGATGTGGCTGGCGCCGGGCACCGCATCGCCGAGCACCTCCGCGCAGGGCAATCCAAGCTCCGGCTGCGACGTCGATTCGGTGGCATGGATGTAGAGATGGCACGCGCCGGGATGTGCGGGATCGTCGGCCAGCACCGACTTCAGCAATGCGTGGATGCGCTGCAGGTCGGGATCCTCGAGGTCGCGGTAGCCGCGACGGTCCTCGAGCAGAAACAGCGCCGTGGCGTAGACGACGGTGACCTCCGGATGCTCGGGGTAACGGGCATGCACGTCCGCCATGGCCGCAGCGAAGGCTTCGTCCACCGGACGCCGTGCATCCTGGTCGTAGTCCGCTGGATAGCGCACGACAGCGGCGCGGATCAGGTCCGCTTCCAGCGGACTGGCGTTGTCGATGAGCGCCTCGGCGCGAGTGATCGCCGCATGGGCGAGCACGCCGTCTTCATTGCTCATGCCGCTGTTCAGGAAGGAGCCGAGGGCGAAGGCCTCGCCCCAGAAGCAGATGGCACAGTCCGGGTCGAGGCGTCGCGCCATGGCCATGGAGCGCGCGGCCTCGCGCACGCTGTAGCCGTAGCGCAGCTGCATGCCCTGATCGAAGTACTGCTGTGCGCGCAGCGTGTCGGTGGTGATCGGCCAGTGATAGGGCCCGATCGCTTCAGGAACGTAGGCGATCGGCTGCAGCGGGTCATCGTCGGCTGCCCGGGCGGAGACGGCGAAGAGTACGAGCAGTGCGAGCGCACCGCGAAGAACGTGGAGATACATGACGAGCCCCCCCAGGATCGAGGGGCGGAGCATAGCGGCTGTGGGCTCCGTGCGCCCGGGAACGACGGGCGTGAGGTCCCGTGATCAGCTGACCGCCAGCGCGACCACGAACACCAGGCCCCGATAGCAGATGATCGGAAAGATCATCAGCGCCCCGAGCAGCGCCGCACGCCAGATCGCGGCGAACCAGTCGAAGGCGACCACCCGACGCAGGGCGACCGCGAGCCAGCCGATCACGGGAAGCACCACACCGACCGTGAGCACGAGTTCACCGGATTCACCCGGACCTGACATGCACGACGCCACTGCGTCGAAGAGCAGTACGAGCCCCGCCGCATAGAAGAGGAACAGGAACAGCAACTCGAAGGCGAGCAGCTCCATGGCGAGCAACAGCTGTCCGCCGAAGGGCAGTCGCCGCGGCAGCGTGAAGAGCGCCAGCAGCACTGCGAACAGTGGCGCGAGCAGGACGACCAGCGCACGAGAGACGGTATCGAGCCGGACCGCCATGCGATCGGCCAGGGCCTCCGCGTCCGCACCGGTCGCAGCGAGACGCCGTGCGAGGAGCTCCGACGCCAGCGGCGAGTAGAGCTGGTCTGAAAGATGACTCTCGTAGCTGGTGGCGAGCGTGTTGAGCCCCGTGAACGGCTGCAGCAGGAAGTAGGCGACGTTCGCGAACAGCAGTAGCTGGAAGATGCCGAGCCAGGGGCGCCGCCGCCCTGCGATGGCGTCCGCCGTCAGGCGCCCCGGTTGCATGAGCAGGGCCCTGAGCGTCACCCAGAAGCGGCCGTCCAGATCGAGCAGAGCGCCCGTGAATGCGGTCGCGAGGCGGCGCAGCTTCAGGGCATCGGCGCTCGGTCGACGCTCACCGCAATCGGGACAGAAGGCGAGCATGCGCGGCGATGCGCAGCTCGGGCAGGTGCAGGGCGCGGGGAAGGCGTCCTCGCTCGAGATGCCGCGCACGGGCCGACTCGCGCGCCGCGGCCGCTCAGGCGGGCGGTCGCGCACCGGCCGGGTGCAGACCGCCGGGGCCCGCGGGGCCGAGCTCGCCCGGGTCGGTCGTTTCCGCCGCCAGGCGCGCCGCGCGCGCCTCGGTCAGCCTCGTGAGGTTCTGCTCGTGGCCATCGCGGCTGATGCGATAGAAGCCGAGCATGACGATCGCGACGAGATAGAAGCCCCACTCGACGGGAATGTAGATACGCGTCAGGTCGTAGACCGTCTCCATGGGCACCTCGCCGAGCCCCGCCTGGGTCGGGAACTGCACGAAGGCGAGGATCTGCCCCGCCACGATCACGCCGAGGCCGTTCACGGCCTTCTGCGCGAAGGTGTTGGCAGCGAAGAAGGTCCCCTCCGAGCGCCGGCCCGTGGTGACCTCCGAGTCCTCGACCACGTCCGCGATCATGGCCGCGACGAGGATCGAGGAGCAGATGATCAGCGTCACCTCGAGTCCGTTGAAGGCGAGGATGGTCCAGAACAGCACGTCGGTGCCGTTCTCCGGGAACCAGCCGACCATGCGCAGGATGTAGGGCATGGGCGCCATGACCACGGCGATGGTCGTGATGGTGATCCCCGCAGTCTTCTTGCCGAGTGTCCTGGTCGCCAGCGGCGCGACGAACAGCGCGAGGAAGGCCGAGAAGAAATAGGGAAACTGCAGATAGCCGATCTGCGCCGTCGTGAACTCCCACATGTGGCGCGTGAAGTAGATCGACAGGGTCGTCGACACGCCGGAGGCGACGGCCGTGAACAGCGCGGCCACGAAGAGCACGAGGAACGAGCGGTTGCCGAGGGTCTCGCCGAGCTCGCGCAGGGCGCGGCGCAGATCGAAGCCCTCCTCGCCCGGCGGCCGCGGCGGCGGCTGCTTCAGATAGGGGATGTGCCGGTGCGTCCCGAGCGAGGACACCATGATCGACAGGAACATGATGATCGACGCCGCGAGGCCGTAGTTCGCCCAGCCCTCCACGTAGAGCAGGCCGCCCCGCTCCTCCGGCAGGAACACCAGATAGGCGAGCACGGCCATGGTGAGGCCGCCCCACCAGGCGAAGAAGTAGCGGAAGCTGACGAACTTGGTGCGCTCGTCGTAGTCCTCCGTGAGCTCCGCCACCAGCGCCGTCGCCGGGATGTCGTAGAAGGTGACCGTGGTGCGGATCAGGATCGCCATGACGGTCAGGTAGGCGACCAGCGCGGTCTCGGACCAGGCCGGCGGCGACCAGAGGAAGTAGTAGCCGATCGAGACCGGGATCGCCGAGGCGTACATGAACGGATGACGCCGGCCCCAGCGCGACCGCAGATTGTCCGAGAGATAGCCGACGGCCGGATCCGACACCGCGTCGAAGACGAGGGCGATGAACAGCGCGAAGGACACCGCGTCGGCGGGCAGACCGATCACCTGGCTGTAGAAGAACAGCAGCAGGTAGGAAAAGCCGTTCGCCTTCGCGCCCTGCGCGACGGCCCCGAAGCCGTAGGTCAGCTTCGTCCCGAAGTCGGTGGTGCTGTGGGGGGAAGGGTGCATCCGGCGGAAGCTAGCACGCCCGCTCAGTGCAGCGTGAGGCGCAGCGGTACGGTCTCGCCGGGCTCCTCGTCGACGATGCGCGTGTAGACCTCGTCCTCCCACTCGTACCAGACGCGCCAGCCATCCACGTACGCCTCCGCACGCCATACCGTGCGACAGTCGGCGCGGAGGTCCCAGCGGAGCAGATCGACGAGGCCGGCACCCTGCGCCGGCCGCGCGGGCGCGCAGTCGCCAGCTTCCTCCGCGAAACGTCGCTCGGAAAGCACGGGCTCCACGTTCACGACGCGACCATCCACCACCAGCGTGTGCGGCTCTCCCGCGAGGGCGTGACCGACGCAGAGCGTCGTCGCGAACAGGAGGAACGTGACCAGGGCCCGCGCGAGGTCCTTGCGATCTCGTGAACTCATCGTGCCTCCTCCGTCGTCGTCCCGGTGAAACCGAGCGCCGCCAGGCGCGAGGCGTCCGCGAGAGACAGGGCATCCTCGATCACCCGCATCCGCACGGCATGGCCATCCTCTCCCCGCACGACCTCGAAACGGGCCGAGTCGAAGCGGCCATTGAGCAGGGCCGCGAAGCGCTCGGCACGCAGGCGCGCATCGAAGCGCACGAGGTCGTCGCCCGCGGCCGCGAGGGCCGCCGCCACGGTCTCCGTCTCTCCCGCCTGCACCCGTGCCCGGTGGCCGCGCACACGCTCGATGTAGCGTCGCGCGCCGGCGGGCAATTGACCGTCGCTGGCGAGGGCACGCTCGATACGCCCCGGTCCGTAGTTGTAGGACGCGAGCGCGACGTCGAGGTCCCCGTCTGCCCGCGCCTCGAGTTCAGCGAGATAGCGCGCGCCGAGCTCGATGTTCAGACAGGGGTTGTAGAGCTCGGCGACGCGCCGCACGCCGAGGTGGTGGGCCGTTCCGGGCCACTGGATCTGCATCACGCCGTGGGCGTTCGCGTGGGAGCGCGCATCCGCATCGAGACTGCTTTCCGTCGCCGCCACCGCGAGCAGCAGATCCATGGGCACGTCGTGCAGGCGCGAAGCCGCTTCGAAGCAGCCACGCCAGGGCACCGCGTTCGAAGCGCTCGCGGCCGGCGCGAACAGCAGCGCGCAGATCACGAGGCCGTGCATCAGCCTGCTCATTGCTGCGTCCCCGTGAGCATGGCGACACGGGCGAGCACCTCGTCGCGACGATCGGCATCGTCGTAGGGAAACACGACCTGATAGCGCCCCGGCCCTTCACGGCGAACGTCGAAGGGGTGTTCGAGGGCACGCGCGAGGCGCTGCGCGAAGCCCGCGGCGGAGCGCTCGCTGTGGAACGGGATCCAGACGCTCGCCGTCCGGGGCGTCACCGGATCGACCGCTGCGACGGCCTGTGCGTCTTCGGCAGCCACCGTCGGCGCCCCTGCGGACGCAGGGGGCGCCTGCTCCGGCGCTGCCGGCGCCAGCGGGGCCGGGACGTCCACCGGTTCACGGCCTGGCGCCGGTACGGCCTCCTCTCCGTCCCGCGCCCACCAGGCGTAGGCGTCACCGAACGCCTCCGGGAGAGGCGCATCGTCGGGCCAGAGCGCAGCGACACCCCCGGGCTGCGCCTCGGGATCGTCGCGCAGCGGCGCCTCGCCTTCCGAGCGGCGCGGCGCCGGTTCAGCAGGAGCCTGCACAGCCGCCGCAGGCTCGGCCCGCGGGGGCTCGAGGCTCCGGACGCGTTCCGCGAGCCAGGGCACGGCCCGCTCGACACCTCCCGCGAAGGTGCCGCCGGCGCCGCTGTCGGCACCCTCACCTGCGAGAACCAGAAGCAGGACCGCGCCAGAACAGATACCGAACAGGAATCTCATGTCGCCTCCTAGATCCTGATGACCCGATCGCCCTGACGGGCGAGATGCACCGCATGCCATTCGATCCGGGTGGGGTGTCGCTCGAACAGCTCCGCGAGCGTTCCCAGCCAGTACTCGAGCGGTCGGCCCTCACGCGTCCCGCAGGCACCCGGCGCGCTGCGCAGCGTCCGTGCGAGCTCGCGCGCGAGTTCACGTTCGCGGACTGCGAGCACGTAGATACCCGTGTCCGGACGCCCGGGAGCGTCCGCGGCTCCGACAGCGAAGCGGAAGCGGCGCTCTCCGGCGTCGCTGCGCGCGGGCGAAGCGTCACAGGCGAGGGGCTGCGCTCGGCCGTCCCGGGTCGAGAACACGAACAACCAGCCGGGTCGCTCGAGTGCCACGAGGAGCTCGGCGCAGAGCACGTCGCGGCGACCCTTCAGGCAGACGCCGTCAGGATCGACCTGTTCGAGACGCGGCGCGGCCGCGATCAGCGTCGCGCGCGGAGCCGGCTCCCGTCCGCCCACGGCACCAGCCGTGACCGGGATCACCGTGGGCGCTGTGCGCGCCAGGGTGTCGGCCGCGGCAGGCGTCACGAACACGGACGCGAGCTGCTGACCCGGTGCGTCGCCGCGCGGCGCGAGGAGCAGCCTCGCTTCCGGCGCCTGCCCGCGCTCGTCGAGCTCGAGCAGTAGCTGCCAGTCCGCCTCGGCAGGCTCGGCGACGAGGACAGAGGCTCCCCGCG